>JADJEE010000001.1:628761-943141 GCA_016709225.1 Deltaproteobacteria bacterium | reverse complement strand
AGCGCGCGCGCAGCCGCGAGCGCGAAGTTGCCGCCGGAACCGATCGCCACGATGCCGTCGTCGGGCTCGATCACGTCGCCGGTGCCCGACAGCAGCAGCGTGCGATCGCGATCGGCGACGATCATGAGCGCCTCCAGCCGGCGGTAGCGGCGATCCTGCCGCCAGTCCTTCGCGAGCTCGACACACGCGCGCGTGAAGTTGCCACCGGTCGACTCGAGCTTGGCCTCGAGCAGCTCGAACAGCGTCAGGCCGTCGGCGGCCGAGCCGGCGAAGCCACCGATGATGCGCCCGCCCGCCAGCGTGCGGACCTTGGCGGCCTTCGACTTCATGATGGTGTTGCCCATCGACACCTGGCCATCGGCGCCCAGGGCGACGTGGCCGCCCGCCCGCACGCACAGCACGGTGGTGGATCGCCACCTCGGTCGTTCGTCGGAGCTGTCCATCGTGGGGGTCAGTATACGGGGCGAGGCGACGCATCTTCCACCTGGGCCCCGCGCGCCGCCCTATAGTCACCGCCGATGTCGACACGTGCTCCGTCCGACGCGGCACCAGCGGCCCCCGCACCGACGGCGCGACTGCGCCTGGGTGTGCTCGCATCCGGCCGCGGCAGCAACCTCGAGGCGCTGCAGGCCGCGATCGACCGCGGGCAGTTGGCCGCCGAGGTCGCGCTCGTGGTGTCGAACAACTCGAGCGCCGGCGCGCTGGCGTTCGCGCGCTCGCGGGACATCGCGTGCGCCCACGTCAGCCGCCGCACCGACGCCGACGAGGGGGCTGCGCTGCTGCAGCACCTGCTCGACGCCCGCGTCGACGTGGTCGTGCTCGCCGGCTACATGAAGCTGCTCGATCCGCGGGTGGTCGCGGCGTACCGCGGGCGCGCGGTGAACATCCACCCCGGGCCCCTGCCCCGCTTCGGTGGCCCGGGGATGTTCGGCGCGCACGTGCACGCCGCGGTGCTCGCTGCCGGCGTGACCCACAGCGGACCGACGGTGCACCTGGTCGACGAGGCCTACGACGAGGGCGCAGTGCTGGCCCACACGCCGGTCGCGATCGAGCCGGGCGACACCGCCGAAGGCCTGGCCGCGCGGGTGCTGGCGGCCGAGCACGCGCTCTACTGGCGTGCGATCGCCGACCACTTCGACGCGCACGCCAAGGCCTGAGCCCAAAGCCAACGCCCAAAGCCCGGCTTCACGCCGGCGCTGCGGCGTCGGGCGGCGACTCGGGCCGTCGGAGCCGGCGCAGCATCAGCACCGCGACGCCGACCACCAACAGCGCGTCGGCGACGTTGAACAACGGCCAGTGCCCACCCCAGGGATAGTTGACCTTGACGAAGTCGATCACGCCGGTGCCACCGCCCGGGGCCGCGCGGAACACCCGATCGAAGCCGTTGCCCAGCGCGCCGCCGGCGATCGACGCCATCGCCACGAGGTCGAGCCGGTCGGGCCGCTGACGCACGACCATCACCGCGAGCACGACCACCACGACGAGCGCCATCAGCCCGAAGATCCACCGCGCCGCGCCGAGATCGACGACCAGGCTGAAGCCCATGCCACGGTTGTAGGCCAGCGCGAGGTCGAGCCAGGGCTCGAACACCGCGATGGTGTGATCCGGCGCCTGGGTCAGCGTTCGCTCCGCCCAGGCCTTGCTCGAGAGATCGCAGCCGCCCGCCAGCAGGCTCGCGGCCACGAACCACGCCAATTTCGACCCCGCGCCCCGTAGCGATGCTCTCACATCCATCGGGGCCGGAGCATAGCGCCGGGTCCGCCCCGGCGCACGCGCGGACCCTGCGGCCCCGGGCTAGACGGCCGCGATCGCGGTCAAGGGCGGCAGCATGCGCCGCAGCCAGTCGTCGAGCATGACCAGCCCGGAGATGGTCGGACCGCTGTCGGCCTGCGCCGCGACGGCGGCACAGAAGTCACCGAGCTTGTAGGCCTCGATCATCCCTGCGACGTCGTTGCCCCGCACCATCCGCACCAGCTTGTGCAGGTGGAAGTTGAGCTGACGACGCAGCGCCAGCACGGCCGGGCCGTCCCACGGCCCCGCGTAGGCCATGCGATCGAGCGCCTGGTAGAGGTACAGCAGGTTGACGGCGTCGGTGACCTGCAGCCGCAGGTAGAGCAGATCGCGGGGCTCGCGGCCCAACAGCTGCGCCATGCGGACCGCGTCGAGCACCGGCGTCAGGTACCGCAGCTTCACGAGTCGCTCGGTCAGCGCGCGGGGGATGCCAGCGTCCTCGAGCTTGCGGATGCGGCCCGCCATCCGCCCCTTGCTGCCCGAGGGCAGCGCCTGGTCGACGTTGGCCAGCAACGCCCGCACCTGCGCGATCGCGTTGGCGTCGACCGGCGGCAGCATCATCTGGTCGTTGAGGTAGAAGGTCGCGTCCTCGAGCGCCGCCTCGGCCATCGCCATCGCGGCGTAGACCGCCTCCTGCCGTCGCTCGTCCTCGAGCGCGTAGAGCTCGGCACGGATGCCGTCGATCTCGGCCGCCTCCGAGGCCTGCAGGTACGCCACCACGCTCTCGCGCACCGGTCGACCCGAGGCGAGGCTGCACTCGGCCAGCAGCGTGCCACCGGCGTTGTCGACGATGCCGTTGACGATCATCGTGGTCGCGATCTCGCGGCGCAGCAGGTGATTGGCGGTCGCGTCGTTGCCGACCATCTCCTGCATCGCGCGCGGGAAGTACTCGCGCACCGCGGCGTCGACGTAGACATCGGGCAGCGGCTCCGACTCGAGCAGCTCGCGGTAGGCCAGCATCTTGGCGTGGGCGCACAGCACCGAGGCCTCGCACTTGTAGAGGCCGTGGCCCTTGCGGCTGCGGTTGCCGAGCTCCTCCTCGCTGGGCATCGCGAACTTGTCGGGGTTGAACGGCAACGCGCGGCCCAGGTACGACAGTGCGCGGCTGTAGCGGAACACGTCCTGCCGGCTGCGGCGGACGTCGTAGCTGACCATGCGGCTCTGCGAGCGGTTGTTGTCGAGCACCATCTCGACGACCTCGTCCTCGCACTGCTTCAGCATCGCGTTGCGGGCCTCGCGTGAGACCTTGCCGGCGCGCAACAGCGGCGAGAAGAGGATCTTGATGTTGACCTCGTGGTCCGAAGTGTCGACGCCGCCCGAGTTGTCGAGGAACGCGTTGTAGTTGTGGCCACCGAGCCGCGCGAACTCGACGCGACCGCGGTCCGTGATCGCCAGGTTGGCGCCCTCGGCGAGCACGCGGCAGCGCAGCTCGCTGGCGTTGACCCGCGCGCCGTCGTTGGTCTTGTCGCCGACCTCGGCATGGGTCTCGTCCTTCGACTTCACGTAGGTGCCGATGCCGCCCATCCACATGAGGTCGACGTGCATGCGCAAGATGGCGCGCATCACGTCCTCGCCGTTGACCTTGCGGCCCGGCGCCACGCCGAGCATCGCGCGCGCCTCGGGCGACAGGTCGACCTCCTTGGACTTGCGCGGGTACACGCCGCCGCCCTTCGACAGCAGCGAGACGTCGTAGTCCGACCACTGCGAGCGCGGCTTCTCGAACAGCCGCTGGCGCTCCACGAAGCTGCGCGCCGGATCCGGATCGGGGTCGATGAAGATGTGCGCGTGGTTGAACGCGGCCAGCAGCTTGATGGTCTTGCTGCGCAGCAGGCCGTTGCCGAACACGTCGCCGCTCATGTCACCGACGCCACAGCAGGTGATGACGTCGCGCTCGGGGTCGACGCCCATCTCCCGGAAGCTGCGCTTGGTGGCCTCCCACGCGCCGCGGGCGGTGATGCCGGTGACCTTGTGGTCGTAGCCGGCCGAGCCGCCCGAGGCGAACGCGTCGTCGAGCCAGAAGCCGTGCTCGGCGCTGACGCGGTTGGCGGTGTCGCTCATGTGCGCGGTGCCCTTGTCGGCCGCGACCACGAGGTACGGATCGGTGCCCTCCTTGTAGAGGAGGATGCCGCGCGGCGTCACGGCCTGGCCGTCGACGAGGTTGTCGGTGACCGACAGCAGCGCGCGCACGAACTTCTCGTAGTAGAAGTCGCCGGCGGCGCGCAGCTCGTCGCGGTCCGACGGCGGGTGACGCAGCACGAAGCCGCCCTTGGCACCCATCGGGACGATCACGACGTTCTTCACCATCTGCGTCGACATCAGCCCGTGGATCTCGGTGCGGAAGTCGTCGGGACGATCGGAGAAGCGCAGGCCGCCGCGGGCGACCCGACCGCCGCGCAGGTGCACGCCCTCGAAGTCGCGGTGGTAGACCCAGATCTCGCGCATCGGCTTGGGCTCGGGGCCGAACGACAGCTCGCCCGACGCGATCTTGAACGCCAGCGGCTGACCGCCGGCGACGTCGGCAACCCAGGCATTGGTGCGCCGGGTGGCGCGAATGGCCTCGGCGATCGCCTGCAGCACGCGGTCGGCGGTGTAGTCGGTGACCTCGCGCAGGGCGGTCTCGAGCGCCGCGTCGCTCTCGGCGGCGGCGGCCTCGCTGGCGACCTCGGGGTCGAAGCGCGCGCTCAACCAGTCGATGAACTCCTCGGCGACGTTCGGGTGATCGACGAGGGTCTGCCGCACGAGGTCGTCGCTGAACGGCAGCGACAGCTGGTGCAGGTAGGCCACGAACGCGCGCAGGATCTCGACGTCGTGGGAGGTCAGGTCGCTGACCACCACCAGGCGGTTGAGATCGTCGTCGCCGCAGCGACCGGCGAACACCTCGCGCAGCGCCTCGGTGATGTTGCGACGACGCGCCATCACCTGGCCGATGCGGTCATCACGGACGTCGATGCGGAAGTTGTCCATGTCGACCGCCGGCAGCCCCGGCAGCGTGACGTCGCGGCTGTACTCGTCGATGACCTCGAAGCCGAAGTGACTGAGCACGGGCAGCTCGCGGCTCAAGTTCAGCGCCTGGCGCGAGAAGATGCGCAGGTTGAGGCTGCCGGGGTGCTCGGAGAACTCCGAGACGTAGAGATCGCAGTCGATCGATGCGCCCGCCCGCAGCGCCTCGAGGCAGCGGATGTCGTCGCGGATGCGGCCGACGCCGCAGCGCCGCTTGTGCTCGTCGGTGAACGCGTCCTCGTAGAGGTCGAAGAGCTCCTCGAGCCGCGTGCCATCGGCGATGCCGCCCAGCGCCTCGCGCAGGCGATCGGTCCACGAGCGGGCGAACACCAGCACGCGGCTGCGCAGGTCCTCGGTGTCGATGCTCTGCAGCGGCCCGACGCCGGTGACGTAGAAGTGGATGACCGCGTTGTCGTAACGATCGATGTACACGCCGTAGTCGGCGTAGGTGCCCGACAGCGCCTCGAGCACGACGTTCTGCACCTGCATGCGCAGCTCTTCGCTGAACTGCCACCGCGGCAGTGCGACGAACACGAACGCGAAGCGACCGTTCTCGCCGACGCGGATGTGTACGTCGCTGCCGCCCTCGGCCTCGGCACGCAGGATGCGGTCGGTCAGCTCCCAGATGGCGTCGCGATCCTCGGACAGCAGGTACTCGAGCGGCAGCGAGTTGAACGCGTTGGTGATGTTCTTGCCGCGATCGGAGTCGGCGCCGGCCTGGCGCTCCGCGAGCAACGACTTGAGCACGGTGTGCGCGATGGGGATCTGCTCGGGCGGAGTGTGCAGCGCCTTGTAGGTGAACAGCGCGTCGATGAGCAGCGTGCCGCACGGCCGCGCGTCGTCACCAAAGCGGGTGACGAAGAAGTGGCCGGGCTTGCCGGCGCGGTGCACCGGCGACTCCTCGGCGCTCCGCATGAAGCGAACCAGGCGGCCCTCGCCGCGGGCGGCGGCCGTGATGACGCCACGATCACGCGTCGGGCGAGCGACGCGGCTGGTGCCATGCACGCCGATCGGCTCGCCGTGGACGTCGTACTCCTCGACGCCGAGCACGACGGTATTCTCCTCGCACAGCCAGCGCAGCAGCGCCTCGGCGTCGTGCAGCGCCGCCGCCTCCTCGCCGCTGCAGGCGTGCGCCGCCGCGTAGTAGGCGTCGGCCTGTCGCTTGATGATCTCCTTCATGGTCCCGAAGTCGGTGACCATGGCCTGCGCCAGTCGCAGGCGATGCTCGATGCGCGCGGCGAGCCCCTGCGGCACGCCACCGCCGTCACGACCCGCGCTGCCACCGGCGAGGCCGACCTCCACGCGCATCACCGACTCCGGCGTGCCGGTGCCGATGGCGAGCAGCTTGCCGCCGGCGTCGCGGCGGATCTTCACGACCGCGTTCATGAAGCGGCGCACGTCGTAGTGCTCGCTGGCCAGCGCGGCGCGCAGCGTCGAGACCAAGAACGGCTGATCCTCGAGGCAGGTCTCGACGACCAGCGCGTCGATGCCCTCCTCGTACTGCAGCGAGACCTTGATCTCGTCGCGCTTGCGCTGCTCGATCGCCGTCAGCATCGACTCGAGCTGCGGCAGCAGCTGCGCACTGTCGAGGCCTCGAAGATCACGCACGTCGACCGACGCGAGCACGGCCTTCGCGAGCCCTCCGAGCTGCTCGCGATCGAGGCCCGCGCGGCGGGGCTGGTAACTCGCGAGCGACTGCTGCACATCGTGGACGAGGCGACTCGTTTGCTGGCGGGCGAACATCTGCGCCGAACATTCCTGCATCCCGCAGCCGTCCGCAACACCACCCGACGGCCCGACCGGTGGGCGGGCGTTCAGATCGACAGCCACGCCATCGCCGACAGCACGAGCGCGCCGAACGGCCCGGCCAGCGGCCACACGAACGCCAGCGGTTGGTCGAACACGGTGCCGTCGTCGTCGCCCATCGCTGCCGGACATCGCCGCCGCACGCTCCAGACTTTCGGCCGGATGCGGGACAGTGCGCGCCCACACGATCCGCAGACGCGCTGCGCACGCTGCTGCACGGCGCGCTCGAGGGGGGCGCCCACCCTGGTCTGGTCGAGCACCGCCGCGCTCTGCGATGATCCGCTGCACGATGACGCCCCCCGACCCGTCGGCCCCGGTCTTCGCGGCACGCCGCGCCCGCATCGCCGCCGCGCTGCAGGGGGGTGCGCTGGTGCTGTACGGCGGCGAGCTGCGCACGCGCAGCAACGACACCGAGTTCCGCTTCCGTCCCGACTCCGACTTCCACTACCTCACCGGTGTGCGCGAACCGGGCGCAGTCGCGGTCGTGCGCGCGTTCGCCGAGCCGCACTTCGTGCTGTTCGTGCGCCCACGCGATCCCGAGGCGGAGGTGTGGAGCGGGCGGCGCATCGGACCCGAGGGCGCCCGGGATCGCCACGGCGCCGATGCTGCGTTCCCGATCGGAGAGCTCGCCGAGCGGCTGCCCAAGCTGCTCGACGGTGCCGCATCGGTCCACACGCCGCTGGGGCGCTGGCGCGCGCTCGACCAGGCCGTGCTGCGCGCGATCGACCACCTGCGCCGCCGCAATCGCTGGGGGGAAACCCCACCAGAGCTGATCTGCGACGCCCGCGCGAGCGTCGGCGAGGATCGCATCCGCAAGGACGACGCCGCGCTCGCGAGCCTGCGCCGCGCGATCGACATCAGCGTCGACGCCCACGTCGCGGCCATGCGCGCGCTCCGACCGGGCATGTTCGAGTACGAGATCGAGGCCCTGCTCGAGTACCGCTTCCGCCGCGCGGGCGCCGATGGCCCCGCGTACGGCTCCATCGTTGGCGGGGGCGACAACGCGTGCATCCTCCACTACGTCGACAACGACGCCCAGCTCCGCGACGGCGAGCTCATGCTGGTCGACGCCGGCGCCGAGGTCGATCTGTTCGCCGCCGACATCACGCGCACGGTACCGGTCGGCGGGCGCTTCACGCCGGCGCAGCGCGATCTCTACCAGATCGTGCTCGCGGCCAACCGCGCCGGCATCGCGAAGGCCGAGGTGGGCTCCGACATCGACGCCATCCACCACTGCTGCTTGCGGGTGCTGTGCGAGGGCCTCGCGAGCCTGGGCCTGCTCGACGACACCGTCGACGCGGCGCTCGAGCACGAGCACTACAAGCGCTGGTACATGCACCGCAGCAGCCACTGGCTCGGCGCCGACGTGCACGATGCCGGCTACTACACGCTGCAGCGGCGACCGCGGCCGCTCGAGCCCGGCTTCGTGCTGACGGTCGAGCCCGGGCTCTACATCGGTGCCCACGACGAGCGCGCGCCGGCGGAGCTGCGCGGGGTCGGGGTCCGCATCGAGGACGACGTGCTGGTGTGCGCGCAGGGGCCCGAGGTGCTGACCTGGCGCGCGCCCAAGGACGTCGACGAGCTCGAGGCCATCGTCGGTCAGTCGGCGTAGACCCGCGCACGCACGCGCAGCCGCGCGAGCGTCTTGGGGCCGATGCCGCGCACGCGCAGCAGTGCGTCGACCGACACGAACGGCCGGCCCGCGACGATGCGCGCCGCGATCGCAGGTCCCACGCCCGGCAGGCTCGCGAGTTCGTCGGCACCGGCGGTGTTGACGTCGACCGGCTGTGCGAGCGCGGCCAGATCGTCGGCGGGCATGCGGCCGCGGGTGCCGTCGTGGCAGTACGTCGCGAGCACGATGGCGTCGCCACCACGCAGCGGCGGCCCTGCGGGCGCCTCCGCGCAAGCGGCTGCGAGCGCGGCTTCGATCTCGTCGTCACAGCGCAGCAGGCCGTCGATCCGCACCGCGGTGCGACAGCCGCTGCGCGCCGGCACGACGACCGCGGGCGCGAGCGCGTCGATGGTGGCGAGCGCGAGCGCGAGCACGGCCGCCGCGGCCCATCCGCGCCCGTTCCGCTCGCCTCCGCGCACGCCGCCCGCGTGGGTCGTCCCCGCCGCGGGCGTCGTTGCGACGCTCACGGATCGCGGGGCTCGGTGAACAGCCCCAGCTGCCGCAGCAGGGCCTCGCCGTCGGTCGCTCGCGCGCCGCGGCGGGCCTCGTCCTCGAGCAGCACCGCGATGCCGGCGCGACAGCTGCCGCAGCCACCTCCGGCCTCGCAGCGCGCCGTGACATCCTCGACCGTGCGGGCGCCCTGACGGATCGCGCGACGCACCTCGGCCTCCTCGACCACGAGGCAATGGCACAGCAGTCGGCCCATCTCGTCCGATCGTTCTTAGCGCATGCCCGTGCCGCGGGCCACGTGCGATCGCCTGGCCCCTCGACGCCGGGGTCCGCCGCACCGGTCGGCTCACGCTTCGCCGAACAGCCCGGCGGCGGCGCGGCGCGCCAGCTCGGCGGCCCACGGCGCCTGCTCGGGCGCGGGCGCCCGTGCGATCGCGTCCGCGGCCGCCCGCCGTGCGTCGACCAGCCAAGCGACCGTGTCGCTGCCCCGCAGCGCCGTGCGCAGCCGGGGGGAGCCGGCCTGCTTGGTGCCGAACACCTCGCCGGGCCCGCGCAATGCGAGGTCGGCATCGGCAACCGCGAAGCCGTCGTGATGATCGACCAGCACCTGCAGCCGCGCGGCGATCTCGGAGCCGGTCGTCGCAGCGCTGTGGATGATGCAGCGCGCAGTGCCGCCGCCGCGCCCGACCCGCCCGCGCAGCTGATGCAGCTGCGCCAGCCCGAAACGCTCGGCGTGCTCCACGAGGATGGCCTTCGCGCTGGGCACGTCGACGCCGACCTCGATCACCGTGGTGGCGACCAGCACGGTCAACGCACCGGCCGCGAACGCGCGCATGATCGCATCCTTGTCGCGGCTGGGCATGCGGCCATGGATGACCCCGACCTCGTGACCCGGCAGCAGCGCCCGCAAGGCCGCCGCCGCCGCCTCGACGTCGCTGACGTCGATCGCGTCGCTGGCCTCGACCAGTGGACACACCACGAACGCCTGCGCGCCCTCGCGGACGCACGCGGCGATGCGGGCCCGCGCGCCCGCCAGCGCCCGCGGGCCCAGCAGGATCTCGGTCGCGGCCGGCTCGCGCCCCGGCGGCAGCTCGTCGATGACGCTGAGATCGAGCTCGCCGTAGGCGACCAGCGCCATCGAGCGTGGGATCGGGGTCGCGGTCATCACCAGCAGGTGTGGCCGCTCGCCCTTGCTGCGCAGGGCGGCCCGCTGCTCGACGCCGAAGCGATGCTGCTCGTCGATCACCACCAGGCCCAGCCTCGCGAAGCCGACGTCGCTGGTGAGCAGCGCGTGGGTGCCGACCAGCACATCGATCGCGCCAGCGGCCGCGAGCGCGACCCTGCTCTCGCGCACGCCACCCTTGAGCGCGCCGGTCACGAGGCCGATCGACAGGCCGGCGCGCTCGCACCACGGCTGCAGCGTGCGCAGGTGCTGCTCGGCGAGGATCTCGGTCGGGGCCATGATCGCGCTCTGGCCCCCCGCAGCGGCCACCGCCAGCGCGGCCGCGAACGCGACCGCGGTCTTGCCACTGCCGACGTCGCCCTGCACGAGCCGCATCATCGGTCGCGCGCCGGCCATGTCGGCGAGCAGCTCGTCGGCCACGCGTCGCTGCGCTGCGGTCATGCGAAACGGTAGCGCCGCGTCACAGCGAGCGCGCACCGCTGCGTCGTCGTGCACCGACACCGCGGTCGCAGCGTCCTGGTAGCGCGCGCGCTCGAGCCCCAACGCGAGCTGCACGTAGAAGAACTCGTCGAACGCGAGCCGGCGGTGCCCGGGTGAGCTGCCGCGCTGCAGGCTCGCGAGCGCGTCGTCGTCGATCGCGTCGCCAGGCTCGTGCAGCATCGCGAGCGCCTCGCCCAGGCTCGGCAGCCCCTGGGCCTCGCGCAGCGACACTGGCAATGGATCGGGCACGCCGACCTCGCGCAGGCGCGCGAGCGCAGCCCGCACGAGCCGGGCGAAGCTCGCCGCTGGCACGCCCTCGACGGCGGGATAGCGCGCCGCGATCTTCGGCAGCGGCTGCGTTGGATCGCGCAGCTGCGGGTGCGCGAGCGACCAACGGCCCTGGACCATCCGCGCCGCGCCGACCACCCGAACCTCGCCGCGCTGGGCCCACTGCGCGAGGCCCCCGACGGGCGCGAACCATCGCGCGCTGATGCGTTCACCATCGGCGACGCGCTCGAGCTCCATCGTTGCGCCGAAGCGGCCCCGCGCGAAGCCCTGCCGCAGGCCACGGACGTTGGCGACGAAGGTGATGACCTCGCCGTCGCGCCAGGT
Source organism: Deltaproteobacteria bacterium (assembly GCA_016709225.1). NCBI lineage: Bacteria > Pseudomonadati > Myxococcota > Myxococcia > Deltaproteobacteria bacterium. The sequence continues at coordinate 932,147 of JADJEE010000001.1, read as the reverse complement.
CGACGGCGGCCGATCGCTGCGCAGGTCGATGTAGCCCGCGGGCAGCACCAGCACCAGATCCTCGAGGGTCGAGAGCCCGCGCGCACGCAGCTTGGCCGCGGTCGCCGGGCCCACACCCGCGAGCGTCTCGACCCCGAGGTCACGCACGTCGAGCGTGGTCGCAGCGCCCGAGCTCGTCGCGACGGCATCGTCGGCCGCCGGCGCCGTCGCAGCACCGCGGCGACCGAGCGAGCGCGAAGCCTTCGCCCGCGCCGGCTTGGACTTCGGCGGGGCCGTCGCGCCCTGCTGGGCCTGCTCGGCGGCCATGCGCGCGAGTCGGGCAACGAGCTGCGCGCGATCCTGGCGACCTTGGTGGGGCCACGCTGCGAGGGCCTCGGCGACCCGCTCGCGCTGCGACGCATCGGTGAGCGTCGCGGCGAACGGCGGCCACGCGCGCTCGATCGCCGCGAACACCTCCGGCAACAGCACACCAGCGAATCCGTCCGCCATCGCCGGTCGCAGCGCCTCTCGCATGCGGGCGACGGGATCGTGCGCGCGACCGCGGCGCTGCGCGGCGGAGCCGGTCACGACGGCGGGATGAACGAGAAGCGCAGCTCGTGATCACACAGGCGGTAGACGGTGCCCTCTTGGATGAGGTGGTTGTCCACGCGCTGTCCGTTGAACTCGACGCCGTTGGTGCTCTCGAGATCCTTGATGTAGTACTGCCCGTTGCGCCGCACGATCGCGCAGTGGCGTCGCGAGATGTTGGCGTCCTTGATCGGCAGGTCGCTGTACTTCGAGCCGCGACCGATCACGAACTGGTCCTGGTTGACCTCGTAGACCTGGCCCTCGAAGTAGAGGTACAGCGGACGCACCAACGCGACCGGGGCCGCCGCGGGGACCCGTGAGGTCGGCGGCGGCAGACGACCCGGCGGGGTCGCAGGCCGGGGCGTGACCGGGGCCGGCCCCGAGGCGCGCTGGGATGCGGCCGCGGCGGCGCGCGGCGGTGCGGCGGCGGGTCGCGCGGCGGCCGGCGTGGCCGCGGCCTGCTGCGGTGCGTTGCCGGTTGCGTGGCCGTCGTTGCGCCGCGAGAACAGCTGCACGAGCGCGGCCTGGATCACGTCGTCGGCGCTCATCCCACGTCGCTGTGCCAGCGCTTCGACGCGATCCCACAGATCGTCCCGGCAGGTGAACTGACGCAGCGTACGTCCCATGAATGGATGCCTGTGATGCCCGATCGGGGCCGGCCGCGAGACGACCGCGGGGCTCCCAGACGGCATCCTAGGGTCTTGCGATGCGGTGGGTCAACCCTGCCGCATGTTCCCGTGCGCAAGCGGGTGCCGATGATCCCGCAGCCACCGCGCGGCTCACCGGCGGCCGCGGCTGCCGGTATGCTCCCCCCTTGCGCATGCCCGCCGGCCGCCACCGCGCACGCGCGCACCGACGCCGGCCCACCGGCCCGGCGACGCGCGGCCCCGCACCGTCGTACCGGCTCGTGCCGGTCGCGGCCGCCGCGGTGGCGTGGGCCTTGGCCGCCGCGGTTGCGACCGAGGCCCATGCGGTGCCGCGTGCACCGTCACGGCTCGGTGGCGTGCGGGCCCAGGGGCCGGCCACGCCGGCCGTGACGGCGCTGCACCACAACCCCGCGATGCTCGGGGCCGTCCGCGGCACCGCCTTCCAGGTCGCCGTGACCGGTGTGCTCGAGCAGCAACGCATCGAGCGGCTCGCGATCGACGGCGCGACCGGGTCGCCCACCGCGGCCGGCGGCGGCAGGACCTCGCTGCTGCAGCCCGGCTTCGGCTACTTCATCGGCGGCTCGGTCCACTTCGATCCCATCACGATCGGCGCGGGCTTCTACGACCTCGGCAGCAGCATGCAGCCGACCGGCGCGACGACGCTGCGCTACCACCTCGCGCCCGATCCGGATCGTGGCTGCCTCCGCGTCGGGCTGGGCCGTTGTGCGCCCAACGGCGGGCAGGTCACGCTGCGCCAGGACGCGACCTTCGCGATCGCCTACGACGGCGGCGTGTTCCAGCTCGGCTTCGGGCTGCACTTCCCCCGCGTGCGCGAGCGCTTCGCGTTCGACAACGACACCACGCTCGCGACCAACCCCGACGAGCGGGGCAGCTGCACCGACAAGGAAGACCCGGCCTGCGCCGAGCGCATCGGCTTCAAGGGCTGGACGCAGTGGATCCCACGCAATGGCGCGCCGCCGGGCTTCGACGCGGCGCTCAGCTTCGGCTTCGGCCTGCAGCTCGCCAACGGCACCGTGCGCCTGGGGGGCCGCTACCGCACCTTCCCGCTGCGACGCGCGGGTGCGGTCGCACTCGGCGGGGTCTCGATCGTGTGTCGGCCCGACGACGGCGCCAGCGGCAGCGCCACCGGTGTCGCCAGCTGCAGCGCGGTGCAGCCGATCCGTGCGACGCTCACGGAACGCCTCGCGCAGGAGGCCGCGCTCGGCGGATCGTTCGCGCTCGGACGACACCGTGACTGGCAGCTCGACCTCGGGCTCTACTGGCTCGACCTGTGCCAGGGCGGCGTGCGCCGGGATCACTGCGCCGACGACGGCGAGCAGACGCTGCGACTGGTCGGCCTCGATCGCCGCGCGTTCGTGCTGCCCGAGTTCACGCGCTACCGCGGGCTGCAGGACGTCTACGGCGCCGACGCCTACGTCAGCTACCGCGCCCACGCCCAGGCCACCGTGCTCTTCGCAGGGCACGCCAGCACGGCGGCCGTGCGCCGCGACGCGATCACGGCCGCGATGTTCGGTGGGCCACGCCTGGGGTTGTCGGCGGGCGCCGACGTGCGGCTGCGGACGCGCGGGCGCGTGCGCACGACCGTCGTGCTGACCCCCGGCTACGGCCTCGACGTCACGCTACCCCGCCGGGTGAGCGCCTCGCGGGCCGCCTACTCACCGGCCGCCGCGGCCGACTTCGCCGCCGCCGGTGAGGACATCAACGCGGCCGGCGCGAGCACCGTGCTGCGCGGCCTGGCACGCCCGACCAACGCGGGCAACTACTTTGGGCTGGTGCACACGCTGTCGTTCACCGTCGCGTGGGGCGACGCCGAGAGCGACTGACGAGCAGCTGGCCTGGTGCCCACGGCCGCCCGCGGGTCACCGTGCTCGCGCGCGGCGGGTCGGCTGGTATGCTGACACCGTGACCCGCCTCGCCCGAATCGCGGCCCTGTGGCTCCCCTTGGCCGCGGTCGCGGCGATGCCGGGCTGCCACGCCCACCGCGGCACCCAACACGCCGCCGACACCAAGCCGATCACGGTGGGCGATCTCGACGACTTCGAGCGCGCGCTCAACCGCTACGCACTGCTCGAGGAGGGCAGCCCGGCACGCGCGGAGCAGCGCGCGCTGCTGCAGGGCTTCCTCACCCACTACCTCGACGCGCAGCTGGCCGCCGGCGACGAAGAAGAGGCGATCTCGGCGATGCGCTACTCGGCCTCGCTGTACCAGCCCGGCGAGCTCCGTGACGATCGCGTCGTCGCGCCGGAGTTCGGCGCGATGGGCCAGGCGCTCTACCGGCACGCCGCGCGCCGCGGCGCCGAGCGGCCTTCCTTTCTCGCGTTGGCGGTGATCCAACGCTTCGGCGACGAGGCTGCGCGCGCGCGCGCCGTCGAGCAATGGGCGACGCTCGAGGAGTGGGTCGTGCGCAACGGCCCCTTCGCCAGCGAGCCGCTGCTCCGCCACGAGGAGCTCGAGCGTGCGCTCGACGACGTCGCCGCGACGCTACCCACACCGTTCGTCGTGCGTCGCGTCGCCGATCTCTACCTCGCGCGCTACGAGGCCGCGAAGTCCAACCGTCAGCAGGACGCCGGCACCGCCGCGCGTCATCGCATGGACGTCACGGGCTATCTGCTGATGCGCCTGTACCTGCGCGCCGACGACGTCGCCGGCGCGCGTGCGGCGATGGCCCGCGTCGAGCTCGACATGCCGGTCGCCAAGCTCGGCGAGCTCATGGACGACGCCTACCGCGGCCGACGCAACGCGACGGCCATGCTCGCGTTCGCCGAGCAGTTCGCCCCCGATCCCGACGCGGACGGCAGCGACCCGTACATCGTGCAGGGCTGGGGCATCGTCGACAACCTCTCGCGCCGCGCGGTCGCGGCCTACCCCAAGGACGCCTACGTCCAGCTGCTGCGGGCTCGGACCCTGCGCAACGCCGGGCTGGGCGCGGCGGCGATGGAGTACCTGCGGCGCGCGCTGGCCATCAAGGAAGACATCTTCGCCGCGTGGCAGGAGCTCGCCCAGCTCGAGCAGCGCGACCTCGAGCGGGTTGCCGCCCGCGATCCGGCCGCAGCCGCCGATCGGTTGCCGCGCATCGAGGCCCTGCACACCCGCGCGACCAAGCTCTGGGCCGACCGCCCGATCCGTCCCGGCATGCCCGAGGCCTTCTTCACGGTCGCCGAGGGCCTCTACGAGGCCGGCGAGGCCAAGCGCGCCGAGGCGCTGCTGCAGCGCAGCGTCGGCATCGAGCCGGTGCCCAACTCGCTCGACCTGCTCGGCACGATCGCGCTCAAGCAGTCGAAGCTCGCCGAGGCCGAGTCGCGCTACGAGGACCTCGCCAACCTGCCCTACGACAACGAGCTCACGCAGCTGCAGTGGGAGGCGCGGGCGCGGCAGCAGCTCGGCGAGATCGCGCTGCGACGGGGCGACACCGCCGACGGCACCAAGCACATCCGCATCGCGCTGCGGCACACCAACGACCTGCTGGCGCGCCCGACCGAGGACCCGGACGCCCGCGCGGCGCGGCTGGTCGAGCGCGGCAAGCTGCTGTTCTACCTCGGTGATACCAAGCTCGCGATGACCGACTTCGCCGACGCTGCGCAGCTGGCCCCCGACGACGTGAAGGTCTACGCCGACCCGCTCATCGCGATGGTCCCCTACGGCTACCTCGACGAGGCCCGCACGATCTACCGCAGCGCGATGGCCCGTCGCGGTCTGCCGGGCTCGCTCAAGCTCTACTTCTCGCTGTGGCTGGTCGAACTCGCCAAGCGCCAGGGCCGACCGGTCGATCCCGACGCCGAGCAGTTCATCGCCAGCTACCGCGGCAGCGGCTGGGCCAAGCTGCTGGCGGCGCACGCCCGCGGCGACATCACCTTCGAGGCGTTGGTGCAGGGCGCCCGCGATCGCGGCCAACGGGCGGAGGCCTACTTCTACGAGGCACTCGCCCGCTGGGACGCCGGCCAGCACGAGCCCGCGAAGGGCTTGCTGCGCAAGGTCATCGCCAGCGGGATGATGGGCTTCTTCGAGTACGACATGGCCCAGGCGTACCTGGGCTGGAACGACCTCCCGCAGGTCGCCCGTGCGCCGTTGTCACCGCGCACGAAGGCTCCACGAGGGTCGTCCGGAGGCCTGGGCCGGGATCGAACCGGCGAATAGAGGTTTTGCAGACCTCCGCCTTACCACTTGGCTACCAGGCCGGGGCGCACGATGTACCACGGGCTCGCGTTGGGCGGCAAGAGCCACGCGAGGGGTCTGGACCGCCGGCCACGGGCCCTTCGGGCGCAGATGCGCCGACGGCCATGACCCCTGCACCGTCTCGAGGGTGCGTGGGCATGGCCGACGTGGTGACGCGACCGGCAAGGGCCGCGGTCGATCAGAGACCGTCGAGCGGATCGTCGCCGCCGACCTTGATCTTCTCTTTGCGGCCGCTCTCCGGCGGGGTCTCGCTCGCGGTGCTCGGCTTGCTGCTGCTGCTGCTGCTCGCGCCGCTCGGCTTCTTGCGCTTGCCGGTGTCGCGCTTCACGCCCTGGTCGTCGGCGGTCTTCTCGGCCGCTGCCTGCTGGGCCTGGTTCTCGGCGAGCTTGCGCTCGAGTTCCTGCTTTTCGGCCATCAGCTTCGCGCGCTCGGCCTCGTCCTTCGCCTCGGAGAGCTTCTTGTCGAGCTCGGCCTTGTCGCCCTCGAGCTTGTTCTGCTCGGACTCGAGGTTGTTGAGCTTGGCGGTGATGGCGGCCAGCTGCGCCTCGTGGGCCTCCTGCTGTGCGGCCGCCTCGGCAGCGCGCTGCTCGGCCTCCTGCTTGCTCTGGTAGGCGAACCAACCCGCCACGCCCACGCCCGCGATCAGCAGCGGCACCACCACCAGCGGCCACTTCGGCTTGGCCTTCTTCTCGGCCAGCTTCATCTGCGCGTCGAGGCGCATCTGCTCTTCCTTGAGGCGCGCGTCGTGCTCGGCGCGGGCGCGCACGTCGGCCTCGTGCAGACGGATGCGCTCCTCTCGCTCGCGGGCCTCGATCTCGGCCTGCTGCCGCGCGTACTCCTCGGCCTGCTGGCGAGCGATCCGCTCGGCCTCCTCGCGGGCGCGACGCTCGGCGTCCTCGCGGGCGCGACGGTCCGCCGCCTCGGCGGCGAGCCGCTCGGCCTCTTCGCTGGCCACGCGGTTGGCTTCGAGGTTGCGCAGCTCCGAAAGGGCGGTGAGCGCTGAGTTCTCCGAGTTCATCGAGGTGGACCTCCTGCGTGTCTTGGCACGTGCGAGCGGGGAATTCGTTCCCACCGGCGACGCGGTGGGTCATGCGGGCGGCCCGCGCGGACGGCCACGGCGGAACCGGGCGCGCCGACGGGGTCGGGCAACATCCAACGTCACATTGCCCGAAAACTTGGGCCCGTGGAAGGGCCACCGGTAGCGTAGGCGCCGCGGTGGCTTCGATACCCGCGCGCGCACCGATGCCCACGAGCCCAGCCCACGCCACGCACGAGCCCTGCTTCGCACCGCCGACGCGTGTCGCGGCCGCCCACGGTGCGCGGCGGCCCCGCTCGCTGGCGCAATCCGCATGGCTGCGGGGCTCGCTCTTTGCCGCGGTGCTGGTCGCGGGCGTCGCCACCACGGCGAGCGCGTGGACGGCCGGGCGCACGTCACTCGGCACCGCCTCCACTTCGGCCGGCGAAACCGATGCATCGCCGCACGCGCCGGCGGCGGCCGGTCTCGGCCAGTCCCGCGTGATGCCCTACCCCGTCGAGATGGTCTGGCCCACCGCGGTCCGCTACCTGCGGGTCGACCGTCACTTCACCATCGTCGATCGCGATCCCGACGCGGGCTTCATCCTGTTCGATCTCCCGGTCGGCGACGACGGCCGCACCGCGCGGGGCAGCGTCGAGATCTTCGCGACCAAGGACGCCGCCGGGCGTCCGAGCGCGAGCGTGCAGATCACCACCGACGGCGGGCCGGTCCACCTGCCCCACGCGTTGCTCGACGGCATCGCCGACAAGCTTCGCCGCGAGCGCGGCCAGCCGGGCGCACCACCGCCGAAGCCGCCGGGCCCCAAGCCCAGCCAGAAGCCCAAACAGCCTGGGCCCGACCCCGACGGGCCGCCGAGCGAGCCACCCCAGGACCCCACGCCGCCGTCCCAGGACGACGGCGGCGACGACTCGCTCATCGTCGACGGCTGACGTAGCCCCGTGCTAAGCGGCGAGCATGGTACGCCGCTTCGATCTCCGCAGCGACACCGTCACCCGCCCGACCGCGGCGATGCGCGAGGCCATGCGTGCCGCCGAGGTCGACGACGACGCCTACGGCGACGATGCGGCGGTCGGCTCGCTGGAGCGTCGCGTCGCCGCGCTGCTCGGCCACGACGCCGGGCTGTGGCTCCCCACTGGCACGATGGCGAACCAGCTCGCGGTCGCGCTGCACTGCCCCCGTGGCAGCACCGTCGCCTGCAGCCCCGGTGCCCACGTGCGGATCCACGAGGACGCGTCGGCGGCCGCCCTGTCGGGCGTGCAGCTGATGTCGATCGGCGACCGCACGGGCTTCGACGCCGACGAGCTCGACGCGCTCGTCGACGAGGAGTCGTGCGGCTGGCCGCCGCTGCACCTGGTGTGGCTCGAGAACACGCTGGGTGAGGCCGGCGGCGCGATCTGGCCGCTGCACGATCCACGTCGCGCGGCCCACGGCCTGCAGGCGATCGCCGACCGGGCGCGCGGCCGCGGCAAGCCCCTGCACCTCGACGGCGCGCGGCTGTGGAACGCCCACGTCGCCACCGGCATCGAGATGCACGTCTTCGGCGCGCTCGCCGACACCGTGAGCGTGTCGTTGAGCAAGGGCCTCGGCGCGCCCGCGGGCTCGGTGCTGTGTGGCAGCGACGATCGCATCGCCACCGCGCGACGACTCAAGCACGCGCTCGGTGGCGCGATGCGCCAGGCGCCGGCGATGCTCGCCGCGGCCGGTCACTACGCCCTCGATCACCACATCGCGCGGCTGCGCGACGATCACCGTCGCGCCCGGGCGCTCGCCGATGCGATCGCCGACCTCCCGCACTGGCAGGTCACGCCGCCGCAGACGAACCTCGTGCTCGCGCGGGTCCAGCCGCCACTCACCCGCGCCGAGCCGCTATGTGCGGCGCTGCGCGAGGCCGGCGTCGCGTGTTACCCGAACATCGCCCGCGAGGTCCGCCTCGCGGTCCATCTCGGGCTCGACGACGCGGACATCGCCGAGGTCGCCACGATCATCCGTGCGACGCTCGGCGACGACCCGACGCGCTTCACATCTTGACCGGGTAGACGGCGCCCAGCGTCGCCTTCTGGAACTTCTTGAAGGTCGCCTTCTTGAGCGCTGCGGCCACGCAGTTGCCGAGCGGCGTGCCCTGGTGCGGCGGCTCGGCAGAGGCCGAGGTCACGGCACCCGTGGCACCGGCGATCGACAACTTCACCTTCACGGTCTCGCCTGGCTGCGCGCCGTGCTTGCCTCCGCAAGCCTTCGCCGAGTCCTTCACCGGCGACACGCCGGCCTTGATGTCGCCCGTCGAGAGGCTCTCGGGCAGGCTGGGATCGGCGGGCTTCGGCGGCGTCGTGCCACCGCTGGGCTTGCTGCTGCTGCCGCCGCCGCCTTTGCACTTCGGCAGCTTGGGATCGAGGATGCAGTCGATGTCGAGGTTGTCGCCGCCGCTGGGCTTCGACGGCGTCGGCGTGGTGCCGGTCGGCTTGCTCGGCGTGGTGCCGGTCGGCTTGCTCGGCGTGCTGCCGCTGGGCTTCGAGGTCGACGGACCCTTCGGCTTCGGCTTGCTCGGATCGGCCTTGCCGTCGGTCGGGGGCGCATCGCCACCCTCGGTGTCGGCAACGGCCTCGGTGTCGGCGGCCTTGTCGGCGCCCTCGTCCTTGGCCTTGTCGTCCTTGTCGTCCTTGTCCTTGTCGTCCTTGTCCTTGTCCTTGTCGTCCTTGTCCTTGTCCTCGTCGTCGTCCTTGTCGGACGCCCCCTTGACGCTGGGCGCCTCGGCGGCGGGCGGTGCCTGCACGACCACCGGCTCGTTGGGACGCAGGACGATGAACGCAGCCAGCCCCGCGACCGCGAGCAGCAGGATGACCATCATGACGTACAGCGGCGCATTGGATCGCTGCGGCGGCGCGGCGACGACCATCGCGGGATGCATCATCGGCTCCGCCGAGGCCTGCGGCACCAACGGCGCAGACGCGAGACCACCGAGGCTCGCACCGCCGAAGCTCGGCAGGGCGGCGTCGTCGGCCTTGGGCGCCGACGCGACCGGGGTCGGCGCTGCATCGGCACCGACCATCGCGCCGAGCGAGCGAATGTCGATCAGGCCCGAGCCCTCGGACGACGGGGCCTGGGTCGCCAGGCTCTTGGGCCCCTGACGCGACGGCGCACCGCCGCGTGTGGCGTTGGCGGCACCACCACCGGTGGCGAGCGCCTGCAGGCTGTCGAGCGAGAACAGCACCGAGTTCTCGTTGCGCTGGCCGCTCAGTCGCGTGACGCGGGGCGAGCTGGGCTCGGACACCGCCGCACCACCACCACCGGCGGCGCGGGCCACCGGAGCTGCGACGACCGCAGGCTCCGAGTGCGGCACGGCGCGGGCGTACTCCTCCTGATTCGCGCTGGCGAACGGATCTTCCGCGGCGGCGGCTCCCCCCGCGAGATCGGCGAACGTGTCGACCTCCGTCAGCGGCAACCAATCCTCGAAGCCCTCCTGCCACACCGCGGTCTCACGATCGATCTCGCCGGCGGCGAAGCGCTGACGCACCTCGTCCTCCGTCATCGGCCCGATCGTCTCGCCGTTGATCGCGAGGTGCCAGCCGACCGCCGGCGGCGCCTCGGGCTCGGCTCCGAGCGCACCCACGCCCGCCGCCTTGTCCCGCACGATGATGACGTTGCTGCACTTCTTGCAGCGGATCTTGAAGGTCTTCCCGCGGACCTTCTCATCGGCGATGGAGTACTTCGCGGCACACTTGTCGCATTCGATCTTCATGCGATTGGCTTCCTCGCCCCGGATTCGGGGGCAGAGTGCGTGGGGTCCGGCCCGCAGGCCGAGTGTTCGTCAGGCACGTGCCGTCGCGTGGGCGACGGTGTAGGGGTTTGCGAGGCGACCGCAGTATAGAGTAACGATCATCCGCGATACAACCTGCGTGGCGCGTGTTTGTCGGGCCTCGCTCGGGAGCCGGCGCCATCGCGAGGGATCGGACCGCCGGCGACCGCTGGCCGGTGCCCACGGGACACACGGCAAGCAGGGGCATCGCGCTTCGGATGCGCAGCCACGCTCGTACGGGGTGCCACGGCGTCCGCGCGGGCTTGTTCCCGAACCCCGGCGGAGCCCCTGCAAGGGCCGCGGTCTCGCCGGGCGCGACCCGAGTGCGGACTGGGAACCGGCACTGGCGACGAAGCGCAGGTCACCGGCTACGAAACGGCTCGTGCACGAACACGGTCTGTTCGCGATCCGGCCCCATCGAGAGCAGCGAGATCGGCACCTCGACGTGCGCGGCGACGAGATCGAGGTAGGCCCGCACGCAGCGCGGCAGCTCCTCGAAGCGCCGCGCCTGCATGAGCGCGCCGAGCAACGTGGGATCATCGAAGCCCGGCACGACCTGGAGCTGCGGGCGCGCGCGCGCGAGGCCGTCGCGTCCGGGATCGATCCCGTCTTCGTAGGCGACGCACACCTGCGCCTGCCCGAGCTGGGCGAGCACGTCCATCTTCGTGATGCACAGGCCGGTCATGCCCGACAGCCGCGCGCCGTAGCGCAGCGCCGGCAGATCGAGCCACCCGCAGTCGCGCGGACGACCGGTCGTGGCCCCGAACTCGCCACCGACCTGTCGCAGCCGCTCGCCGGTCGCATCGTCGAGCCGCGTCGGGAACGGGCCCGCGCCGACCCGCGTCGCGTAGGCCTTGCTGATGCCCCACACACCGTCGATGAGCGTCGGCCCGATGCCGAGCCCGCTGCTGGCTCCACCGGCGATCGTGCTCGACGAGGTCACGTAGGGATACGTGCCGTGATCGAGATCCAGCAGCGCCCCCTGGGCGCCCTCGAGCAGCACGCGACGCCCCTCGCGAATCGCCGCGTGGCACAGCGCACCGGTGTCGCACACCACCGGCGCCAGCCACTTCGCCCACGCCTCGGCGTCGCGCATCGCCGCCTCGACGTCGAACGGCGGCAACGAGGCCGCGGCCAGCTCGGCCCCGACGACGTCGCGGTTCTGCTCGAGCCGTGCGCGCAGCAGCTCGGGCTCGAACAGGTCGCGCACCTGCACGCCGCGCCGGGCGGCCTTGGCCTCGTAGGCGGGCCCGATGCCGCGACGCGTGGTGCCGATCGCCCGCGCCCCGCCGGCGGCTCGGTCCTCGCGCGCCCCGTCGAGGGCGCGGTGGTAGCCGAAGATGACGTGGGCCGACAGCGACACCCGCAGCTCGTCGTCGCGCAGCAGACCGAGCGCGTGAAGGCTCGCGATCTCGTCGGCGAGCACGTCGGGATCGATGACCATGCCGGCCCCGAGCACGCACCGCGTGCCGGGGTACAGGCAACCCGAGGGCACCAGGTGGGTCACGACCTTGCGACCGTCGACCACCAGCGTGTGCCCGGCATTGTTGCCACCGGCGAAGCGCGCGACCACGTCCGCCTGGGCCGCGACCGCGTCGACGACCTTGCCCTTGCCTTCGTCGCCCCACTGGGCGCCCACGATCACGAGCGTGCTCATCGGTCCCCCTCGTGCGAGCGCGAACCCGCGATCGCCGTCTCACCGCCATCGTCGAGCCAGTAGGCTTCGTGCCAGCCCTCGCGCCGGGCCCGGGCCTCGGCGGCCCCGCGGTCGCGGCATGGCTCGACCCATGCGATCTGCCCGCGGCCGCGCGCATCGGCGGCCCGACGCGACGCCCGCAGGCGCGCGTCGCCGTCTCCGGGCGCGCACAGCAACACCAGCGCCGGTCCCTCGTCGCCGTGCTCGTCGCGCACGCCGGCGTGCGCGAGCGCGGCCTCGAGCGCGTCGAGATCGATGGCGAAGCCGGTCGCCGGTCGATCGCTGCCGTAGCGCGACAGCAGGTGATCGTAGCGACCGCCGCGCACGAGCGCGCGATGGACCCCGGCGGCCCACACCCGCAACCGCACGCCGCTGTAGTACTCGAAGCCGCGGGTCTCGCCGAGATCGACCACGACCTGCTCGCCGAGCCCCATCGCGAGCACGCCGTCCATCACCGCCTGCAGCTGCTCGAGCATGGCGGGCACGCGTGGCTGCGTGAGTGCGGGCGCGAGCTCGGCGAGGTCCTGCCGCAGCCGCGACGGCGATCCGACCCGCTCGCACAGCGACGCGATTGCGGCGGCGGTCGACGCCGGCGTGCCCGCGGCGACCAGCGCGGTCGCGACGCCCTCGCGGTGCTTGCGGGCCAGCGCCGCGTGCACGCGCGTGAACACCTCGGGCCCCAGCTGCAGGCCCTTCAGCACCGCGCGCACCAGCTGCCCGTGGGCGAGGTCGACGGTGAACGACGGCAGCCCTACCGCCCGCATCGCGGCGTCGGCGAGTGCGACCAGCTCGACGTCGGCCAAGGGATGTGCGTCGCCGACCAGCTCGACACCGAGCTGATGTTGTTCGACCGGCTCGCGGCCATCGCTCGACTGTCTCACGACGGCGGCGGCGTAGCACCATCGCAGCACGCGATCGGGCTCACCGTCGTCGTCGGTGGTCGCGACCATGTGAGCGATCTGCGGCGTCGGATCGGCGCGCAGCGTCACCAGCTCGCCGCTGCCGGCCTCGATGAAGCGCACGCACTGGGCACGGTCGGCCTCGCTGAGGCCGCGCGCGAGGAGCTCGAACGACTCGACCAGCGGGGTCTCGATGGGGCGGTAGCCGAAGGTCTCGAACTCGCGCAGCAGCGTGCCGACCAGCGCACGCCGACGACGGGCCGCGGCCGGCAACAGCGCCCGCGACCGGCGCGACTCAGCCACGCGCGGCCCCGGCCTCGCGGGCCGCCGCGTCGAGATCGTAGAACACCAACCCACCGGGGATCTTCGGGTGGAAGAAGGTGCTCTTCTGCGGCATCACCTGCCCGCTGTCGCAGACCGCCCGCACGTCCGCGACCGGCGTCGCGTTCATGAAGCAGCACAGCTGGGTGTCGTCGCCGCCGTGGGCCGCGAGCTCGAGCGCACGCGCGGTCGACTTCTCGTAGCGCAGGTTGGTCTTGGCCTCCTGTGCGGCCTTGCTGATGCCCATCGCGCGCTCGAGCAGCAGCTCGTGCAACAGCGCGACGTCGAGCCGCTGCAGCGCGGGCGGCAGGCCGCCGAGCCCGGCGGCGACGGGATCGAAACCGGCGCGCAGGCGCAGCACCGTCCAGCGGGCGCTGCCCGGCACCGCGAGCCCGAAGGCGGCGCCGTCGCGACCGGCCGCGATGAGCTGCGCGCGCAGGCTGGCGGCGTCGGCCGGCAGCGGGGAGCTCTCGCAGGTGAAGTGCGGCTCGGCGTGGGCGAGCACCTCGTCGAGCGAGAGCTTCGCCAGCCCGTGGACCATGCGATGGGTCGGCAGCACCGTCAGCTCGGGATCGTCGAGGTTCGACAGGTAGATCATGCCGTAGTCGGCGGCCGGGTGCCGCTGGGCTGCGAGCTCGTCGCGGAAGCTGCACATCGTCTCGTAGCGGTGGTGACCGTCGGCGATGTAGATCGATGCCGGCGCGAGGTGCTGCTGCAGCGCCGCGACCACCTCGGGCGCATCGACGCGGTAGAGCGTGTGATCGATGTCGTCGAAGCGGGCCTGCAACACCGGCTCACCCAGGGCGGGGGCGACGATGGCCTCCCACTCCCGCGCCGGATCGGCGAAGAGCCCGAACACCAGCTCGATGTGGGCCATCGTGGTGCGCATGAGCTCGAGCCGGTCGAGCTTGGGGCCGGCGAGCGTGCGCTCGTGGGCGAGCACCGGGCCGGCGCCGAAGCGGGTCAGCTCGATGAGGCCGATGAAGCCCCGGCGCGTGCGCTCGCGGCCCTCGACGGTGTAGCGCTGGTGGTAGACGTAGAACGCCGGCGCGTCGTCGCGGGCCATCGCGCGCTCGACCTGCGCGCGGAACTCCTGCGCGCCCCGACCGTACTTGGCGGCACCGTCACCCTCGGGCAACACGAAGTGGATGCAGTTGTTGGGCGAGCGTGCCGCCAGCTCGGCGCGGCCGGGGCCGTCGATCACGTCGTAGGGCGGCGCCAGCAGTGCCGCCGGATCGCCGGCACGGGTGCTGTCGTAACGCAGACCGCGAAAAGGACGGATCTTGGCCATCGCGAGGCTTGCCATACCACAAGCCGTGCGGGCCTTGGGCCGCCGACGACTACGCCGGCACGAGCGCTCGCGCACCGACGTCGCGACGCACCTGCATGCCGTCGAAGTGCACGCCATCGACCGCGCGATAGGCCGCCGCGAGCGCGGCCTGCAGCGTGTGCTCGCGCGCGCAGACCCCGAGCACGCGGCCGCCGTGGGTGACGAACCCGTCGCCCTGCCGGCGCGTGCCGGCATGGAAGATCTTGACCCGCGGATCCGCGCCCGCCGCTGCGAGTCCGGTGATCGGGTCACCGCGCCGCGGCTCGCCGGGATAGCCGGCCGCCGCCAGCACCACGGTCGCGGCCGGCCTGGTCGGCAGCTCGCCGTCGACCAGGCCACCGGTGGCGGCGGCGTGCAGAGCCGGCAAGAGCGGCGCGTCGAGGCCCCACGACAGCGCCTGCGCCTCGGGATCGCCGAAGCGCACGTTGTACTCGATGACCCACGGCTGCTCGTCGCGATCGATCATGAGCCCGACGAACACCACGCCCACGAACGGCCGCCCCTGCGCACGCAGGCCCGCGAGCGTCGGCGCGACCACCTGCGACAGCGCGCGGGCACGAACGTTGGGCGTGAACACCGGCGCGGGTACGTAGGCCCCCATGCCACCGGTGTTGGGGCCGGTATCGCCGTCGCCGATGCGCTTGTGATCCTGCGCCGGCGCCATGATCTGGGCGTGCTCGCCGTCGGTGACGACGAACAGACTGACCTCCTGCCCCGTCAGCCGCTGCTCGAGCACGACCTGGGCCCCCGCGGTGCCGAAGATGCGCTCCTCGAGGCAGCGTCGCGCGGCGGCCTCGGCCTCCTCGAAGCTCTCGGCCACCACCACGCCCTTGCCAGCCGCGAGGCCATCGGCCTTCACCACCGGCGGCGCGTCGAAGCGCGCCAGCGCGGCGGTCAGCGTCGCGCGGTCGTGCACGACCTCGGCGCGCGCGGTCGGGATGCCGTGCGCGCGCATGAAGGCCTTCGCGTCGACCTTGCTGCCCTCGAGTCGCGCGGCCGCGGCCGAGGGCCCGAAGCAAGGCACGCCGCCGGCCCGCAGCGCGTCGGCGAGCCCGTCGACCAGCGGCTGCTCCGGGCCGATCACGCACAGCTCGCTGCGATGGCGTCGGACCAGCTCGAGCACCGCCGGGGCGTCGCGCACGTCGAGCGCCGCGCACGCGTGCTCGTCGGCGATGCCGTCGTTGCCCGGTGCGACCAGCACGTCGGCGCCGTCGTGGGCCAGTCGCCACGCGAGCGCATGCTCGCGCCCTCCACTGCCGATCACGAGCACTCGCATGTCGATCTGCCCCCTACTCGCCTGCGGTGCCTAGTGTCGGAAGTGACGCGCGCGGGTGAACAGCATCGTGATGCCGTGCTCACGGGCGGCTTGCACGACCTCTTCGTCACGGACCGAGCCGCCCGGCTGCACGATCGCGCGCACGCCTGCCTCGGCCAGCCGATCGATGCTGTCACGGAACGGGAAGAACGCGTCCGAGGCGACCACGGCGCCCTCGGCCCGCGCGCCCGCACGTGACAACGCCTGCCGCACCGCCTCCACCCGCGAGGTCTGCCCGCCGCCGAGCCCGACCGTGACGCCACCCGCGGCGACCACGATTGCGTTCGATCGCACGTGCTTGGCCACGCGCCACGCGAAGTCGAGCTCGCGCCACGCCGCGTCGTCGACGGGCGCATCGCCGGCGACCAACTCGGCGTCGCGCAACGAGCCGTCGATCACGTCCTCGCGCTGGACCAGGAGGCCGCCGGCAATCGTGCGCGCGCGCAAGACCGCGGTCGACGGCGGCACCGCGACCTCGAGCTCGAGCAGGCGCAGGTTGGTCTTCTTCGCGAGCACCGCGCGCGCGGCCTCGTCGAAGCTCGGCGCGATCACGACCTCGAGGAAGGTGCTCGCCAGCAGCTCCGCGGTCGCGCCGTCGCAGGGCCGCGACAGCGCCACGATGCCGCCGAACGCACTCTCGGCGTCGACCTGGTGCGCGGCGTGGTACAGCTCTGCGATCGGCTGACTGGCCGCTCCGACGGCTGCTCCGCACGGGCTCGCGTGCTTGATGACGGCGGCCGCGGGCCCCAGCGGCGCGAGGTCCCGCACCAGCAGCAGCGCCGCGTCGGCATCGAGCAGGTTGTTGTAGCTGAGCGGCTTGCCCTGCAGCACGCGCGCGCGGTCGAGGCCTGCGGTCGCGCTGCCGTCGACGTAGAACCCCGCCGGTTGGTGCGGGTTCTCGCCGTAGCGCAGCGCGCCCTGGCGGTGCCCGCCGATCATGAGGAAGCCCGGCAGCTCGTCGGCCGGCAGCGCCGCACCGGCGTCGTCGCGTCCGGCCAGGTAACGCGCCACCGCGGCGTCGTAGGCCGCCGTGTGGGCGAAGGCCTTGCGGGCCAGCCGTAGCCGCGTCGCCCCCGACAGGCCGCCGTCGCGGGCGACCTCCTGCGCGATGCCCTCGTAGTCGTCGGGGTCGACCACCACCGCCACGCGGGCCCAGTTCTTGGCCGCCGCGCGGACCATGGTGGGCCCGCCGATGTCGATGTTCTCGATGGCCTCGTCGAAGCTGCAGCCGGGCTTCGCGATGGTCGCCGCGAACGGGTAGAGGTTCACCACCACCAAATCAATCGGCGGGATCGCATGACGGGCCAGCTCGGCCTCGTGCTCGGCGCTGGGCGCCGCCAGGATGCCGCCGTGGATCTTGGGATGCAGCGTCTTGACGCGGCCACCGAGGATCTCGGGCGCGCCGGTGTAGTCGCTCACCTTGACCACCGCCACGCCGAGCTCGTCGAGCGCCACCGCGGTGCCACCGGTCGAAAGCACCTCCACGCGGGCATCCACCAGCAGGCGCGCGAGCCGATCGAGCGCTCGCTTGTCACTCACACTGACGAGCGCGCGGCGGAGCTGGCAGACGTCGTTCACGGTCACGCGCGTACACCCGGTCAGCCCCAGGGGTCAAGGGCTGGCATCGGGCGCCGGCGAGTGGCCTTCCGACGGCACCTGGGCGCGGCGCCGTCCACTCCGCGCTCGTCCACCTCGCGCGAGTCGGAGCCGCGCGCGAGTCGGAGCCGCGCGCTAGTCGGAGGCGCGCGCCAGGTAGGCCAGCAGCTCGTCGCCGCCGCACTCCTTGAGCTTCATCAGCCCGCGGACCTCGACCTGGCGGATGCGCTCGCGGGTGAGGTTCAGGATCTCGCCGACCTCCTCGAGCGTGATGCCACCCTGCGAGGCGACATCGAGCGCGCAGCTGTGCTGCAGCTCCCAGACCTCGAGGTCGGGGAAGTTGATCTTGATGCTGCCGGTCGCCGGGTTGACGTCGATGTACAGGTGGTACTTGCAGCTGACGTACGGGCACGGCCGCGCGACGTTGGCACACTCGCCGCGGGTCTGCGGGCGCCAGTAGCTGCGCTCGGGGTAGAGCAACGCGCCGATGCGGAGCTCCTCCTTGGTGAGTCGCTTCATCGCGATGGTCTTGGCGCGGACGCGACGGACGATGGGCCGCGGGTCGCGATCATCGTCGTCGTCGGTCTCGATCTCGATGCCGGCATCGAGTGCCTCGAGGGCGGGAGCGGCGGGCGCGGTGTCTTCGATGATCTTCAGCATGATGAACCCCTGTCGGTGAGCGGGAGCGGGAGCGTGGGAGCGTGGGTGGTAGCGGGGAGCCGGGGATGTCAGAGCAGTTCGGTCGCACCGGCTGCACCGCCGCCGCGTGGGCGGGCGGCATCGCCGGCGTGAAGGATCATCTTCTCGAGCCGATGCACGCCCTCGAGCAGCTCGGTGGCGCTGGTGCGCACCGCGGCGAGCTCGCTGCCGAGCCGCGCGCGCGCCTCGGGGTCGTGGTTGGCGATGCGCTCCTCGAACAGACGCACCAGCTCGGCCAGCGCCTCGTCGAGGATCTCGATGCTGTCCTTGAAGGTGAGGAACCGAGCCTGGATCTCTTCGATCGTGTAGTGCTCGGCCATCAGCTTCTTGATGGCGTTGATGCGTCGCACCGCCCGCACGGGATAGATGCCCCGGCTGCCGAGGTGCTTGCCCTTGCGGCCGACCCGGCGTGAGCGCGGCACCAGCCCGAGCTGCACGTACTTGCGCAGCGTCGCCTCGGTGAACTTCACGTCGCGCGACGCGAACGCGGCCACCAGCTCCTGCGAGCTGAGACCTTCGGGGGTCGCGGCCTCGATTTCACGGACCTGCGCTTCGGTCAGTGCGACGTGCATCGGCGTGGGCGGGGAGCGGAGCGGGAGGAGGTGCGCCGTGGGAAGTGGCGCGCGAGCGGGAGGGAGAGTCGTCGGACGATGCGCAGCGAGGGGAGCTGCGTCGGCGATGTCGCGGGCGAGTCGGTGGTCGCCTCGCTGACCTCGCGAAGGTCAGGTTTCTGGAGGCTGGCCTCGGTGCAAGTCGTGTCGAGCGAACCGACTTGCGATGTCCGTTTCAATGTATTCCACTGAGTGGATTTCAGGAAGCACTTTCTTGTCAGTCGAAGCAACTTTTTGCTTGCCAATGACTGCGTCGTCGTTCAGTGAGCGTGCATCGCACGTCGATGCCGAGCCGTGCGCATCGAGGGGATCGCAGGCGCGAGCGCGACGCGGGATCGGCACGCAACGGTCCCTTCACGCCACATCCACGCGAAATCGCGGATGCTGCAGGAAGGCCCGCGCGCAGCCGGTCACCTGCGCATACCTGAACGACTCCGCAGGTGTGCAGTGGTGCGGTGGTGCAGACGTGCAGCGCGGCGAAACGCGTCGCATCGCGTTCGCGCGAGCACCGTGGGCCCGCATCGACGGCGAGCGGTGGTCAGCCCATCGACGCGCGCCGCGTCAGCGCGAGGAGCCCGTGCGCCACAACCCCAGCTCCACGCTCGCGAGGCGACGCCACGTCACCGGATCGTAGAGCTCGGGCCCGTCGTACTTGAAGGTCTTCTTCTCGTGCTGCCACACCGGTCCGCGGTCGACACAGCCGTGGAACCGATCGGCGCGCGAGCAGTACACGCGCACGTGGAAGTGATTGTCGTGCGGCAGCGAGTCCGCGGGCTGACGCAGCACCATGTCTGCGTAGGCGATCACCCACTGTGGCCGCTGCTTGCGACGCGCCCACGCCAGCAGCTTGGCCTTCAACCCGTCGGACACGAACACCCACTGCAGACGGATCGACGGATCGGTGAGCAGTGCCTCGATGAACTCCCAGTTGCGACGCACGTCGAAGCGACGCACCGCCCACGCTGGATCGTGGTAGCCGTCCTTGTCGCGCTTGCCGACGTACGGCTTACCGTCGTCGTCGAACGTCATCATGTCGAGGTCCTGCGGTGGCAACGGCTTGCCGCCGGCGTCGGTGGTGTAGAAGATGATGTCGACGTCGCGGCCGCTGTGATGGCTGTTGTGCCACTTCGACGAGCCGCCGCGATTGCGACTGAAGTCGGCGACGCCGAGCGTCGCGCGACGATCGGCGGCGTGGACCCGCGCGGCGGCCCGCTGCACGGCCGCGACCAGCTCGTCGGTGCCGTATTGGAAGCCGCGTTCCTGCCAGCGCTTGGGCACGCGGAAGCCGCTCCCGCGCAGCGGCAACCGGGCGGGCGAGCGCAGGCGACCGCGGTTGCTCTTGTCGGTCGAGACGCTGCCGAGATCGGTCCACAGGTTCGGCCCCGCACAGGCCGGCGAGCCGCCGAGCAGGAGCGCGCACAGCAGCGCCAGGCGAGTCGCGAGCGGGGGCACGTCGCTGCGAAGTATGTCGCGCCCAACGACGACGGGCCAACAAAGCCCCCAACGCAGGGGGGCTCGGTTGGCCCGTACCGTCCGGTGCCCCGCGAGGATCGCGGGCACCGGCGCGCTAGTTCTTCTCTTCGAACTCGGCGTCGATGACCTCGCCGTCGTCCTTGGGCTTGTCGCCGCCGGCCTGGCCACCAGCGGCCCCGCCGGCGTCGCCACCGGGCGCGCCGGGATCGGTGGGACCGGCCCCGCCCCCACCCTGGCCGTACATCGCGGTCGCCATCTTGTGCGACGCCTGGGTCAGCGCCTCGCGGGCCGCGTTGATGCGATCGGCGTCATCGCTCTCGAGCGCCTCCTTGGCGGTCTTCACGGCAGCCTCGACCTCGGTCTTGGCGTCACCGGGGATCTTGTCTCCCGACTCGCTGATGAGCTTCTCGGTCTGCAGCACCATCGCCTCGAGCGAGTTGCGGTGCTCGACCTTCTCGCGGCGCTTCTTGTCCTCGCTCTCGAAGCTCTTGGCGTCGTCCACCATGCGCTTGATCTCGTCCTCGGACAGACCGCTGCTGGCCGTGATCGTGATCTTCTGCTCGCGGTTGGTGGCCTTGTCGCGCGCGGAGACGTTGACGATGCCGTTGGCGTCGATGTCGAACGTGACCTCGATCTGCGGCACGCCCCGTGGGGCCGGCGGGATGCCGATCAGGCTGAACTTGCCCAGCGTGCGGTTGTCGCCCGCCATCGCGCGCTCGCCCTGCAGCACGTGCACCTCGACCGAGCTCTGGTTGTCGGCCGCGGTCGTGAAGGTCTCGTTCTTGCGGGTCGGGATGGTGGTGTTGCGCGGGATCATCGTGGTCATGACGCCGCCCAGGGTCTCGATGCCCAGCGACAACGGCGTCACGTCGACCAGCACGATGTCGGTGACCTCGCCGCCCAACACGCCGGCCTGCACCGCGGCACCGGCCGCGACCACCTCGTCCGGGTTCACGCCCTTGCTGGGCTCCTTCTGGAAGAACTCGCGGACCTTCTGCTGCACCATCGGGATGCGCGTCGAGCCACCGACCAGCAGCACCTCGCTGATGTCCTTGACGGACTTCTTGGCGTCCTCGAGCGCCTTGCGGCACGGCGCCAGGCTCTTCTCGACCAAGTCCCCCACCAGGCTCTCGAACTTCGCGCGCGAGAGCTTGATCTGCATGTGCTTGGGGCCGCTGGCGTCGGCGGTCAAGAACGGCAGGTTGATCTCGGTCTCGGGCGACTGCGACAGCTCGATCTTGGCCTTCTCGGCGGCGTCCTTGAGGCGCTGCACGACCAGCTTGTCGGCCGACACGTCGATGCCGGTGTCCTTGCGGAACTCCTCGAGCAGCCACTTCATGATGCGGTCGTCGAAGTCGTCGCCGCCCAGCATGGTGTCGCCGTTGGTCGAGATGACCTCGACGACGTTCTCGGCGACCTCGAGGATCGAGATGTCGAACGTGCCACCACCGAGGTCGTAGACCGCAATGACCTTCTCCTGCTCGGTGCCCTTGCTGAGGCCGTAGGCGAGCGCGGCCGCGGTCGGCTCGTTGACGATGCGCTTGACGTCGAGGCCGGCGATGCGGCCGGCGTCCTTGGTGGCCTGGCGCTGGGCGTCGTTGAAGTAGGCCGGCACCGTGATGACCGCCGCGCTGACGGTCTCACCGAGGTAGTCCTCGGCGGCCTTCTTGAGCTTCATCAGCACGCGCGCGCTGATCTCCGGCGGGGGATAGGCCTTGCCGCGCACCTCGATGTGGGCGTCACCGTTGGCGGCGCGCACGACCTTGAACGGCACGCGCTTGCGCTCCTCGCCGACCTCGTCGTACTTGCGACCGATGAACCGCTTGGCCGAGAAGACCGTGTTCTCGGGGTTCGTGATGGCCTGCCGACGGGCCTGCTGACCGACCAGCACGTTGCCGCTCTGCTCGAACGCGACGACGGAGGGCGTGGTGCGCCCACCCTCTTCGTTGGCGATGATCTTGGGCTCGCTGCCCTCCATCACGGCCACGCACGAGTTGGTGGTGCCGAGGTCGATGCCGATGATCTTGCCCATGTGCTTCCAGGTGCCTTTCTTCCGCGTACGCGCGTCGAGCAGGCCCCCCGTGGCACCGGGCGGCCATTGCAGGTGGCAAAGCTAAGCTCCACACCGAGGGTGTCAAGCCCGACCGCCCGGGCCGTAGGAGCTGGCTCGTGGGCCCCAAGGACGCTGCTCGGCGTGCCGCCGCGCTCGTGCGTGCACGTGCGCCACTGCCCCGCGCCGCCGCCTCGCATTCGGGGCCCGTGCACGGGCCGTCTCCGGCCCCGGCGGGAGGCCCCGCCGATCCGCGAACCGACTCGATCGCCGCAGCGTCAGCCGCCGGCGCTACCGGCCTCGTTGCCCTCGGTGGACAACGCCGCCGCCAGCACGTCCTGCACGGTGCGCACGTAGACGATCGTCATCTCCTGCCGGATTTCCTCGGGTACGTCGACGACGTCCTTCTCGTTGCGCTCGGGCAGGAGGATGCGCTTGATGCCGGCGCGGTGGGCCGCGAGCATCTTTTCCTTGATGCCGCCGACCGGCAGCACCAGCCCACGCAGCGTGATCTCGCCGGTCATGGCGACGTCGGGCCGCACGCAGGTCTGCTTCAGCAGCGACACCAACGCGCCGAGCATCGCGACACCCGCCGAGGGACCATCCTTCGGGATGGCACCCGCCGGCACGTGGATGTGCAGGTCGTGGCCCTCCATGATGGTCTTCTCGATGCCGAGCTCGTCGAGGTGGCTCTTCACGTAGCTGAGCGCGGCCTGGGCCGACTCCTTCATCACGTCGCCGAGCTGACCGGTGAGCATGAGCCCGCCCTTGCCGGGCATGCGCGAGGCCTCGACGAACATGATCTCTCCGCCCACCGGCGTCCACGCCAGGCCGGTCGCCACACCGGGCTCGGCGGTGCGCTCGGACATCTCCGGCATGTACTTCTGCGGCCCGAGGAACTCGGGGATCTGGGTCTCGTCGATGTCGAAGGTCTTGCGCGATTCGTCCTCGACCACCTTGACCGCGACGCCGCGGATGACGGCCGAGAGCTCGCGCTCGAGGTTGCGGACGCCGGCCTCGCGGGTGTAGCTGTCGATCAGCTCGAACACCGCGCCCTCGTCGAAGTTGACCTTGACGTCGTGCTCCTCGAGGCCGTGCTCGCCGACCTGCTTGGGGATGAGGAAGCGCCGCGCGATCGCCAGCTTCTCCTGGCGGGTGTAGCCGGGCAGCTCGAGGATCTCGAGGCGGTCCTTGAGCGCCGGCGGGATCGGATCGAGGTAGTTGGCCGTCGCGATGAACATCGCGCGCGAGAGGTCGAAGGTGACCTCGAGGTAGTGGTCACTGAAGGTGTGGTTCTGCTCGGGGTCGAGCACCTCGAGCAGGGCCGAGGCCGGGTCGCCGCGGAAGTCGTGGCCGAGCTTGTCGATCTCGTCGAGCACGATGACCGGGTTGTTGGTGCCGGCCTTCTTCAAGCCCTGGATGATGCGACCCGGCAGCGAGCCGACGTAGGTGCGTCGATGGCCGCGGATCTCGGCCTCGTCGCGCACGCCACCCAGACTGATGCGCACGAACTTGCGACCGATCGCGCGGGCGATGCTCTTGCCCAGCGAGGTCTTGCCGACGCCCGGAGGGCCCAGCAGGCACAGGATGGGGCCCTTCTTGCTGGCGTTCAGCTTGAGGACCGCCATGTACTCGAGGATGCGCTTCTTGACCTTCTCGAGGTCGTAGTGGTCCTCGTCGAGGACCGAGCGCACGGTCTTGATGTCGATGGTGTCCTCGGTGGAGCGCGACCACGGCAGCTCGACGAGCCACTCGAGGTACGTGCGCGTCACGGTGTACTCCGCCGACGACGGCTGCATCTGCTTGAGGCGATCGAGCTGCTTGAGGGCGACCTTCTCGGCCTCCTCGGGCATCTTCGCCTCGGCGATCTTCTTCTGGAACTCCTCGACGTCGCCGCTCTCGTCGTCGACCTCGCCGAGCTCGCCCTTGATCGCCTTGAGCTGCTGGCGCAGCACGTACTCGCGCTGGCTGTGGCCCATCTCCTCCTGGACCTGCGAGTTGATGCGCTCGCGGACCTTGAGGATCTCGAGCTGTCGCGTCAGCAGCGTCAGCACCTTGCGGAGTCGCTCGAGCACGTCGACGGACTCGAGCACGTCCTGCTTCTCGGCCGGCTCGATGTCGAGGTTGGTGATGACGAGGTCGGCGACCTGACCGGGGTCGTTGACGCTGTCGAGCAGCGCGGCGGCCTCGCGGGGCAGTTCCGGCACCAAGGAGATGAGCTTCTTGGCGGTCTCCTTGATGTTGAGCACCAGCGCGTCGGCCTCGACGTCGAGCCGCGGGTTCACGACGTCGCGCAGCTCGCTGACCTTGGCGATGATGAACGGGTCGTTCTGCTGGATCTCGTCGATGCGGATGCGCATCACGCCCTGCAGGATGACGCTGTAGTTGTCGCGCGCGAGCTTGATGACCTTCAGGATGCGCGCCGCGCAGCCGACCCGGTGGATGTCCGCCTCGCTGGGGTCCTCGACCCGCGCTTCTTTCTGCGTGACGATGCCGATGATGGGGCGCTCCTGTGCGATCGCCTCCTCGACGAGCTTCACGGACTTGGGCCGCCCCACGTCGATCGGAATGATCGATCCGGGGAAGAGCACCGAGTTGCGCAGCGGCAGCAGAGACACCACTTCGGGGAGCTCTGGGGTCTCTTCTTGGGACTGTTCGGCCATGCGAATCCGGGGGCAACCGTATCATCGGCGGGGGGGCTGTCAACCGGGGCCGCAGGGCGCAATTCTGGGCCGCGAGGGCGAAGTCGAGGCCCGCCGCAGCGCCGCAGGCCGAGCACACCCGTGGCAGTCCGAGGGCGCAGCAGCGCCCCCTCGCGAGCCCGACGATCGCGTTTCGCGGTGAACTGCGCACCTGCTAGCCTCGCATGCAGTGTCCCTGTCCCTGCTCGTCGTCGCTGGACCGGACCTCGGTCGTCGCATCGCGCTGCGCGAGGTGCCGATCTCGATCGGTCGTGGTCAATCCGAGGCGCTGCGCCTGGCCGACACCGCGGTGTCGCGCCACCACCTCACGGTCCGGCTCGGGCCCGACGGTCGCGCGGTGGTCGAGGAAATCGCCGGCGTGAACCCGGTGTGGACGCTGGTCGAGGGCCAGCGTGTGACGCTGATGCGGGGCCACACGCTCGGCGCGGGGGCGACCCTGACGCTCGGGAGCACCACACTGCAGGTCGTCGACGACGCCGCCGCGCCGGCGGCCCCGGTGCGCAGCACCGTCGAGCTCGATGCCAGCGTGGTCGGTCAGCCGACCGCGCCCTCGCGGCTCGCGGCGCTGGCGGCCCTGGGCGATCGGCTCGCGCGCTGCAGCTCGCTGCAGGCGGTGCTGCGCGAGGCCACCACCTGGGCGCTGCACGCCCTGCCGGCCTCGCGTGCGCTGCTGCTGTCGCCCGACGGCAGCGACATCCTCTCGAGCGCCAGCGACGGTGTGGTGCCCGATCTCGCGATGTCACGCGCGCTGCTGGACCGCGTGCGACACGAGCGGCGGGCCTTCCTCGTGCGCGACGTGCAGGAGGAGCCCGACCTGGCCGATCGCCGCTCGGTGCTGGTGCGCGGCATCGCCGGCGCCATGGCGGCCCCGGCGAGCAACCTCGTGTTCTACGTCGAGTGGGGCGCCAAGGAGGCCGCGACCCACAGCTGGGACGAAGAGGCGCTGCTGCTGCTGCTGTGTGCGGCCCACCTCGTGTCGGCGCTGGGCGACAGCGCCAGCGAGCGCTCGCAGCTCAAGGCGGCCGCGTCGGTGCGGCGCGGCGCGGTCAAGCCGGTCGCCCAGATGATCGGCAAGTCCGCGCCGATGCAGAAGCTGCAGGTGTTCATCGAGCGCGTGGCGAGCTCGCCGGCGACCGTGCTCATCCGCGGCGAGAGCGGCACCGGCAAGGAGCTCGCGGCGGCGATCGTCCACGGGCTCTCGTCGGTCGCCGACGGCCCGTTCATCGCGATCAACTGCGCGGCGATCCCGGAGCAGCTGCTGGAGAGCGAGCTGTTCGGGCACGAGCGCGGTGCCTTCACCGGCGCGGTCGCCCAGCACGACGGCGTGTTCTCGCGGGCCGACGGGGGCACGCTGTTCCTCGACGAGATCGGCGAGATGAGCCTGTCGACGCAGGCCCGCATGCTGCGTGTGCTGGAGACCCGCTCGTTCACGCGCGTCGGTGGCACCCGCGAGATCTCGGTCGCGGTGCGGCTGGTGGCGGCGACCCACCGCGATCTGCGGGCGATGGTCGCCGATGGCCGCTTCCGCGAGGACTTGCTGTATCGCCTGAGCGTGATCCAGACCGAGCTGCCGCCGCTGCGCGAGCGGCCCGAGGACATCGAGCCGCTGGTGCGCCACTTCGCGGCACACTTCGGCGACGAGATCGGTCGACGCTTCGTGGGCGTGGCCCCCGAGGCGCTCACGGTGTTGACCAACTACCGCTGGCCCGGCAACGTCCGCGAGCTCCGCAACGTGGTCGAGCGCGCGATGGTGCTGGGCGACGGCACCAGCATCGAGCTCGATGATCTTCCGCCCGAGCTGCTGCACTCGGCGCCGGCCAAGACCATCGCGCCACCGACGACGCCGGGCACGATCCGCACGCTCGAGCAGCTCGAGCGCGACGCCATCGCGGCGGCGCTCGATGCCACCGGCGGCAACAAGGCCCGCGCGGCGGCACTGCTCGGCATCGATCGCACCACGCTGTATCGCAAGCTCAAGGACTACGACATCTCGCGCTGACCCCCGCGCGCCGCCTCGCGGGCGCGCGGCCGCCGTCGCGTCACTCGAACGAGCGACGGCGGCGACGCGGGCTGTCGAACAGGTCGTCGTCCTCGAGGTCCATCAGGAGCTCGAGCTCCTCCTTGCCGAGGGACTCGTCCTCGGACCCGAGGGCCTCGCGCTGGAACTCCTCGAACGTGGTGTAGCTGTGGCGGAAGTAGCTCACGGAAACGGACCTCCTCGGGTGGGGCGGTGCCTGGCCGTCGCACGCCCCTCGAACCGGCGAAAACCGGCTCGGAGGCGGCCCTGGGCGGCATCCGAGAGGAACGTACGTGCTTGTCCTACATGTACGCAAGAATCCGACTTGGAACCAGGGGCGCCCGTCGAAGCCCGGGATCCTGCACGGGTTTCCTGGGCAGGTGGTAAACGATGCCGACCGTGGGCAAGCCACAACGCAACGGCCAGCAGGGGCCGCGGATCGTCGCGGTCAGCAATCAAAAAGGCGGCGAGGGCAAGACCACGACCGCGGTCAACCTCGCGGCGAGCCTCGCAGCCGCCGAGCACCGCGTGCTGCTCATCGACATGGATCCGCAGGCCAACGCGAGTTCGTCGGTCGGCTACCCGCGCGGACGCGTCGAGCGTGGCACCTACGAGCTCCTGGTCGGCACCGCGCCGCTGCACGAGGTGATCGTGAAGACCGAGCTCGCCACGCTCGACGTGGTACCGGCGTCGGCCGATCTCGCCGGCGCGGAGATCGAGCTCGCGCAGCTCGAGGAGCCGCAGACGATGCTGCGTCAAGCCCTCGCGCCGCTGCGCGGCGAGCTCGCGAGTCGCTACGAGATCGTGCTGCTCGACTGTCCGCCGTCGCTCGGCCTGCTCACCGTCGGCGCGCTCGCAGCCTGCGACACCGTGCTCATCCCGATGCAGGCCAAGTACTTCTCACTCGAAGGCCTCGGCGCACTGCAGGGCACCATCGCGCAGGTGCGTGCGAGCCTCAATCCGGCGATCGCGGTCGAGGGCATCCTCTTCTGCATGTTCGATCCCCGGACCAACCTCTCGCAGCAGGTCGTGCGCGAGGTCCGTGAGCACTTCGCGGGGCTCGTCTACGACACCATGATCCCGATCAACGTGCGACTGTCGGAGAGCCCCAGCCACGGCAAGCCCGCGCTGCTCTACGACATCGAGAGCCGCGGCGCGCAGGCCTATCTCGAGCTCGCCCGCGAGGTGCTCGCTCGCATGGAGCAGCGCGCGTGAACGCGACCAAGCCGCCCAAGCGCCCTGCCCTCGGCCGCGGCCTCGGAGCCCTGATTCCGCCGGTGCCGGCGGCCGCGACCGCAGCGGTGTCGCGACCCGAGGGTGTCGAGCCGCATGTGACCCGCCACGGCCCGAGCACGCTGCCGATCGAGGCGCTGCTGCCGAGCCCCGATCAGCCGCGCAAGCGGTTCGACCCCGAGCTCCTCGAGCAGCTCGCGGCGAGCATCCGCGCGCAGGGCATCATCCAACCCATCGTGGTCTCGCCGCTGGCGCAGCCCGACAAGGGCGGCGCGCGCTACGTCATCATCGCCGGCGAGCGACGCTGGCGCGCGGCACAGCTGGCCGGGCTACACGACGTGCCGGTGGTCATCCGCGACAGCGACGAGCAACAACGACTCGAGCTCGCGCTGGTCGAGAACCTGCAGCGTGCCGAGCTGAACCCCATCGAGGAGGCGCGCGCCTTTGCCGAGCTCCTGTCGATCCGCGGCTACACGCAGGAGCAGCTGGCGGAGCGCGTCGGCAAGGACCGCAGCACCGTGGCCAACGCCATGCGGCTGCTGCGGCTCCCCGAGCGCGTGCAGGAGATGGTCCGCGACGAGCGGTTGAGCATGGGCCACGCACGCGCGCTGCTGGGACTCGAGCAGGAGTCCGAGATCGCCGAGCTCGCCCACGAGGCCGCGCGGGGGCAATGGAGCGTCCGTGCCGTCGAGCGCGCGGTGCGCACCGCCGCCAAGGCGGCGCGCTCGCTGCCGCGCCCGGCCGACGAGGACGCCGATCGCCGCCGCATCATCGTGACCGAGCTCGAGCACCGATTGCAGCGCCGGCTGGGAACGCGTGTCCGGCTTCGGACCGACCCGCGCAAGCGTGGTGCCGGCGTCGTCGAAATTCCGTACGCGAGCCTGGACGAGCTCGACCGTCTGCTCCACATCCTCCTCGACGACTCGGCGACTTTCAGCCGATAGTGGAGCGACACCAGGGATGGACGACGACGCGCAATCCGACCCGAGCCATCGTCGCCGCGCCCCCCGGGCCAGCGTGGTGCTGCAGCTGCAGTACCGCAGCACCAGCCACCTGCTGGTCAGCTACTGCACCAACCTCTCGCGCGGCGGCCTGTTCGTGCCGACGCAGGAGCCGCTGTCGCCGGGCTCGCGCCTGACGGTGTCGCTGCAGGTCCCCGGCGCGATGGAGCCCATCGAGGCCGAAGCCGAGGTGCGTTGGGTCCGGGCGTTCGACGCCAGCGAAGGGCCCGCCGGCATGGGCTTGGCGTTCGAGGCGATCGACGACCTGCTCGGCGACCGCATCGACGAGCTGGTCGCGCAGTACAAGCCGCTGCGCATCGATCTGGTCGGCGAGCACACGCCAACGCTGCAGCACCTGCACGCGCAGGTGCGGACGCTGGTGTCGTGCGAGACCTGCGACTTCACCTTCGCCGAGGCCGCGCGGCAGGTCGAGCGGCTGCGCAGCAGCGACCTCGTGATCGTCGACATCGGTCCCCACGAGGACGCTGCGCTCGCCCTGCTCGCTGCGCTCGCGCAGGGCGAGCGGACCCCGCCGCGCGTGGCGCTGTGCGACGGTCGCAGTGCCGCGCGAGCCCGTGCGCTGCGGCTCGCGCGGTTGGTCGCGGTGCCGATCGATGCGGTCGAGCTGCGAGACGCCGTGCTCGAGAGCGTGGCGCAGGTCGACGCCCACGCCCACGCGGCGTCGTAGCGCCGCGGCGCAATTGCTCAGACCGCGGCCGTGAGGCCCGCACGGCGCGAGGCCGCGAGCGCGACGTTCTCGAGCAGGCACGCGATGGTCATCGGGCCGACGCCGCCCGGGACCGGCGTGATGGCGGCGGCCCGTTCGCACGCAGCGGCGAACTCGACGTCGCCGACCAAGCGCCCGTCCTCGGTGCGGTTGGTGCCGACGTCGATGACGATCGCACCGGGCTTGATCCACGCGCCCTTGACCAGCTCGGGCCGACCGACCGCGGCGACGACGATGTCGGCGCGCTCGACCTCGGCCTGCAGCGCGACCGTCCGCGAGTGGGCCTGCACCACGGTCGCATCGGCCTGCAGCAGGAGCTGCGCCATCGGCCGACCGACGATGGTCGAGCGCCCGATCACCAGCGCGTGCGCCCCCCTCGGCTTGGCCCCCGCGTGGGCGAGCAGGTGCATGCAACCCTGCGGTGTACACGCCACGAAGCGCGGCTTGCCGATCATGAGTCGACCGAGGTTGTCGGGGTGGAAGCCGTCGACGTCCTTGGCGGGGTCGACCGCCATCAGCACCGCCTCGGTGTCGATGCCCTTGGGCAGCGGCAGCTGGACGAGGATGCCGTCGACCGCGGGATCGTCGTCGAGCTCGCGCACCAACGCGAGCAACGATGCGGTGTCGGTGCTGGCGGGGAGACGATGGTCACGGGTCGCGATGCCGGCCTCGGCCGCGCGTCGCTCCTTGTTTCGCACGTAGATCGCCGAGGCCGGATCATCGCCGACCAGCACGACCGCCAGGGTGGCGTGGACGCCCTTGGCCGCGCATGCGCGCACCGTACCCGCGACCTCGGCGACGAGCGCCGCCGCGACGGCCTTGCCGTCGATGATGCGGGCCGTCACTCGGATGCAGCCTTGCTCGACTTGCCACCCGAGCCCTCGCTCGACGAGGCGCCGGCGCTCGATGAGCCACCGCCGCCCGACCCCGACGACGCGCCGGAGCTGCTGGAGCTGCTGGAGCTGGAGCCGCCCGAGTCGCCGCCACCGCCGCCCGGCTTCGAGCTGGCGTAGCCGTCCTTGTACCAACCGCCGCCCTTCAGGTGGAACGCAGCCGGCGTCACCTGCCGCTCGAGCGGACCGCCGCACGCGTCGCAGGTCGCCTTGGGCGGATCGGAAAAACGCTTGATGTGCTCCTCTTCGGCGCCACACGAGCTACAGCGGTATGCATAGAGCGGCATGATTTCGGTGGCCGGGTTGCGGGCACTTTAGGCCGATCCGCACCGGCGTCAAGCACCGCCGCCCGGCGCGGCGACGCCCTTGCGGCGCCCTTGGGCCCGTGCGCCCGCGAATGCGCGGTCGTGCTCGCGCAGGGGGCGCTCCAACGCGGCGGCCGAACACGAGCCCCGAGCGCCGCGTTCGCGGCTCCGACGGACGGGCCGAAGGGCGCCCGACCTCGGCGATGCGCCACGACGGCGATCCGCAGGCGCTCGCGCCCGTCGTGGGCCTGCTAGACTGGTTTGCTCGAATGCCCGCCTCGCGGCTCGCGGCCATCCCGGTGCTCCTCTCGCTCGCGCTCGCGTGGTCCCCGGCCCGTGGGCGCGCGGCGGCGCCCGACGACGACTGGTCGATGACCCGCAGCGACTCCGATCCCGCGCTGGTCGGCCAGCGCTTCGAGAAGCTGCGTCGCAGCCCCTTCGATCGCGCGCAGTGGAAGGCACTGGAGCGCGCGATCGGCCGCGAAGCCCTGGGTCGCCGCATCGCCGCGGCCAAGGCCCACGCCCCCGACAACCTCGCGCTCGCGGTGCTCGACGCCCGCTTCCAGCTCGCCAGCGGGCAGCCACGCGAGGCCGCAGCGCGGCTGGCCGTGATCGAGCCCAAGGCCGGGCGCATGGCCACGCAGGTGTTCGAGCTGCGAATCGACGCGCTCGAGGCCGCCGGCGACCTCGCGACCGCGGTCGCGGCCCTGCGCGCCCACGCGGCCACCCACAAGGGCAAGGCCGCGGCAGCGCAGCTCGAGCGGGCGCTCGAGCTGGCCGAGCGCGGCAACCTGCACGACGACGCCATCGCGATCGCCAAGCAGCGCGCGGACGCGGAGCCCGGCGTCGCCAACTTCGTCCGACTCGCACGCATCGCGGCACGGGCCAACGACGGCAAGCTCGCCGACGAGTCCTTCGCCGCCGCCGAGCGCGTGGCCAAGCCGGCGGGTCGCGACGAGATCGCGGTCGAGCGGGCGCGCGCACGGCTCGAGGCCAGCGATGCCGAGGGGGCCGCGGCGATCCTGTGGGGCCTGCTCGAGGATCCGAACCGTGGCAGCGCGGCCGTCCGCGCGCCGCGGTGGGACGCGCTGCTCGACGCGCACCGTCGCAGCGGTCGCGCCGAGTCGTTGGTCGACACGCTGCGTGCGTGGCTCGCTCGCCACGGTCGCGAGGCCGCCGCGTGGCGCACGTTGGCCGCGGCCCAGGAACTCGCCGGTCAGGATGCCCAGGACGCGCGACGGCAGGCGCTCGCGCTCGATCCCAAGGACGACGACAGCCAGGGCGCGCTGATCGACGGGCTCAGCGAGCGCGGTGATGTCGACGGCGCGCTCGCCGAGTATCGCCGCTTCGCCAGCCGCCACCCGCAGGACGTCGAGCGGGGGTTGTCGCTGGCCGCGAGCCTGCTATCCGGTCCCCACCGCGAACGCGGGCTCGCGCTGGCGGCGGAGATCGAGGCCCGCAACGGCCGTCGGCAGCAGGCCCTGGTGTCGTTGCTCGAGTTCTACAACCTCGGCGAAGAACCCGAGCTCGCGCTGACGATCGCACGCAAGCTGGTCAAGCTCTCGCCGCGCTCCGCCGACGCTCGCATCGCGCTCGGCGAGCAGCTGTTCCAGATGGGCCAGGTGCCCGAGGCGACCGCGCAGTGGGCACAGCTGACCAAGTTGGTGCGGCCCGCCCACCGCGGCTTCGCCCGCCACGCCGAGGTGCTGGGCGAGCACGGGCTCGTCAGCGACGCCCTCGCATCGCTGGTGACCGCGCTCAAGCTCGCCCCCGACGAGCCGTCGTACCTGCGGCTGCGGGCGGTGTTCGCCGAAGAGCAGCGACGCCCGCTGGTGGCGCTCGATCAGTGGCTCGAGGTGCGCGCGCGCGCCAAGGGCCCCGAGCACCGCCTGCTGCGCGAAGAGGCTCGTACCCGCGTGGTCGAGCTGCTGGTCGAGGGTGTGTTGCCGGGCCGTGCCGAGCGCATGGCGACGATCGAGTCGGAGGCCCGCGCCACCTTCGAACGCGGCACGCCGGTGGCCGATGCGGTCGAGGCCGGCTTGTTGCTGGCCGAGCTGCACACGCGGCGCGAGTTCTATAGCGCGGCGGTCACCGTGCACCGTGGCCTGGTCAAGCTCGCCCCCGACGACCCCGATCGACTCGCCGACCTCGCGGCCGCACAGCGACGTGCCGGACAGCCGCAAGACGCCATCGCGACCCTCGAGACCCTCCTCGAGCAGGACCCGAGCCGCAAGGACGAGCTGCTCGCCGAGGTCTCGGAGCTCGCGTTCGAGGCCGGCGACGACGAGCGCGCGCTGGCGGCCGCCCACGCCGCCGCCGTGGGTGCCAAGCAGGTCGACGCGCTGGTGCGGCTGGGTGAGCTGCACGAGCGGCGCGGTGATCTGGACGCGGCCGCCTCGGCGTACGACGAGTCGATCCGGGCCGCGCCGGACGATCTCCGCGGCTACCTCCACCTCGCCGACCTCGAGGTCACGCGGACCCACGAGGCGCGTGCCCGCAAGCTCCTGATGCAGGCGCTGGAGAGGGGCGGCGCCGCCGATCTCCTGCGCGAGGTCGGTCATCGCATGCTCGACCTCGCCGAGGCCGACGGCGACGCCCAGGACGTGCTGACCGCCGCGGTGCGCCGGGCCAGCAAGCACCCCAACGCCGAGGAGCCGCGCGAGTTCCTGCTCGCCGCACTCGATCGCATGCCGAAGTCCGCGCTCGCCGGCTGGTTGCGCGGCGACGAGGGGGCGCGACGCACCGCCGAGCTGCGAGGGCCGCTGCTCACCGCCGTCGAACGCGGGCCGGTGGGCGTGCGCGCGCGCGCGGCCGAGCGACTCGGCGCGCTGGCGCTGCCCGACACCGCGCTGCCGCTGCTGCACGCGGCCGGCTCGATGTCGGCCCCGCGCGATGCGACGCCGACCGTGCGCGACGCCTACGAGCGCGCGCGTGTCACCACGCTGCGCGCCGCCGCCGGGCTGCACGACCCGGCCGCCCGCGACGCGCTGGTGCGGATCCTCGGCGCCGACGACAGCTCGCTCGCGGCGCGGCACGTCGCTGCGTGGGGTCTGGTCGGGGACACCGAGGCAGGGGTGCCGGCCGCGCTGGCGGAGTCGCTGGCGCAGAACTACGACAGCGTGCTGTCGACGCTCGCATGCACCGCGATCGCCGTGGCCCCGCCCAAGACGCTGGCCGCGACCCTGCACCACCGCGTGTCGACCCTCGCCCGCGACGCCCGCGTGCCGGAGATCCGCCACGCGTGCGCGCTGGCCGAGGCCGTGCTCGCGACCGACGGCGAGCTCGATGGCCTCGCCGCGCAGCTCGAGTCGACCGAGCCCGTGCTCGCCGCGATCGCAGCGTGGCGACGGGGTCGCGCGCGCGACCAGGACACGCTCGTCGCACTCTTCGAGGCGCTGCTGGGCCCCGCAGGGCTGCGCCGCGACGCCGCGGCGGCGGCCCTGGCCCTGCGCTTGGCGTCGCAGCGGGGCGGGCCCGCGATCGCACCGCCCCCGGTCCCTCGCACCCCGCGACCGTGGGCGCCGGCCTTCGAGCGGTGGCTGGTCCACACGGTCGCGCCGAGCTTCGATCCCGTGGCCGCCGCTGCGATCGAGCGCGAGCGTCCCGCACTGCTGCGGGCAGTCCGCGCCAACGAGGACGGCACGCGAGCCGAGCGGTCCGCGATCCGCGAGGCGCGTCGCCGTTGCACCGACGAACCCGGCGCACTCGCCCGGCCGTCCGCGCAGACGCTTTGCCTCGCGCCTCTCTCCCGCGAAACCGTGGTGTTGAGGCCCACCGAGCGAGATTGACAACGTCGACGCCGCGAAGCACGATGCGGGGGCAATGGACCTGGGCCTGCAGTGCCACGTGTGCGGGCAACTGAACTCGATGTCCGCGCCGTCGTGCAGTCGCTGCGGGACCGTGCTGCAGCCGCTCGCGGCACCGCAGCCGGCGGTGACGCCGACCGGTGCGAGCCAGACGGTGATGGCGTCGTCCTCCCCCTCGGTGAACACCGCCGTGCGTGACGCTCCCGGCGTGCAGCCGCGCTTCGATCCCGCGACGGGTCAGCCGCTCGCGGGCCCCGAGCACGGCGAGCCCCAGGCGAAGACGATGTTCTTCGGGCGCTGCAGCAGCAGCCGGTGGTGCCGCGCCTGGTCGTCATCAAGGGCGAGGGCGGCGACGGCAACACCTACCACCTGCAGGGCACGACCACGATCATCGGTCGCGCCGAGGGCGAGATCACCTTCGTCGAGGATCCGTTCCTCAGCCCGGCGCACGCGCGCTTCACCAGCCAGAACGGGCGCCTGTTCGTGCAGGACATGGGCAGCGAGAACGGCGTGTTCCTGCGTATCAAGAAGCCGACGCCCCTGCGCAACGGCACGTACATGCTGGTCGGCGAGCAGCTGCTCCGCCTCGATCGCGCGCCCTTCAGCGACGGCGCGCCGAGCACCGCCGGTACCTACTTCTACGGCAGTCCGCGCCCCAACGGCTCGTTCCGAGTGGTGCAGTGCCTCGCCGGCGGCGGTGAGGGTCGCGTGGCCTCCTCCGACGGCAACTCGCTCGCGATGGGCCGCGAGGGCAACACCCTCAACTTCCCCGACGACCGCTTCATCTCGGGCCACCACGCACGACTCGACGCATCGTCGGACGGCGAGGACGTGCTCCTGACCGACACCGGCTCACGCAACGGCACGTTCGTGCGCATCGAAGGCGCCCAGGAGCTCTTCCACGGCGACTACCTGTTCGTGGGCCAGCAGCTGCTGCGCGTCGAGATCGCGTAAGGCGGCACTCCCGGAGACGATTCGTGATCACCTGCCCGAACTGCGCCAAGGAAAACCAGGACCACTACAAGTTCTGCCTCGGGTGCGGGTCCAAGCTGCCGCAGTCCGCGGGTGGAGCACCGGCGCCGGGTGTCCGCCCGGGGGTGCCCCCGCCGCCTCCGCCGCCCAACCGAACCGCGCCCGGCAACGCGCCGGTCCCAGGTGGTCCGTTGCCGCCGCCAGGCGCCGCCTCGGCCCCGCAGCCCATGGGCCCGCCGCCCATGGGCCCGCAGCCCATGGGCCCGCCTCCCATGGGCCCGCCGCCCATGGGCCCGCCGCCAGGCCAGCCTCCCATGGCAGGCCCGCCTCCCATGGGCCCGCCGCCAGGCCAACCTCCGATGCCTGCTCCGCCGCCCATGGGCCCGCCGCCAGGCCAACCTCCGATGGCTGCCCCGCCGCCCATGGGCCCGCCGCCAGGCCAGCCTCCGATGGCTGCCCCGCCGCCCATGGGCCCGCCGCCAGGCCAGCCTCCCATGGGCCCGCCTCCAATGGCAGGCCCGCCTCCCATGGGCCCGCCTCCCATGGGCCCGCCGCCAGGCCAACCCCCGATGGCTGCCCCGCCGCCCGCCGCCGGTCTGCCGATGCAGTTCGGCGAGGCTGCGACGGGGGCGTGTTCGAAGTGCGGATTCTCGAGCCCGCCCGGCTTCGCCTTCTGCGGCCGCTGCGGGACGCCGCTGGCCGCCGCGCCAGCCCCCAGTGCCGACGTCGGTAGCGCGCAGACCATCTTCGTCGGCGGGGGACAGCAGGAGCCGCCACCGCCGCTCGCGATGGCGAGCACCGACGTGATGCAGGTCCAGATCGCCGACACCGAGCAGCAGAGCGCGATCACGGCCCCCGTGCGCCCGTCGTCGCTCGGCACCGCGGCGCCGGTCGCATCGAGTTCGACCGCACCCGGCAGCGCGCCGGTGCCGACCCCCGCCGCCGCCGCCGGCGTGCCCGTGCGGTTGGTGATGCTCGGCGCCGACGGGCAGCCCGTGGGTGAGCGCGTGCTCGCGGCCGGCGAGGCGCTCGAGGTCGGACGCGACGCGGGCCCGCCGTGGGACGACGACGCGTACCTGGATCCGCAGCACGCGTGCCTGCGCGCCGCCGAAGACGGCATCCGCATCGAGGACCGCAACTCGCTGAACGGCATTTTCGTGAAGCTGCTGGGGCGTGTGGAGCTGCGCAGCGGCGATCAGTTTCGCGTCGGCCAGGAGCTACTCGTCTACGAGGAGCTGCCCGAGCCCACGCCGACCGACGACGGCACCGAGCGCATGGGCAGCCCGAATCCCGGCTACTGGGGCCGCGTGAGCATCCTGGTCGATCCCACGATGGCCTCGGCTGCGTTCCCGATCGCCGGCGAGGGCATCGGCATCGGCCGCGAGAGCGGCGACATCACGTTCCCGCAGGACGGCTACGTGTCGGGTCGGCACTGCCGCATCGTCGGCGACGATCAGGGCATCTATCTCGAGGACCTCGGCTCCTCCAATGGCACCTACATGCGCGCGCGCAACGGCCAGGTGGTGCCGTTCGGATCGCTGGTGTTGATCGGGCAGAAGCTGTTCCAGCTCGAGCGCGCCTGAGCGGCGGCGCGGGCCGCCTCGGCGCGTACCCGCGTCAGGGCCCCTCGGCTATGCTGTACGCATGGTTTGGACCCGCTCCCCGCTCGCGCTGGCCTCGCTCGCGATTCTCGTCGCCGCCTGCGGCGGTGACGACTCGCCGGGCACCGGCAGCGCATCGGCGACCTCCAGCGCGTCGACGAC
This sequence comes from Deltaproteobacteria bacterium, assembly GCA_016709225.1. Lineage (NCBI taxonomy): Bacteria > Pseudomonadati > Myxococcota > Myxococcia > Deltaproteobacteria bacterium. Next base: position 894,504 of record JADJEE010000001.1, on the reverse strand, counting down.
GATGTCCAGCACGACGCTGACGAGTTCCACCTCGAACGCAACCGACAGCGACGGCAGCACCAGCGGTGACGCGACCTCTTCTGGCTCGAGCGATGGCAGCGCGGACTCCACCGGCGCGCCCGCGGTGTGCCCGTCGACGCACACTTGCGTGGCGGTGCCCGACGGCTGGAGCGGCCCCGGTCCCCTGCGCCGCTCCAACTTCGGCGGCATGACCGACGCGTGCCCCGAGCTCTACCCCGACGCCGCGCTGCTCGGCGGCGAAGACCTCCAGGCCGACCCCGCCGAGTGTGGCTGCAGCTGCGGTGACGCGGTCGGGGCCACGTGCGCGCTGTCGACGATCCTGCACTACTGGGGCGCCGACGCGACCTGCAGCCAGGGCACGCCGCAGAACGTCCAGATCTTCACGACCATCTGCAACGTCCTCAACCCGGCGTTCCCCGCCAATGGGCACTGGACCGCCGACCCGGTCGTGGTCGAAGGCGGCGCGTGCAACCCCATCGCGAGCGTGATGGTGCCCGAGGCGGTCTTCGCCAAGACCGCGACCGCGTGCACCGGATCGAACCGCGTCCCTGGCTGCGAGGACGGCGAGGTCTGCACGCCGACGCTCGCCGCCGAGCCTCTGTGCGTGTGGCAGAGCGGCGACCTCGATTGCCCGGCCGGCTTCGACGGCGAGCGGCAGCTCGTCTACGGCGGCGTGGACGACATGCGCGCGTGCGAGGCGTGCGAGTGCGGCGAGCCGGTCGGCGTCTGCGATGGCTCGAGCCTCACGTTGTTCTCCAACGTCTGCAACCCGCCGGTGGCGGGCGTCGTCACGGCCGACGGGGAGTGCGACGCAACCTCGGTCGCGTTCACGACCGGCAGCGCCGCATTCCTGCTGGGCCCGCCAACCGCGTTCTGTGCTCCCAACGACGTCGCGCCCACCGGCACGGCCACGCCGAACGCCGCGGTCACTGTCTGCTGCGAGGGCTGAGCGCACGCGAGCCCGGACGAGCCGCTGACCGTGTCAGTCGCGGCGCGGCTCGACCCGAAGCGTCACCCCTTGGTCCTCGTACGTGAACGCCTGCGGCAACACGCGGGTGGTGCCGTCGGCGAAGTGGATCTCGACATCGACGACGCCGGCGGCCTCGGCCTCGGGCGCGATCACGGTCATCACGCGCTCGTCGTGGAGCACGACGCCACGCGCCGCACGGGCGCCGACGAACACGACCGGCGCGCCGTGCCCGGTCAGGTCGCGATCGATGATGCGCAACGGCTCGCCGCCGGCGACGCGGCCGTGGCGCGGCGAGATCCCGACCGATTCGCCACAGGCGGTCGACATCAGCGGCAGCAGCAGCACGAGGGGGACGGCGCGCACCGTCTGGATGGTACACGCGATGACAGACCCTGGCGGGTGGCGAAGCGGGCGATCGTCGAGCGCGCGGGTCGGCGAGGCTCCGATCCGCGCGTATCGAGCGACCGCCACGGAAGCTCGCCGCCCCCCGGCCGCGAGGGCGGCGGTCTCCCGCCACGGCAGCTCTCCAGGGCTAGATGAGGTCGCGGCGCTGGAGCTCGCGACGGATCTTCCCGAGGGCCTGCTCCTGCAACTGCCGGATCCGCTCGCGGGAGAGCGAGTACTGCTCGCCGATCTCCTTGAGCGTGAGCTCCTGGTCTGCCCCGAGCCCGAAGCGCTTGCGCAGGATGTCGGCCTCGATCGGGCGCAATGCCCCGATCACTTCGCGGACCTGCTCCGACAACGCGTCGGCCTCGAGCGTCTCGCCGGGCTGGGCGTTGCCCTCGTCCTCGATGAAGTCGATGACCTTGCGACCATCGGCCTCCGACACCGTGCGATCGAGGCTCACAGGCGCCTCGAGCAACAGCGTGTCCATCTTCTCGATCTTGTTGGCCGCGAGCCCGGTGTGCTTCGCGAGCTCCTCCGGCGTCGGATCGCGCCCCTGCAGCGTCTCGAGCTCGCGTCGAGCCTTCGAGACCTTGTGGTAGGCGTCGATCATGTGCACCGGCAGCCGTACCGCGCGCCCCTTGTCGGCGATCGCTCGCGAGATCGCGTGGCGAATCCACCAGCTGCCGTAGGTGGAGAAGCGGAAGCCCTTGCGGTGATCGAAGCGATCGACCGCCTTCATGAGGCCGATGTTGCCTTCCTGGATGAGGTCCTGCAGCGGCATGCGACCGTGGTTGAAGCGTCGTGCGATCGACACCACCAACCGCAGGTTGGACTTCACGAACTGGTTCTTCGCCGTGCGCAGCATGTTGCCGCTCTGGCGGACCTTGGTGACGTACTCCTCGAAGGGCTTGCTGCCGCGGCGGGGCGGCCGCGCGGACATGCTGACGCCCTCGCGCTCGCCGGTCTCGAGCAGCTGGAGATCAGCCAGCACGCGATCCGCGATGATGCCGTCGACGTCGCTGTAGGCCAGCGTCTCGGCCGCTGCGGCCCGATCGCGCTCGAAGGCATCGCGGTTGGCGCGAGTCTCGCGGTCCCGGAGTGCGCGCGCCGATCGACGCAGCGACGAGAGATCCAGCTTCGGGGCCTCTTCCGTCGAGGAGCTCTGCTCCTCCGCAAAGTCGGCGATGGGCTCGGCGAACGGGGGATAGGACAGGATGCGTCGCCAGTGCTCGACGCGAAGGTGCGCGATGCGCATCGCCGCCGCCAGCTCCTGATCGGGGCTCATGACGCCGAGGCCGGACATCTCGCGGAAGTAGACGCCAAGCGTCGACTCGCCGTCGTCGTCACCGCCGCCGCTGCTCGGTGCACCACCGGAGGGCTGGGCGGCCGGGGCCTTGCGCTCCGTCGTGCTCGCAGCACGCGGAGCCTTCCACGCCCGCGTCTGCCGAGCGCGTGCGAGCCGTGGCGGAGAACCGCGTGTGACCTTGCGTGCCATGATCCTGCCTCGTTCCGGGATGCGGGAGGTGGTTCCGGGTTGGACACCCGGCACCAGCGAGCTGTTCCCCAGGGCTTGTTTCCCCAGGGAAGTTAACGATTGCAGGGGGCGACCAGTTCCCCTGCCTAGCGTCGGTCAGTGCAAGTTGGACACCGAGACGGCGGCGTCAAGCGCCACCGCCGTGTACACAACGTCGATGGGCCGGTTTTGGTTTCGCCTGCCACACCAGGCGGGTCATACCGTGACAAACGCGTCGCGGGGTCCCCGCGACGTGATCACGCCCACGGATGAATGGCACGACTGAGTCAGCGCCGCTCGGCCATGAGCCAAATGTCGGGCGACGTCGCACCGAAGAAGCGGCCGCGCGTGTGCCGGCTCCCCGACACCTCGAGCACCCGCAGACCCACCGCCTCGCAGTCCGCTGCGAGCTCGTGCACTGCGTACAGGCGCACGGCGTACACGTGCTCGAACTGCCGACCATCCTCGAACACGATCGTGCGCTTCACCTGCACGCGACTGCTGCGAGCGTCGAGGTCGGCTTCGTCGAGCACGACGCAGCGATTGCCCTGCCACCACGTGCGGGCCGGCAGGCGCGGGACTGCGTGGTCGCGGTTCAACACCTGCAGCACCACGCGCCCGAGCGGTCGACACAGCTCGCGCACGCCTTCGAGCACGCGTCGGTTCTGGACATCGTCGTAGATCCCGTACGTCGAGCCGAGGCAAGTGACGAGGTCGAACTGCTCCTGGACAGTGCGGTCACGGACGTCGCCGTGGTGCCAGCGCAGGTTCGGCAGCGACGGACCATGGGCGTCCGTCGCGAGCCCGAGCTGGGCCGCCGACGCGTCGAGACCGACCACGCGCGCCCCCGCCTCCGAGAATGCGTTGGCGTGGCGTCCATCGCCGCAACCGACGTCGATGACCGTGGCCGCGCCGCTGATGCCCGCCAGCTCGAGCACGAATTGGGCCTCGAGCCGCGCCAGGCGATCGGCGTCGACGCGGGCGAGCGCGCCGTAGTGCGCGCCGAAGACGGCGTCGGACCAGTGGGGTCCGTCGCCGGGCGGGAGCGTGCGTCCCGTGAGCACCGGCGCCAGCTCGACCGGCCTTGCCGGTGCCGGAGCCGGCGGCGGCTCGACGCGCGGGGCCGGCGGGGGCTCGGGTCGCGGGGCTGGCGGGGGCTCCGGCCGCATCGACGGCGTCGCGCCGTCCACCGCCCACGTCGCGGGGTCGAGGTCGTCGCTGGGTCGTGCGTCGGTGCGGGGCGGCGGCGGCGGGCCCTCGCCTCGGTTCGGCGCGGGCCGCATCGGCGGCGGCTCGGGGGCCTCGAGGAGGTCCGACGACTCGATCATCTCGGGGTCGATCTCGGCCTCGATTGCCTCGGCCACCTCGACCGGCGGCGGCTCGGGCAGCGGCGACGGTGCGATCTGCGTGCCGCCGGCGTCCGCGATCACAATCTTGCTCGGGCGACGCGGCGGCGGCGGCGGCGGCTCGGGCTCGTCGAAGACGTCGTCCCGCGAGATGATCACGCCGGCGGTCTGCGAGGTGTTCGGCTCCACCTCGGTCGGGATGAGCGTCGTACCGGTTCGGATCGCGGGGCCATCGTCGCGCAGGGCCGACGGCTCCGGCGGTGCCGACGGCGGCATCGCGATCACCGTCTCGCCCGAGATCACCGCGCCAACCTGCGGCATGCCGCGCGCGCTGTCGGTGAGCGGCGGGATGAACCAAGCCTCGTCGGTGCGGGCCGCGGCGGTGGTCGTGGCCTGCTCGCCGACGCTCGGCGCAGGCGGCGGTGTCAGCTCGATCTGCAGCGCATCGCCCTGGGCCTGCAGCGACACCTCGAGCTGCGAGGGCGCCTCGGCCTCGTCGTCGTCGCGCACGCGGGCGCCGTGCACGAGCGTCGCGGCGGCGTCGTCCTCGTCGTCGACGCCGGCGTCGTCGGGGGCCGGTCGCACGAGCGTGGGCATGCTGTCGGCCGACACCGAGACGGCGGCCGCAGGGGTGGCAACCGCCCGCGGGTCGGCGCCGGCGATGAAGGCAGCGATGTCGAGCCGACGCAGCAGTTCCTCGTCCCAGGCATCGACCACGACGATCGGCGCGAGCACGAGGCGATCGTCCTGCGCCCAGTGCTGCCACTGCTCGGCCGGCGTGCGCCACTGCGTCATGGCGCGTCGTCCTCGAGCAGCGGTTGTCCGAGACGCATCGTGACGGGCGTGACCCGCTCGACCACGTGCATGCCGGGCTCCGTGACGACGATGACGGTGCTCCCGAGGTGGAACACCCCGAGCTCGTCGCCCTTGCGCAGCCGCGCCGGTGGGTCGCAGCGGTGCAGCTGCAGCTCGCGCGGATGCGGTGCGAAGCGGTGGTACGAACAGGTCATGTGACCGACGCCGAACGCGGCGACCATCACGACTGCGACGTGACCGTGACCGGTCTCGAGCACGTGGACCATGCGCTCGTTGAGCGCGAACAAGCGCGGCACCCGTGCAACCGCCGCGGCGGTGACCGGCAGCAGCCGCCCCGGCACCAGCGACACCTGCCACGCCAGCGCATCGCAGGGCGCGTGCACGCGGTGGTAGTCGCGGGGGTGCAGGTAGATGGTGGACGCGGTGCCACCGACAAAGCGCTCGGCCAGCCCCTCGTCGGCGAGCAGCTCGCCGATCGAGAAGCGCTGGCCCTTGGCGACGACCTCGGTGTCGCTGCGCTCGATCGTCACGACCTCCCGGAGTTCGCCGTCGCAAGGCGAGACCAGTGTCCGCGCGCTGCGATCGATGGAGCGCGCACCGCTACGCAGCGGCCGCGTGAAGAAGGCGTCGAAGCTCTCGAAGCCGTCCTCCAGCGCGAGCGGATCGATGTCGTGCGCGTTGACGTCGAAGTAGCGCATGCACGCGTTGATCGCCGCGCGGCCGACCTTCGGCGGCAAGCGCATGCGGGCGGCCATGCCCATCGCTCGGGAGATGAGGGTGGATGCGTAGTCCGGCGACGCATCGATCACCGCGGCCGCAACCCGCGTTCGCCATGGTTCGGCACGGGATCCCATGAAATCGCGTTGGAAGCGTATCCGACCCCGCCGCGTGCGAGCAAGCACGCGGGCACGGGCGACCGAGGCCCCCATCGGGGCACCTGCGGCGGGCTCGGGCGGGACGCGCGGCGATCGTCACGGGCGTTGGGGCGGGCGCAGATGCGCAGGCCAGATGTGCAACCAGACGCGCGACGCGAGGGCGAGGCGCTCGCGCTACGCCGGCTCGGGTGCCTGCCAGGGCGGCTCGGCGGCGTGGGGCTGCACGCAGCCCACCACCTCGGCCACGCTGGCGATGCCGAGCGAGGCCATGAGCGCGCGCAGATCGTCCAGCACGTGCAGGGCGGCGTCGGGCCGCGCGAAGTTGGCGGTGCCGACCTGCACGCAGCTGGCCCCGGCCATGATGAACTCGAGGGCGTCTTCGCCGTTCAGGATGCCACCCATGCCGCAGATCGGCAGCGTCGGGATCGCGCGATGGACCTGATGCACCATCCGCAGCGCGACCGGCTTGATCGCGGGCCCCGACAGCCCGCCATAGGTGGTGGCGACCCGCGGTCGACGTGTGCGCACGTCGATCGCCATCGCGGTGAGCGTGTTGATGAGCGAGACCCCGGCCGCGCCGGCGTCGTGCACCGCCTGCGCCATCGCGACGATGTCCGAGACGTTCGGCGTCAGCTTGACGACGATCGGCAGGTCGGTCACCGCCGCGCACGCGCGCGTCAGACGATGGGCGACCTCGGGCACGGTGCCGAACTCGATGCCGCCCTTCTTGATGTTGGGGCACGAGATGTTCATCTCGAGCACGTCGATGCCGCGGGTGCGACCGGCCTCGAGGCCGCGCGCGCACTCGACGTAGCTGTCGAAGTCCTCGCCGAAGAAGTTGACCCACACGCTGATGCCGAGTTCCGCGAGGTACGGCAGCTTGTCGCGCAGGAATGCTTCGACGCCGACGTTCTCGAGGCCGATCGAGTTGATCATGCCGGCGTCGGTCTCGCAGATGCGCGGCAGCGGGTTGCCGAAGCGCGGCTTGGGCGAGATGCCCTTGGTCGAGAGCCCCGCGAGTCGGCGCAGGTCCATGAAGTCGGCGAACTGTTGCCCGTAAGCGAAGCAGCCCGAGGCGGCCATCACAGGGTGCGGCAGCGTGATCGCACCCAGGCGGCAGCTCAAATCGACCTGCTCCGGCCGCAGGCGCGCGTGGCGGGGCGGCGCGGTCACGACCAGCGCACCTCCTCGCCGGCGAACACCGGGCCGTCGGTGCAGCAGTAGCGGTACGGCCGCTCGCCGTGCACCGGCACCGCGCAGCCGAGGCAGACCCCGAAGCCACAGGCCATCGCCTCCTCGAGGCACAGCCAGGTGGGCACGCCCAGCTCGAGGCCCAGCGCCCGCACGGCCCGCAGCATCGGCGTGGGGCCGCACGACAGCACCTCGACGGCCTCGCCGTTCGCAGCCGCCGCGCGCAGGCGCTCGCGCAGCGGCACCGTCACGAAGCCGGTCGCGCCGACGCTGCCGTCCTCGGTGGCGTAGACGGCCGCGACGCCCCAGCGCTCGAAGTCGTCGCGCAGCACGAGGTCGTCGCGATCGCGACCGCCGTAGAACAGCTCGGTGCGGGCGGCATGACCGGCGTCCGCGTTGGCGCGTGCCTGCAGGTGCAGCGGCGGCAGACCGACGCCACCGGCGACCAGCAGCTGCCGCGTCACGCCGTCGTGGGCACGGAAGCCGCGGCCGAGCGGCCCGGTGACGGTGAGCGTCGCGCCCGCCGTCATCGCGACCATGCGCGTGGTGCCACGACCGTAGGCCTTGAGCATCACGGCGAAGCGACCTTCGGGTCGCGTCCACAGCACGCTGAAGGCGCGCGGGTTGAGCAACTCGCGGCCCCAGGCGCCGCGCAGCATGACGAACTGACCGGGCACGACCTCACCCAGCTGGCCGTCGACGGCGGCGAGCTCGAGCACGACGTAGCCGCCGCCCAGCGCGTGGTTCTCGATCACCCGGGCTTCGAACTGGGTGGGCACGACGACGAGCTTTCATAGTCGAAGCCCCGCGACCTCGTCCAGCGTCGGCGCGCGCCGTCGGCGTGCGCTCACGCGCGCGGGATCATCGCGCGCAGCAGCAGGGCGTCGTCGGGCGGGTGCGTGTAGTAGCCGGGTCGGCAGCCGACCTCGTCGAAGCCGAGCGCGCGGTAGAGCGCGACGGCACCGAGGTTGCCGCGCGCGACCTCCAGATCGACGAACGCCGCGCCGCTGCGCGCGGCCAGCTCGAGTACGCGCCGCACCAGCGCAGCGCCCACGCCACGGCGACGCCGCGAGGGCAGCACCGCCACCCGCAACAGGTGGATCTCGTCGGCGACCCGCCAGCTGCAGACGTAGCCGCACGTGACGCCATCGTCGGTGCCGACCTCGACCACCGCGATCTCGCGCGTGAGCTCCTGCGCAAGCATCTCGCGGGTCCAGCTGGCCTCGAAGCAGGCCGCATCGATCGCCGCGATCGCGTCGAGGTCGTCGACGTGGGCGCGACGCAACGCGATCATCGCGGCACTTCGAGCGCGCGGACCAAGGTCTCGAGCACGCTGCGGCGACCGACCACGCCGAGTCCCGTGCGCGCGGCGGTCAGCAGCACGCGCGCCTTGGGCAGACCGCTGGCCTGGACCACGCGATCGATCCAGACGCCGCGCGCGGCCGCGCCGAGCTTGTCGGCCTTGGTGCCGACCATGTACGTCCGCAGCGGGCGATCGGCGAGGAACTCGAACAGCGAGAGGTCGCGGTCGTCGATCTCGCGGCGCACATCGACCAGCACCAGCACCGCGCGCAGGCTCTCGCGCTGCAGTAGATACTCCTCGACCATCGGACCGAAGCCATCGCGGATCTTGGCGTTGACCTTGGCGAAGCCGTAGCCCGGCAGGTCGACGCAGCGGATCTGCGCGGTCGCGTCGCCGGGGCCGTGCAGTCCCCACGCGAACGCGTTCAGCAGCTGGGTGCGCCCCGGCGATCGCGACACGCGGGCCAAGCCCACTTGGTTCGACATCGCGTTCAGCAAGCTCGACTTGCCGACGTTCGAGCGCCCCGCGACCGCGAACTCCGGGCGATCGGCCGGCGGTAGCAGTGCCAGCTTGGGCGCGCTGCTCTCGAAGCTCGCGCTGCTGACCCGCCAGTTGGCGCGCGCGTGGTCGGATTCGTCGTTCAAGGGAGTTGCTCGATCTGCGCACGCGCCGGACGCACGCGACGGCGAAGGTACGCCCAAACGCCCCCCGGGCGGGCGTCGATGTTGTAGGCTGGCGTGGACACGCGCATGGACGTCTACGGCCTCACCGGTGGCATCGGGAGCGGCAAGTCCGCGGTGGCGGAGCTACTCGAGCAGTACGGCGTGCCGGTGGTGTCGGCCGACGAGCTCGCGCGGGTGGTGGTCGCACGCGGCAGCGAAGGGCTCGCGGAGGTCGTCGCCGCGTTCGGCCCCGAGGTGCTCGACGAGCGCGAGGAGCTCGATCGCCGTCGCATGGCCACGCTGGTGTTCCAGGATCCGGCGAAGCGCCAGCAGCTCGAGGGCATCTTGCACCCGCGGATCCGCGAGCGCTACGAGCAGGTGCTCGACGCCATCGAGAAGTCCGGGCACGACGTCGCGGTCTACGAGGTTCCGCTGCTGTTCGAGAAGAACCTTCAGGGCGACATGCATGCCGTCATCCTCGTGACCGCCGACGAGTCCGTGCGGGTCGCGAGGGTCTGCGCGCGCGATGGCGTGACCGAGGCCGAGGTGCGCGCACGCATGGCGGTGCAGCTCCCCGAAGACGTCAAGCGCAAGCGGGCCGACTACGTCATCGTGAACGACGGCAACTACGACGATCTGCGCCGCGAGGTCGAGTTCATGATGGCCCGCTTCATGCGCGTCGGTCCGCTGCGTCCCACCGGCGCCGGGCCGCGTCCGCCGGCGGTCCGCGAGGCCGAGCTCGGCGCGCCCGGCGAGCCGATGGCGCCCGGCGGCACCGCGCGCCTGTTCGGCTTCCCGCCACCGGCCACCACGCCGGACGACTAGGACGACGATGTCCGACGACGCCCGCACGCTCGGTCCACTGCACGGGGTCCGCGTGGTCGATGCCTCGCGCATGATCCCGGGGGCCGTGCTCGCGCGCGGGCTCGCGGCGCTCGGCGCCGAGGTCATCAAGCTCGAGGATCCCCGCGGCGGCGATCCGATGCGCGCGATGGCACCGCTGCGTGGCGGCATCGGCGTCGGCTTCGCGCTCTACTACGCCGGCTGCAAGTCCGTGGTCGCTCGGCTCGGGACCCCGGCGGGCAACGCCGCGCTCGAGGCCCTGGTCGCGGACACCGATGTCTTCGTCGAGAGCTTCCGCGCCGGCACACTGGCCCGCTGGGGGCTCGCGCCCGAGACCCTGCGCGCGCGACATCCACGGCTGGTGACGGTGTCGCTGCCGGGGTTTCCGACCGAGGGCACCGCCGCCGACGCGGTCGCCCACGATCTCAACGCGCTGGCGCGGACCGGCCTGCTCGAGCGACTGGGCGAGTGCGCCGATGTCCCGCGCGTGCAGCTGGCCGATGTCACCTGCGGCCTGCTCGCGCAATCGGCCGTGCTCGCAGCGTTGCTCGAGCGCGTGCGCACCGGCGTCGGTCGTCACCACGAGCAGCCTCTGTGCTCGGGCGCCCTGCCCCACCTGACGTGGCCGTGGAGCGACGCCGCCGCGAGCGGTGCGATCGGTGCGAGCGAGCACCTCATCGGTGGGCGGCGTCCGGCCTACGCGATCTACCGCTGCCAAGACGGGCGGCGCGTCGCGGTCGGGTGCCTCGAGCCGAAGTTCTGGGTGCAGCTGTGCGCGCTGATGGGGCTGCCCGAGCACGCCGACGCGGGTCTGCGCGATGACGACGACGGCAAGGCCGCCCGCGCCGCCATCGCGGCACGCTTCGCCGACGCCAGCGCACAGACCTGGGCCCACCGCTGCGCGGCCCAGGGCCTGCCGGTCGACGTCGTCGCGGAGGTGGCCGAGCTCGCGCGACCGCAGGCGACACACACCGAGTTGGCGCCGCGATCGTGGCTGGGCCCACTCATCGGGCAGATTCCGATGCCCGACGGCGGCGCGATCACGGTGCCCTCGCAGGCACTCGGCGCACTCGAGCGCGCCCCCGTAGGGGCGGCACCGCGCCTGGGCGAGCACACGCGCGCGCTGCTGCTCGCCTGCGGCGCGACCGAGGCCACGATCTGCGAGTGCCTCGCGCCGCAAGCGTGAGGGGATCGGCGGACGGTCCGTGGTTCATCGCGGTCTGCTAGACTGCCCGGACCACGTGCGGGTCGCGATCGACCTGCGCGCGCAGAAGCAACGCCGATGGGTGCGCCACAGGATGGAGCTCGCGATCCGTCGTCGACCGAAGCGTCGACGGGCGCCCGCACGCGCGTGCCGCCACCGCCGACGGTCGGACCCGCCCCGGTCATCACCAACGGCGATCGCACGTCGGTGACACGTCACCCCCGGGCCAAGGCCGCCGGCACCGACGCGTCGCACGAGTCGCTGCCGACGCTGCGGCTGCCACCGGTGGAGGCCCGTGCGATGCGACGCGAGGCCGAGCTCGCTGCAGCGGCAAAGGCCGCGGCCGCGGCCGCGGACGCACCGACCAATGCGAGCGCCGCCGATGCGAGCGCCGCCGTGCGCGACGACGATGCCGCGTTCGATGCCAGCGCGATCGCGGGCACGCCCGCCGACGCCAGCCCCGAGGACCCCCGCGAGCGCGCGGCGACGATCCGCGTGCAGGCGCTGCCACAGCCGGTGGCCCAGCCCACCCGCCTCGGACGCATGGCGCGACATCCCGGCGTGCGCCGGCCGCCGCTGCCGTTGCCGGACGTGCTGCGGCAGGGCCCGATGCCGGCCATGAAGACCCACGTCGGCGCGGCCCCGACCGCACCCACGCCGACCGCCGGGCGTGCGCCGGTGATCACCGCGCCCGAGCACCTGCCCGAGATCGACACCGCGGCGTTGGTCGTCGACCTCACCGCATCGTTGGTCGCCCTCGAAGCGCCCGATGCCGCAGCGGCAGCGATGCCGCCGGCGCCGACGCCCGCGATCGTCGACACAGCGCCCGCCGCGATGCCGCCGGTGCCGGTCGCCGTGTCGTCGCACACCACGGCGTTGCCACCGGTGAGCGCAGCCTCGCCGCGCTTCGACGCGCCGGTGACGACGATTGCCCCCCCGCAGGTCTCGACGGGTGCGCATACCCTCGCGATTGCCCCGCGTCGCAGCCTGCGAACGGTCGTGGTCGCCAGCGCGGCCATCGTCGCGGTCGCGTTCGCGGGCTGGTGGCTGCTGCGACCGCAGCCCCACGCACTCGAGGTCCGCGACGTCGGCGAGGTGCCGAGTCAGCTCGCGGCCGCGAGCCCGGCCGTCGCGCCCGCGACCGAGCGCGCGTTCGCCAAGGAACCACCCGCGCCGGTCCCCGCAATCCCAGCGACGCCCGCAATCGCACCGGTGGTCGTCGAGCCCGCGCCACCACCATCGTCCGACGCGCCGATCGAACCCGCCGAGCCCGACGCCGGCGAACCGGTGGTGATCGCCGACGCGGGCGCCGTGACGCCGCCCCACGCCAGCGACTTGCCGCCGGCGCCGATCCCCGTCGAGGCCGCCGCTGGCCCGACGCCGACGCCAGCGGCTCCGCCCGCCGCGGGCCCGCGCGCACCGAAGACGAGCAGCAAGGCCAAGGCCCGCAAGGCCCGCAAGCCCGCCGCGAGCAAGCCCGCCGCCGCGAGCAAGCCCGCCGCGGTCGCGGCCGCGGCCCCCAGCAAGCCCACCGCCGCTCCCGATCGCTTGGCGTTGCTCCGCGAGGCCGAGCAGGCCTTCGCGCAGGGCCGCTACGCGACCGCGCTCCGCAACGCCGAGCGGTCGCTGTCGCTGGGCAACGACGTGCGGGCCGCTCGCATCGCGGCGCTGTCGGCCTGCAAGCTCGGGCGTGCCGACGCGGCACGCCGCGCGTTCGAGCGGATGCCGCTCGGCCAGCGTCGCGGCATCCGCAACACCTGCAGCGACAGCGGCATCAAGCTCTGAGTTCGGGCTCTGAGTTCGGGCTCTGAGTTCGGGCGCCGGGCTCGGGCTCTGGGCTCGGGCTCTGAGTTCGGGCGCTGGGCTCGGGCTCGCGGCGCGGCCGCGGACGAACGACCCACGGGCTGCTAGAGAAGCGAACCGCTAAAGTCACGCGGCAAGTGCGGCCTGCAGCTCGATGAGGTTGGCGACGGCGGCGTGGCGCCGGAGGTCGAGCGTGTTCTTGCGGGCGCCCTTGTATCGCGCGCGGTCGCTCTGGAGGCCGCCGATGCGTGCGAGCCTGTGCTCGACGACGACTCGAGCGCGAAGATGCTGTCGTCCGTGCTCAGTCGCTCTGCGAGCCTCGAGTTTGCGATGCAGGCTCTCATGGGGGTGGATTCGGATCGCGCGACCAGCCTTGGCATCAGTGCATCGCGCTCGTAGGCGACAGCGATCGCAGGTCTCGGCACCGAAGTACGCGGTGGGAGTGTTGGCGGAGTACTCGGCCTGTTTGCCAGACGGACAAGTCACGAGTCGTCGGCGAAGGTCGATCTTGAAGGCGCTCTTGCCGAAGCGTCCATGCTTGTTCTGCTCGCGCCAGGGACGACAACGGACTTGCACACCGTCTCGATCGAGCGCGGCGATCTCGGGATGTGCAAGAAAGCCGCGGTCGATGAAGAGCTCGTCGAGCTCGCCGTAGGGCGCTACTTGGTCAACGAGTGAGGGTACAGCCTCGCGTTCGGGTTGGTTGGCGGGTCGCGCTTCGGCTGCGAGCACGAGCGGCGCGTCGATCGAAGTCGCGATGTAGCGCTTGTAGCCGTTGAAGGCCTGTGAGCGGGTTTTTCGGCCGTGGCGCATCTCCGGGTCGCCGACGGAGCAGACGCGGTCTTCAGCGACGCCCTTGCGGATCCGTACTCGTCTCGGTCGCTCGGGATCGGGCTCGGTATCTTGGTGGAGGACGCGCTCGAGCAGAACCGCGGCCTGCTCGACCTCACGCTCTTTCATCGCGTCGGGAGCCCGAGCGCGTGCCCAGTCCAGCAGCGCCTGTGCTTCACCGACGAGTCGTTGCAGCGCTTCACTACGCTGGTCATGATCATCCCAGTCGATGTCCAGTGCAGCCTTGATGCTGCTGCCCTGCAGCAGCGTGAGCCTGGCTTCGGCGATGATCGTGTCCTCCTCGACCGCGGCGATCTTCGCAAGTGCACTGACGAGCTTACCCATCGCCTGTCCGATCAAGTTCCAGGTGTCAGCGACGCGGCCGCGACCTCGCAGCGGCGATGAGTCGAACGCGGCCTTGAGCTTCTGCCAACCGAAGCCGCCAGTCCTCTTCGCGAGCTCGACGGTGCGCTCGAGCAATCTGCGGTCGAGGTCGTGCGCGGCCATCCGCTCGCGGAAGCGCGGCAGACTACCCTGCCCGAACGGAGCCTTCTCTTCGCCAAGTAGCCCCAGCACGAGCTGCCAGCGCGGATTCATCTCGGCTTCTTCGACCGCAGCGGCGTCGCTCGTCTGGGTGTACGCCTGCAACAGCACGACCATCGCCAGCAGCGCCGGCGGTACGGGCTCTTGACCGCGCGGCTCGTAAGCCCGAGCGAGCTCCTCTTGGAACTCCGGCGTGAACAGCTCGGCTCGGATCTCTCGCAGGAACACGAAGAAGCGGCTCGGCTTGCGCATGCGCGCCACCAGCCGCTGCTCCTCGGCGCTCAGCTTCGTAGGGACCTTCCACAGCATCGTGAGTGACCTCGCTCGCCAAACGAGATCACAGCGACACACCCTTGTCGATCCCCCTCGACCTTAGCGGATCGCCTCTCTAGTACCTCGACACAGCGATAGTGATCGATTGAGGCGCGGTTAACGCAGCTCTGGGAGCTGCGCAGGCGGCACGAGGATCTCGATGGTTCGAGCGCGGCCGGGTTCACGTCGAATCAGGCCGCGCTTCTCGAGGGTGACGACCATCGAGTGCACGACCGGGGCGTGACCTCGAACTACTCCTGCATGTCGGCCTCTGCGGGGGGCCGGCGATGGAGCTTGGTGTAGAGGTAGATGAAGGCGAGGTACTGGCCTTGCTTGTCGGTGAATGCGGCGTCGGCGGGGATCGACATGGGATCTCGGATGTGATCTGAGACGTGTGGCTCCGCGGAGCCGGAGGTCCGATGAACGTCCGCTACATCGTAGAGCTGACCGAAGACGAGCGCGAAGGTCTTCGAGAACGGCTCGGTCGAGGCACTGAGCGAGCGCGCAAGCACACGCGTGCGCAGATCCTGCTCGCGTGTGATCGAGGTCTCTCGGATGAGGAGACCGCGCAAGTGCTCGGCTGCGGCACGGCGACGATCTACCGAGTGAAGAAGCGGTTCGTCGAGGAAGGACTCGATGCAGCGCTCAGCGATCGTGCTCGGCCCAGGCCGGAGCGGAAACTCTCAGGACGCGAGGAAGCCGTCCTCATCGCGCTGGCATGCTCGAAGCCGCCAACCGGTCGCAAGTGCTGGACCCTCGAGCTTCTCGCGGGCGAGGTCGTGCAACTCGTCGACCACGACAGCATCTCTCGCGAAACTGTCCGGCGGAGGCTCTCCGAGAACGATCTCAAGCCCTGGCAGAAGAAGATGTGGTGCATCCCGTGTGTCGATGCCGAGTTCGTCGAGCGTATGGAGGACGTGCTCGACCTCTACGCTGAGACGCCCGATCCGAAGCGGCCGGTCGTCTCCTTCGACGAGAAGCCGTACCAGTTGATTGGCGAGACACGTGCGTCCGTCCGAGCGAAGCCGGGCCAACCCGCGCGCATCGACTACGAGTACACACGCAACGGAACCGTCAACATCTTCGTCATGGTCGACGCGCATCGGCCATGGCGACACGCCAAGGTTACCGACCAGCGCACGAGCATCGACTTCGCCGAGTGCATGCGCGACCTCGTTGACGTTCACTACCCGAACGCCGACGTCATCCGCGTCGTACTCGACAATCTGAGCACGCACCGCGCGAAGAACCTGTACGACGCCTTCCCCGCCCCGGAAGCCCGCCGCATCCTTCGACGGCTCGAGTTCCATCACACACCCAAGCATGCGAGCTGGCTCAACATGGTCGAGATCGAGATCGGCGTGCTCAGCGGGCAGTGCCTCGACCGGCGCATTCCCGACCGCGCGATGCTCGAAGTCCACGTCGACGCGTGGTCCGCCGCACGCAACCGCGACGGCCATCGCATCAACTGGATGTTCCGAGTCGACGACGCACGGCGGAAGCTTGGCCACGCCTACCCGAAGCCGCTCTTCGACACGCCGTTGCCGGCCGCCGCGTGAACCCATCACTATCGCTGTGTCGAGGTACTAGGCTGTGTCCGGTTTCCCCGAAACCGTCAAATTCTTGGGCGGATCGGGGATCCGTGATCCAAGGGGGGCATGACCACGACGGGCATGCCTCGCCACCGCCTTACCGACGCGCAGTGGGAGCTGATCGGGGACCTGTTCCCGACGAACAACTTCAAGACCGGTCGGCGGCCGCGGGATCGTCGTCTCATGCTCGACGCGATCTTCTGGGTGTTGCGAACTGGGGCTCCGTGGCGAGACCTACCGGAGTGCTTCGGCCCATGGTCGACCGCCTGGGACTTCTTCGACAAGTGGACGAAGGACGAGACGTTCGACCGCGTACTTCGGCGATTGCGGAGCATCGCCGTCCCGCACGACGCGGACCCCTCCGAGTTGTGGTGCATCGACGGGACATCGATTCGAGCTGCGCGCTGCAGCAGCGGCGGGGGGAAAAAGATCCGATCCGCAGGAGCCAGCGGATCACGCTCTGGGGCGCTCCCGCGGGGGCTGGGGCACGAAGATCCACATCCTGTGTGACGTTGAGGGCCACCCACTCCACTTCGAGCTCAGCGCCGGACAAGCCCACGACGGACCGATGCTCGCGCCGGTCCTTCAAGGTGCTGACGAAGCACTGCATGATGATCGAGGTGTCGTCATGGAGTGGCCGTTGGCACTCGCAGGCGACAAGGGCTACCGCGCGGAGTGGATCGATAGGTATCTCCTCGCCCTGGGGATCACACCGGTGATCCCCACGAAGCACAACGAGACTCGAGCGCTGCGCCCGGTCGCCTTCAACAAGCGCCTCTACAGGCGCCGCAGCATCGTCGAGTGCCTCATCGGCTGGCTCAAGGAGTCGCGACGCGTGGTGACCCGCTTCGAGAAGACCGCCATCAACTTCGGCGGGATGGTCCGGCTTGCCTTCATCCACCGCTATCTACGCATCTTCGGGGCTTGATGGGAAACCGGACACAGCCTAGTACCTCGACACAGCGATTGTGATGGGTCAGAACGCCGTCATGGCCGCGACTCCGCAAGGCGCCGTGCCGCCGGAATACCGGGCGTATTTCAAGGTGCGGCAACGCAGCGAGGCGCGGTCAGGGCGGTGTTATGGCCCGTCACAATCGCTGTGTCGAGGTACTAGCGCCGGCGCGCGGCGAACCACGCCCACGCCAGCAGCGGCAGCATCACCGTCAGGTGCCCGAGCCACAGGTGCGCGTGCGCGACGATCGGGCAGTGCAGGAACACGGCGACCATGCCCACCACCGCGGCACCGACGGCCGCGAGTGTCGCACGGGCACCGGGCCGATCACCGTCGCGCGCGAGCCATCGCAGGCCGAGCCACGCCGGCAACGCGCAGCTGCTGCCGAACACGAAGCACCCGAAGGCCTTGGGCAGCAACTGCGCGCCGACACCACCGAGGGAGCTCGGGTGGGCGTGGTGCGCCTCGGGCAAGCTGGCGAGGATCGCCGCCGCCGCAATCGTGCCCACGATCGCCGACAGCCGCATGCCCACCGATTGCGGTCGATGCAGTGGCCGCAGCCAGATCGCGATCGCGGCGCCCGCGGTGACCAACGACGCCAGCAGCTCGAGCAGCAGCCGCGCCTTGGGGTAGTGCGCGAGATCGGGCCGTGGCATCGCGAGCCACACCCCGAGCGGCACCGCCAGGCACGCCGCGGCCGCCACCGCCGTGCGGGTCGCGGTCGGCCATGCGCGCGCACGCGCGATCGCTCCGCGGTCGCGGTCGATCGCCGCCAGGGTGGCGGCCCGCAGCCCGTCGTCGGGCGCAGGCGGAGCCGACGCGACCGGGCCCATCGCCCTCATCACCGCGACATACGCCTGGCACTGCGGACAACCGTCGGCGTGCGCCCGCGCGGCCCCATCGAGGCCACCGGTGGCGAGCAGCTGGCGCTGGAGGTCGTCGCAGTCCATCGGTCGCCTACTCGCCCGCCCCAGCATATGACGTGGCATCGGCCGCGGTTACCCCGGCCGCTTCGAGCTCGGCGCGCAGCTTCGCGTAGCCCCGGTGCGCGCGCACCTTCACCGCCGTCTGGGTCGCCCCCACGATCTCCCCGACCTCGCGGAACGACAGCCCTTCGAACCAGTGCAACACGATGACCTCGCGCTGCGCCTCCGGCAGGCTCGCCAGCGCGGCGTGCACGACCCGCCCCATGAGCGAGGCATCGGGATCGTCGCCGGCGACGGCGACCTGCTCGGCGCGCTCGCCCAGCGCGGTCTCGGGCTTGCGCCCGGCCCGACGCAGCTGCTGGCGGCGGAGGTTGAGCGCGATGGTGTAGAGCCACGGTCGCAGCAGCGCGCCCGGCTTGAAATCGGCGCGCGCACGATGCAGCTGCAAGAAGGTCTGCTGCACGAGGTCGTTGGCCTCGTCGCGGCGGGCACCGCTGCGCGCAAAGGTCTGCCGCAGACGCGGCGCCCAGCGGTCGAACAAGCGCGTGAATGCGACGCGATCGCCCGCGACATGGGCGGCCATCAGCGCCTCGTCGCTCGCGTCGTCGCTGGGCGCTGGATCGACCATCGGCTGACCCGCGATCTATACCAGGCGCGGCCGACCGCAGGCGATGCCGCCGCCTCGCACTCGATGCCACCGCCCCATCGACGCGCCGTCACAGTCGCAGGCGGCCGACCAGCGGCAGATGATCGGACGCCCGTCGCGCCAGCGCGATCACACCCGGTCGGAGGTCGGCGAGCTGCACGTCGCCCCGCACGTAGATGCCATCGAGTGCCCGCACCGGCGCCACCGCCGGGAACGTCGGCCACCGTCGCGGCCACGCGCGGAAGCCCGCGGGCTGCAGCAGCTCCGGCCCCAGCGTGCCCCACACATCGTTGAAGTCGCCGCCGACGACGATGGGCGTGCGCTCGTGCAGCCCCGCGAACGGGTGCTCGAGCAGGAAGCGCTCGAGCTGGACCCTGCGGTCGCGCTCGAGCAACCCGAGGTGGAGGTTGAACACGTGCACCGTACGCAGACGGTCGCGCACGTGCACGCGGAAGCGGCCGTGCAGCACGCTTCGTGCCTTGCGCCCGGCGACCGTGAGGTCGATGTTGCGCGTGTCCATCAGCGGGAAGCGGCTGAGGATCGCGTTGCCGTACGACCCGCCCTGCCGCAGGGCATGGTTGGCGAACCACGTGCGGTGACGCAGGCCCAACGCGTCGCCGAGCAGGTCGACCTGGCGGTGGTAGTCCGACCGCGCGGCGCCATCGTCGACCTCCTGCAGCAGCACGAAGTCGGGCCGGTAGTGGCCGAGCGTCTCGCACACCCGCTCGGGGCGGTAGCGGCGGTCGACCCCGCCGATGCACTTGTGCACGTTCCAGCTGACCACGGTCAGCTCGACCGCGTCGTCACGCTGTGCCATCGGTTGGCCCCGTCATGCCGTCGTGGTCGACGCCGGCCCGTCGACTCAGCTGAGGCCGGTCTTGCTGACCACGCCGCGGAACATGTTGAGCGTGCGCTCGAGGCTCTCGATCACCTCTTCGAGGCTGCGAGTGTCCTGCGAGTGGATCTCGGTGTCCGCACGCTTGAGCACACCCTCGGCCTTGGCGATCGCGTCGCGGCCGAAGCTGGTCCCGCTCATGATGCCCTGCACCTGCGGGAACAGCTCGCGAACCTCGGCGATGAGGCGCTCGGCCTGCTGCCGCTGGCGCTCGAACTCCTCGGAGGCGCGCACCTCGACCATGTAGTTCTGGCTGTGCTCGACCAGCTTCTGCAGCTCGTCCTCGGTGAGGCCCGAGGTCGCGGTCACCGTGATGCTCTGCTCGTGGCCGGTCTCGAGGTCCTTGGCCGACACGCTGACGAGGCCGTCGGCGGAGATCGAGAACGTCACCTCGACCTCGACCTCGGCGGCCGGTGCCTTGCGCAGGCCCGAGAGGATGAACTCGCCCAGCAACTCGTTCTCCGCCGCTTTGTCGCTCTCGCCCTGCAGCACGAGGATCTTCACCGAGGTCTGGAAGTCGCGCACCGTGGTGAACAAGTGCGACGCGCTGGTCGGCACGGTGCTGTTCTGCTCGATGAGTTTGTGGAAGCGACCGCCCACCGTCATGATGCCGAGGCTGTGCGGCGTCACGTCGAGCAGCAGCACGTCGATGCTATCGTCGACCAGCGCGGCGGCCTGGATCGCAGCGCCGAGCGCGACGACCTCGTCGGGGTGCACGCCCTTGCAGGGCTCGAGCCCGAAGAACTCGGCCACCCGCGACTGGATGAGCGGCATGCGCGTCATGCCGCCGACCAGGATGACGTCGTCGAGGTCACCGCGATCGATGCTGGCCTCGCGCAGGGTCTTCTCGCAGATCATGATCGTGCGGTCGACCAGGTCGCGCGTCAGCTCCTCGAGCTCGTCGCGGGTCAGGGTCTCCTGCATGTGGAAGGTCTGCCCGCTCGGCGTGGTGTACAGGAACGGGAGATCGATGAGGGTCTCGCGCGCGACCGACAGCTCGCAGCGGCCCTTCTCGGCCGCGTCCTTGATGCGCTGCATCGCCATGCGATCGTCACCGACGTCGACGCCGGTCTTCTCCTGGAAGGCCTGCGTCAGGCGATCCATCACGCGCAGGTCGAAGTCCTCGCCGCCGAGGAACGTGTCGCCGGCGGTCGACACCACCTCGAACACGCCCTTGCCGATGTCGAGCACCGAGATGTCGAAGGTGCCGCCGCCGAGGTCGTAGACCGCCACGCGGCGCTCGAGGTCCTTGCCGAAGCCGTATGCGAGCGCAGCGGCGGTGGGCTCGTTGATGATGCGGATGACGTCGAGTCCCGCGATGCGGCCGGCGTCCTTGGTGGCCTGGCGCTGGTTGTCGTTGAAGTACGCCGGCACCGTGATGACCGCGCGCTCCACCGCACCGCCGAGGTACTGCTCGGCGATGAGCTTCATCTCCTGCAGGATGAAGGCGCTGATCTCCGGCACGCTGTAGACCTGCTCGCGCAGCTTGATGCGGACGTCGCCGTGGGGCCCCTCGACGATCGTGAACGGCGCCGACTGCAGCACCGCGCGCGCGGCCGGCGAGTCCCAACGGCGGCCGATGAGCCGCTTGGCCGCGTACACCGTGTTCATCGCGTTGGTCACCGCCTGTCGCTTGGCGATGTGGCCGACCAGCCGCTTGCCGCTCTCGGAGAGCGCCACCATCGACGGCGTGGTCTTGTAGCCGCCCTTGTTCGGGATGACCGTGGGGACCCCGTCCTCCACGATGGCGACACAGGTGTTCGTGGTGCCGAGATCGATGCCGACGACGTTGTCCATTAAGCTGCCCGGGCGTCGGAGAACACTCCGCACGCCACGGTCGAGGCTATGGCAACTTCAGTGAATTGAGAAGGGCGCGGATCTCGGGATCGTTCGGCCGCAGCTTGTTGGCGACCTGCGCTTGTTCCTTCGCGGTGTGGATCTGACCCGCACCCTGGAATGCACGTGCGAGCAGTATGTGCAGGCGGGCGAGCTCTGGCGGACGCCGTGATGTGGCACCCGCGGACTGCTCCGCCCGCAGCACTTCGAGGGCCCCGAGCGCGAACTTGCGGGCGAGCCCGGGATCCTTGGGGGCGATGGCCTCGGCCGCATGGGCGAGGTGTTCGAGCGTGCCGTGGGCCTCGGCGGCCTCGACCAGCAGCCCCACCGCGTCTGCGCCCTGCCCGACCTCGCGCATGGTCATCGCGCGCGCGAACGCCTCGGCCGCGCGCTTGCTGCGGGCGACGTCGCGACATCGCACCCAGTGGCCCTCGAGCACGGCGTCGCCGGGCTTGAGCTGCAACGCCAAGCGCCACGAGTTCGCCGCCCGGGCGAGGTTGCCCTGGCGTTCGGCCTCGGCGGCCTCGGCCATGTGCTGCTCGAGCTGCAGCTGCACCCGCACATCGAGTGCGTCGCGCTGACGATGGGCGCGGAGCACTGCGCGTTCGTGGCGTCGCGCAGCGGCCTCGGCCTCGGCCTGGGCCTCGCGCAGCGCCGCCTGCTGGCGCTTGGCCTCGTCCTGCAGGTGTGCGCGACGGCGCAGCTCCGCGCGACGTGCGATCTCGGCGTCCACATACGGGTCACGGACCTCGAGATCATCGAGCGCTTGGTAGGCCGCGGTCGCGCGGTGGAACAGCGTCGAGAGGTGCTCGCGGAAGTCGCCCAGCTGGTGACCGTAGTACGAGTCGGGATGGAACTCGCGGCTGACCTCGTGGTAGGCGCGCTTGATCGCCTTCATGTCGTGGGTCGGCCACAGGCCGAGGATCTCGTAGGGCGAGAGGTCCTCGAGGCGGTCGACCAGCGCGAGCACGCGGCGCTGCTCCTCGATCGGCAGCGCGTGATCGTTCTGCAGCCGCAGATCGTCGGGCCCCACCCGTGGCCACGGCGGCGGCGCGAGCTCGTCGGGCGCGCTCGACGACGACGACGACGACGACGACGACGCACCCGCCGACGTCGTCGGGGCGCCGCCGCGGGGCGCGTCCGCGCCCGGCACCGGTGCGGCCCGTGCCGCCCCGAGCTGGGCCACCAGCGTGAGGCGCCGACGCTCCGCGAGCGTGGTCGGCGTGGGTCGGGCGCGCGGCGGCGGGGCCTCCAGCCGCGCGGCCCCGAGCTCGAGCAGGCGCGCGAGTCCGGCCTGCGCCTGGTCGGCAGGCATGCCGGCGCCGCGCAGCAGATCACCGACGCTGATCGGGCCCTGGATCCGCGTCCACAGGAAGAACTCCGTCGGCGACAACGGCAGCGTGTCGACTCGAATCGACGGCTCGACGATCACCCGCGCGGACAGGTCCCACTCCATGATCAGCCACGCACAGCTTAGCAGCCGCCCGCGCGCGGCCCCAGCACCGGGCGTCCCACCGCCCGGAAAGCCGGCGCGTGTCGCGAGGCCAGCTTGCCAGCTTGCCAGCTTGCCAGCTTGGTGGATCCGCGGTCGACGCGTCCGGGCGAGCGTCTGCGATACTGCACGGCGACGGGCCCCCTCGAGGGCCCGACCACCGCATGGCGCTCCGACTCCCCGCATGGCTGCAGGCCGGCCCGCTCGTGTTGGCGCTGGCCGGGTGCAAGCACACCCGCGAGCAGCCGCCCCCGGTGGTGCCCGAGCGCGCGACCCACTTGCAGCCGCGCTCGGCCGTGCTGGCCGACGCGGATCTCCTGGTCGCAGCACTCGCGAGTGACGACCTGCAGATGGTGCGGCAGTGGATGACACCCGAGCTGCAGTCGCGGCTGACCGCCGAAGGCCTCGAGGCCGCCGCGGCGCACCTGCGCAAGAGCTTCGGCCGCCCGCAGGGTCTGCTCGAGGAGCGCACGCACCACGAGGGATCGCTGCTCTGGTACTCGGGCGTCTGGGTGCACCTGCAGGAGCGGCGCAAGGGCGGCCCGGTGATGACACCGGTGCTCTACCAGTTCGCGCTCGACGACAAGCGCCAGCTCGCGCGACTGCTCGTGCGCGAGCACTGGTTCCTCGAGTCGATGCCGGGGCTGGCCGACGACTACCAGCCGATCACGCGGCTGCACTTTCCCGGCATCGGTGAGTGGACCATCAGCCACGGCGGCCGCAGCAAGGCGCTGAACCACCACTTCGGCGGCGGTGCACAGCGCTTCGCCTACGACGTCGTCGTGAAGCGCGGCGGTCGTCGCTCGCGGCCCGGCAGCGACGGCAAGCGCAACGACGCCTACTACTGCTATGGCGCACAGATCCTCGCGCCCGCGGCCGGCCGTGTGATCCTCATCGTCGACGACGTGCCCGAGAACCGCATCGGCGGCGGCGCCGGCAAGGCCGGGGGCAACGGCGTGGTGATCGACCACGGCTTCGGCGAGTACTCCTCGCTGTGGCACGGCATCCCCGGCTCGGTGCAGGTCGCCGTCGGCGACGAGGTGCAGGCCGGCCAGCCGCTGTTCCGTGCCGGCAACAGCGGCCACTCGAGCGGGCCACACCTGCACTACCACCTCTCGACCCGCGGTCGTCGCGGCGGTGATCTCGGCCTACCTGCGCCGTTCGTCGACATCTGGGTCGACGGCGCGTGGCACAGCCAGCACGAGCCGGTGCGCGGCGAGGCCGTCCGCAACGACCCACCGCCGGGGGTCGAGCGCCGCGATCAGGCCCGCGCGCCGCGGATCCTGCTCGATCTCTGAGGCGCTTCGTCGGCGACAGCCGGCGCCGCGGCGTTCGGCACCGCGAGCCGCTCGCGGGGATGCGCGCGCTCGTAGACGTCGAGCATCGCGCCGATGCTGAGGTGGGTGTAGCGCTGCGTGGTCGACAGGCTCGCATGACCGAGCAGGGTCTGGATCGTGCGCAGGTCGCAGCCGCTGTCGAGCAGGTGGGTCGCGAACGCGTGACGCAAGCCGTGGGGGGCGATGCGGGCGCGCGCGCCGGTCTGCAGGCTGCGCCGCGAGACCATCGCCCGCACGCTGCGGACCCCGAGCCGCGCGCCGCGATCGGCGATCCACAGCGCGCGCGCCGGTGAGTGCGGGCGCAGCAGCTGCCCGCGCACCGCCAGCCACGCCTGCAACGCCGACGCGGCGCTGCGCCCGAGCGGCACCATGCGGTCCTTGTTGCCCTTGCCCGCGACCACGCGCACGCGCACGCGACCGCGATCGTGCTCGAGGTGATCGAGGTCGATCGCGCACAGCTCGCTGACGCGCAGCCCGGCGCCGTAGAGCACCTCGAGCACCGCGCGATCGCGGATGCCCGCGACCCCGGGCCGCTGCGGCGCGTCGATCATGTCCTTGACGTCCTCGGCGGGCAGCGCGACGGGCAGCTTGCTGCGGCGCTTGGGGCTACCCAGCAGCACCAGCTCGTTGTCGGCGGCGAGACCGGTGCGACGCAGCCACTCACCGAAGCTCCGCAGCACCGAGAGCCGTCGCGCCACCGATGCGCTCGACTGCGTGCGGTGGACGGTGGCAAGCCACGCCCGCGCGGTGCGGAGATCGACGTCGCCACAGACGGGCGCGCGGCCGCGCAGGTGCTCCACGAAGGCCGCGAACGCCCGCAGGTCGCCGGCGTACGCCCGCACGGTGTGCGGCGAGGCCCGCCGCTGCAGCGTCAGGTGCTCCACGAACGCGTCGATTGCCGCCAGCATCGCCGAAGCAGATCGTAGCCCGGGGTCCCGCCGGGGCGCCAGAAACCCGAGCGGGCGACGCAACGGACGCCCGAGCCGAGCCCGCCTTCGTCACCGCGCTACGGGCACGCGACGTCGTGCTCGACCACGGCCTTGCGCGCGACGATCGCCGCGATCGCGCCGCAGTCGTCGGTGCTCAGCCCGGTCTCACGGGCATCGACCGCATCCGCGCTGCGGAAGGTCTCGTTCTCGACCAGCGGCCCGAGGTCGTCGATGGCGCTGCGCGCCACGTCGAGATCGTCGAGGAACTCGAGCGTCTCGGTGCCCGCGAGGCTCTGCAGCGGGTTGCCGGCCAGCTTGACCTCGACCAGCGAGGGCCAGTTGGCGAACACCGCGATGCTCTGCACGGCACAGTCTTCGCAGCGCAGCCGCTCGAGCTGCGTCAGGGGCGAGAGGCTCGAGAGGTCGGCCACGCCGCTGCGATCGAGGAACAGCGACTGCAGTCCGGTCGCGCCGGCGATGCCGGCCACCGCGGCGGCCGAGACCGCAGTGTCCTGCAGCTCGAGGCTCTCGAGCGCCGGCAGCGTGGCGACCACGTCGAGCTGGTCGACGCGCCCGCCTTGGTAGACCAGCCGCCGGAACACCGGCAGACCGGCGAGTGGCGAGAGGTCGACCGCGACGCCGTCGTGGCCGAGCTGCAGCGTGCCGAACAGCGGCAGCGTCGCCACCGCGTCGATCGCCGTCACCGGGTTGCGCCGCACGTCGATCTCCCGCAGCTCCGGGAGACCCGTGACCGCCGTGATCGACGCGATGCGGTTGTCGATCATCGACAGCCGCCGCAGGTTCATCAGCGTCTCGACGCCCGCCAGCGACTCGACCTCGTTGGCGCCGAGGTCGAGCACCGTCAGCAGGCCGAGCCCGGCGACCGGCGCGGTGGTGGTCACTGCGTTCTCCTGCGCGACCAGCCGATCGAGCACGTGCATGCCCTCGACGCCGTCGAGCGCGGTCAGCTGGTTGCGGGACGCCTCGAGCGAGATCATGCCCGTCGCCGAGCGCAGCGGCGTCAGGCTGGTGATCGCGTTGCCCTCGACGTCGACGAACTGCAGCCGCGCATGGTCGGTCAGCGGCGACAGGTCGGCGATGGTGTTGTCGGAGGCGTCGATCGACACCAACGCCGTCATGCCCGTCAGCGCCGCGATCGAGCTCAGCTGGTTCTTCTCGATCGTGATGCCGATGATCCCGACCAGTCCCGCGAGCGGATCGAGGTCGGTGATCTCGTTGCGTGCGAGGTTGAGGTAGGTCAGGCGTTCGAGCGCGGCCAGTGGTCCGACGTCGGTGATGCCGTTGCCGTCGAGCACGAGGATCTCGAGCCCGGACAGCTTGCCGACCACGCGCAGGTCCTTCACCGCGTTGTCGCTGAGCTGCAGCTCGGTGAGCAGCGGCAGGTCGAGCAGCGGCGTGACGTCGACGATCGCGTTGCCCGACAGCCCCACGGTGCGCAGGTTCTGGGCGCACTCGAGGCCCGTGAGATCGACGATGCCCAGCGACGGCGCCCGCAGGCCCGCGAGGTCGCGCAGCGCCTCGGCGAGCACCACCTTGGGCGGCTCCTCCCCCTCGGCCAGGCACTGCGCGCAGCCCTGCCCCTGCACCGCGTCGACGCACGCCTGCGTCCACGGCCCGTCGCAGCACGCCGGCACGCCCTCGCACACGCACGCCTGCACCTCGTCGTTGGCACAGCCGGCATCGTCGTGGGCCTCGCAGCAATCGCCGGGGCCCGGCGGCTGCGGCAGCAACTCCACCAGCAGCGCGCGCAGGGCGGGATCGGGCACCTCGACCTCGCCGACGCAGAGCTCGAGGTCGTCACCGCTGCCGATCTGCCCCGGCCCATACTCCGGTGCGCAGGCCGCCAGCGACAGGACGCCGGCCACGGCGTGGGCTACGACGCGCGCGTGCTTCACTGCACGCGACGCTATCACGACCACGCGCGCCGCGGCCCGACGGTGGTTGCGCTACGGCGACGGCGGCGGCGCTGCGCCGTCGTCCTTGGGCGCCGGCTTCGGCGCGGGCTTGGGCTTCGCGGGCGTGTCGCCGCCGGTGGGGGCACCACCGGGCGTGCCGCCGGTCGGCGCGCTACCACCGTCCTTCGGTGCCGGCGCGGCCTTCCACAGCTCGGTGCGCTCCTTGTGCACCTGCTTGTAGCTCATGTCGGGGATCACGTAGAACCAGCTGCCGAAGCGCTCCTGTAGCTGCTGCGCGCGCGCCTGGCCGTGCAGCTTCTTGGCCGCGTCCTCGCCCTCGGCGGCCGGCTCGGGCGCGCCGCCCTGCTTGTCCATCGACGGGTCGTAGCTGACGTCGACGAACATGTAGCGGTTGGCGGTCTTCTTGTCCTCGGGGTCCTCGCCCTCCATCACCGGCGCCGGCTCGGCGCCCTCCTCCTCGGCGCCGGCGGTGAGCGCCAGCCCCGAGTCGTAGGTGACCTCGCCGAAGTACAGGCTGTAGACCACGCCGTCCTTCGTGACCACGCGGGCCTCGCCCTCGTTGCCCATCAGTCGGGCCCCACCGCCGCCGGTCGGCGCGAGGAAGAAGCCCTTGGACTGCAGCACCTGCTGCATCTGCGGCGTGAGCTGCATCTTGCCCGGCGTCAGCTGCTCGGGCCGCGGGCGCACGCCGACGATCTTGATGTTCGCGATCGCGGTGACGATCTGTTTCACCTTCGCGGGATCGAGGAGCTTGCCCTCGGGCACCTCGACGCCGGCGGATGCGACCCACTCGTCCTTGCCGTCGACCTGCTCGAGCTCGGCCTGGATCGGCTTGCTGCCGATGACCTGACCGGCCTGCTCGTCGACCGTGTACGGGTCGTAGAACATGGTCACGACCTCGTCGCGCTCGACGTGCAGGAGGTCCTTCTCGATCCAGTCGGTGAAATTGGTCGAGATGTCGAGCTCGAGCTTGGCGCCGTAGACCCGCTTCTCGGACGGCGCGCGCAGGTAGTAGAAGCCCTGCTTCTCGGGGATCTGCTTGCCGACGATGACGTCGACCAGGGTCGCGCCCGAGGCGTCCTTGATGGTGATGTGCTGGCCGCGCTCGTCGCCCTTGCCGTCGGCGCCGGCGGGGTCGAGCACGCCGAAGCTGCCCTGCTCGGCCGCGTTGTCGCCGTAGTAGAGGTCTTTCTTGACGTCGATGAACGAGGCCGCGGCCTTGCCCATGCGCTCGGTGCCGTCGGCGGGGTAGTCGTTGTGGCTGGGGATGACCCAGCGGCCCTGCTTCTGCTCGACCGCGAAGCGCACGACCTTGGCCGACTTCTCGTCCCACGTGACGACCTCGAGCGAGGTCGCGAGGGTTGGGTCGGTGAAGCCCGGCGCCAGCAGCTCGCCGGTGTCCTCGTAGGCGCCCGCGGCGACCTCCTGCGGACGCATGCTCCACGCCAGCGCGGCGGAGCCCAGCGCCAGCGCGACCATGATGACGGTTCCGCGGTTCATGTGGCCTTTCCTTCCTGCGCACCCGTGGTGCCACCGGTACGGCGGCTCTGCGGGATGGTGTCGTGCTCGCGCCTGCGCTTGCGCAGGTAGATGAAGCCGCCCAGCAACAGCGCCGGGATCGGCGGCAGCAGCACCGACGCGATGCGGATGCGGTCCTCGATCTCGCGCGACTTGCGTTGATAGCGGGTCTCGACCTTGCCGACGGCCTTGGCCTTCTCGCGCTCGATCGATTCCTGACGCGCCTGCAGGCGGCGGTTCTCGGCCTGCTCGGCGCTCTTGAGCATGATCGCCTTGGTGGTGTCGTCGAGGTCGGTGCGCTGCTCGATGGCGTCGACCGCCGCCTCCAGCGACTTCTTGGCCTCCTCCAGCTCGGCCTCGGCCGACTTGTTGGCGGCCTCGGTCTGCTTCTCGCGCTCGTCGCGTTCCTCTTTCTTGAGGTTGTCGACGGTGGTGAGCCGGCGATAGCTCGCCTTGCGCTTGCGCAGCTCGATGAAGCGGTCGTCGCCGACCAGGCTGTCGACCGCGTTCAGCAGGAACGTGACGTTGTCGAAGCGGACATCGTCGAGACCGTCGGCGTCGACGTCACCGCCGCGCTCGTGCATCGCGTAGAAGTTGTTCCCGAACAGGTCGAGGTCGGCGATGACGATGACGTTCTTGTCCTTCTTCTCGCCGTCGCCGCCGCCCTTGATGCGCGCGGCCATGACCTTGGGCTTGCCGTCGGGCGGCGTCATCATCTGCCGACCGTCGTCGAGCACGCCCGGTCGCGGCGGCACCGGCCCCTGGATGCCGAACAGCGGGTGCCGCTGCACCATCGCGTCGAACAACGCCGAGCCCGAGGTGGCACCGACTTCGAGCAGCGGCGTGAACTTGTCCTGCCAGCCGGGCGCGGCCTGCAGCTCGCCGCCGAACATCATCACGATCTCGTGCAGGCCGTCGACGGTCGGATCACGGCCGGTGAGGCTGTTGCTGCCGTCGGGGCGCGGCCCGACAAAGACGATCTGCGGCGGCACCTTCTCGAGGGTCGGGTGCGGGTTGTAGGTGTCCGAGATGATCTCGTCGGCCTGCCACTGCACGCCGATGTCGCGCAGGAAGCCGAGGTAGTCGCCCTTGGGCTCCGCCGGCGGACCACCGCCGCCGCCGAACATGCCGCCGCCACCTTGCCCGGGCGGTGGCAGCTTCTCCTCGGTCGGCGAGGTGCGCACGTCGAACAGCGGGAACGGATCGACCGTGAGCAGCGCGGGGCGCCCCGCGTCGACGTAGGCCCGCACGGTGTCGAGCTCGTCGGCGGCGCAGCTCGGCAGCTGCGGCACGAACAGCAGATCGATGTCCTCGGGCACCGGTTGCTTGGGGTTGATCGAGCGGATCTCGTACTGCTTGCGCAGCTCGTCGACGATGCGCCACGCGGGCTGCTGCGAGCGCGCCTGCAGGTCGAAGTTGCCCATGATGGTCGCGTCGGTGCGCAGGATGCCGACGACCTTCTTCTTGTCCTGCGTGACCACCCGCAACGCGCGGGCGATCTCGTACTCGACGCTCAGACCGCGATCGAGAAACGGCACCACCTCCTCGCGCGGGCCCGACACGAACGCGAGCCCGAGGAAGGTCTCCATCTCCTCCATGCGCCCGCCCTCGCGGTCCACCAGCGGCCGCGGCATGATGTTCCACTTCTCCATGGCCTCCTCGGCCTCGGGGGAGTAGAGGTCGGGCTCGACGATGCGCACGGTGAGGCCGGCACCGCCCTGGGCCTCCATCTCGCGCAGCAGGTTCATCAGCCGCAGACGGACCTCGACGTACTCGCGCGGAACCTCGGCGCTCACGAACGCGTGCACGACCACGGGACGCTCGCTCGAGATGCTGCGGATGAGTTCCTCGGTCGCCGGGGTCAGCCGCGACAGCTGCTCCGAGGTGACGTCGGCGCGCGTGCGCGCGCGGGTGGTGGCGTAGCCCAGCGAGGCGACCGTCATGGCCAGCGCGCCGAAGCGGATGAGTCGATGATTGCGTGGCGACAGTGGCATGACTACCAGTGCCTCCTTCCGAGCAGGAAGCTGCAGAGGTAGAGCAGCACCGCGGTGCCGCCCAGGAAGTAGACCGCATCGCCCAGGCGCACGATGCCCTCGCCAAAGCTGGCGAAGTGGCGATCGACCGCGAGCGACTCGAAGACCTCGACGAAGCGGTTCTTGCCGCCGTCGTCGTCGTGCAGCCAAGGCATCAGCGACGGCAGCCAGAACGCCAGCCCCACCACCGCGCCCAGGCCCCCGGCGAACGCCGCCTCGGCGAGGTCGCCGGCGCGCAGCACGAAGACCACCAGCGCGAACGACAGACCGAGGACCACGGTGCCGAGCATGCCCGCGGCCCACGGCTCGCTGCCCGCGAACACCAACCCGGCGCAGCCGAGCGCACCGAGGATGAACGCGACCGTGGCATTCGAGGTGAACATCGACGCCAGCAGGCCGACACCGCAGAACAGTGCGCCCATGAGCCAGTAGCCCAGGTAGGTCGAGAACATCAGGCCGGGGTCGGGGTCGCCCAGGTACGACAGCACGAACACGTGCGCGACCGAGAAGCCCAGCGAGACCGTGAACATGCCCAGCACGCCGAGGTACTTGCCGAGCACGACCTCGAGGTCGCGCACGGGTGCGGTCAGCAGGATCTCGTCGGTGCCGCCGCGTCGCTCGTCGCTCCACGCGCCCATCGTCACCGCGGGCACGAAGAACATGAGGATCGCCGGCATCATCTTGTTCAGCTCGGCGAGGTCGGCGAGGTTGCGGGCGAAGAAGCCCTCCTGCATGAACGCCGCCGCCGCAGTGGTCGCGATGAACAGCGTGAGGAACACGTAGCCGGTGGGGTTGCCGAGGTACTGACGCAGGTCCTTGCGGACGATGGCCATCACGGCGCGGGTGTCGATGCCGAGCATCACGCCACCTCCTTCGCAGGCTTGCTGCCGGTGAGCTCGTGGAAGCGGACTTCGATGCTGCCGCCGGCGACCAGCTCGTCCTTGGTGCCGGTGAACACGATGCGACCGTCGTGGATCATCACGACGGTGTCGGCGACCGCGTCGACCTCCTGCAGGATGTGGGTCGAGAGCAGGATGGTCTTGTCCTGGCCGAGCTCGCGGATCAGCGCGCGCACGTCGCGGATCTGCAGCGGGTCGAGGCCGCTGGTGGGCTCGTCGAGGATGAGCACCTCGGGGTCGTGCAGCAGCGCCTGGGCCATGCCGACGCGCTGGCGATAACCCTTCGAGAGCTTGTGGATGGGCTTGTGCAGCACGCTACCGATCGCGCAGCGCTCGACCGCACGGTCGATGGCCCGCGCACCATCGCTGATGCCGCGCAGGTCGACGAAGAACTGCAGCGACTCGGCCGGCGTCATGTCGCGATACAGCGGGCCGCTCTCGGGCAGGTAGCCCAGGCGCCGCGCCAGCTCGAGACGCGCCTCGTGGTTGGTGGGGTCGTGATCCAACACCCGCGCGCGACCCGAGGTCGGCGCGAGGTAGCCGGTCAGGATCCGCATCGTGGTCGACTTGCCCGCCCCGTTCACGCCCAGGAACGCCGCCACGGTGCCCTTGCGGACCTCGAACGAGACCTGGCTGAGCGCAGCGAAGCCGCCGTAGGATTTCGAGATCGATTCGGCTCGGATCGTCACCGGCCGCACGCTGTCCGATTCGCTCATCGCCCCTCCTCGGGTGGGCCAGCCCGCGTGGGCCGCAGGCGTCGACCGAGCCCTGGCGATCAGAGGTCGCCGTCGGCTCGGGTCATGCGTTCTCGGGGGGACCGCAGCGGTTCCGTCGAACGATGCGCATGAAGCGCAGTGGGACTGGCGCGGGCCAATATTGGGTTGACCCCCGCCGATGCGCAAGCCCCCTGCGAGCTCGCCCCGCGCGAAAAGCTGGGCCGACCTCGCGCCCGTGGCATAAGTGGCGGCGATCCCCATGGCCCGCGCCCGCCGACACGCCCGTCTGGTCCTCGCCTCCCTGCTCGCTGCGGCCGCGTGCCGCGATCCCGCGACCGCCGATCCCGGCGTGCAGAGCCCCGCGTCCCCGACCCCCGGGGGAAACGCCGGCAAGGCCGACCCCGCAGGTGATCCCGCCGCCGCCGCGGGCGCGACGGTCCACGCCGACACCAACGCCGCGGCCGCGGCCACCCCGTCGACGCCGCCGGTCGCGGCCGGCGAGACCTTCGGACCCGCGAAGCTGACCAAGCTCGACGATGCCGCGCGGCGCAGCTTCCTCGACGGCGAGGCCGACGCGCCGATCCCCGTCGACATCCACTACGTGCAGAGCAACGAGACGCGGCACGATCTCTACTTCGAGTACATCCGCGACAAGGGTGGTGCGTACATCGGCGTGGGCTCGGACATGAACTTCACCATGATGGCGGTGATGAAGGCCGAGTACGCGTTCCTGCTCGACATCGACTATCGCGTGGTCGACCTGCAGCGCATGTACGAGGTGTTGGTGCAGGCCCACGACCAACCGCGCGCGCTGGTCGATGCGTGGCACGCCAGCCACGAGGCCGAGACCCGCAAGCTGCTCGAGGACGCATTCGCGGCCGAGGGCGAGAAGGCCCAGAGCCGGATCCTGCGCGGCTTCGCGACCGCGCGCGAGACCGTCTACCGCCACCTCGAGCGGGTCATCGCCCGCAAGCAGCAGGGCGAGCCGGTGAGCTGGTTGTCGGACCCCGAACTCTACGCCCACGTGCGTGCGATGTACCAGACCGGACGCGTGCGCATGATGCCGGGCAACCTCGCCGGCAATCACAGCCTGCGCACCGTCGGCGCGGTGTGCAAGTCGCTCGGCGTCACCGTGCGCACGCTCTACATGAGCAACGCCGAGGAGTACTTCAAGTACACCGACGACTTCGTCGCGAACATCGAGTCGTTGCCGGCCGACGCCGACTCGAGGGTGCTGCGCACGATCTACAACAAGAAGTGGGTCCACGCCGATCTGTGGGCCTACCAGGTCCAGCCGCTGCAGGACTTCCAGACCCGCCTCTCCGACAACCACAAGAATCGCTCGCGCAACCCGATGCTGCGCTACGCCGATCTCGAGGGCGCGTTGGTCAAGGACACCGGACGCGAGGGCCTGACCCTGGTCGCACTGCCCAAGCCGTGACACCATCGCCGTCGATGTCCGCGGGCGCCCCCCCACGCCACACCGGCCTCGACGCGATCCTGCTGCTCACGCTGCTGTCGTTCGCGGCCACCTCGTTGCTGTTCGATCGCGCGGCCGCGATGGACCTCGTCGCGCCCGACAGCGTCGACCCGTTCGGCCGTGCGCTGCATTGGTTCGGCGTGCGCTGGGATCCGCTGGTCGCCGCCAATCCCCAATTCCTGCGCGTGATGTCCGGCATCTCCGCATTCGTGATGGGGCCGTTCTACCTGTGGGCGGCCCGCGCCCTGCGTCGCGGCGATCCGCGGCTGCACGGCGCCGCGCGGATCTACATGGTGGCGATGCTCTACTCGATGGTCGTGCACGTCTGGGTCGAGCTGTTCGGCGAGCTGCCACCGCCCGACAAGCTGGTGTTCGCACTCATCTACGCGCCGTACTGCGCGCTGCCGGTGGCGCTGTGGTGGCGCACGCGGCCGGCCTGACGCCGGCCGGCCTCACGCAGTCGGGCGCACGTCGAGCTGCGGCGGCGCGAGCTCGCCGAACACGTCGACGCCGTCGGCGGTGACGAGCACGATGTCCTCGGTGCGCACGCCGAAGCTGCCGGGCACGTAGATGCCGGGTTCGTCGGACATCGTCATGCCGACCGCGAGCACCTGCTGGTTGCCGCCGACCAGGTACGGCGGCTCGTGGACCTCGAGCCCGATGCCGTGGCCGAGCCGGTGCGTGAAGTAGCGATCGTCACCGCCGTAGCCGGCTTCGAGCATCCCCGCGCGCGCGGCAGCGTCGACGCTGGCCGCGGTCACGCCGGGGCGGATCGTGGCCAGCGCGGCACGCTGCGCGGCGCTGGCCGCCGCATACGCGCGCGCCAGCGCATCGCTGGGCTCGCCGACCACCCACGTCCGCGTGATGTCCGAGCGGTAGCCGTGCAGCGACGCGCCGGTGTCGACCAGCACCACGTCGCCGGCGGCGACCGACCGGGTCGCGCCGCTACCGTGGGGAAACGACGCGTTCGGACCGACCAGTGCCAACGCCCACGGGTCGGTGAGGCCGGCGGCGACCAACGCCGCGTGCATCCAGGCCGCCACCTGCGACTCCTGCACGCCCACGCGCACGCGCTCGGCGACCGCGGCGATCGCCGCCTGGGTGGCCTCGTTGGCGCGACGCAGACGCGCGAGCTCGGCGGGTTGCTTGTGCAGGCGCACCGGACCGATCACATCGTCGTCGCGCAGCTGCGCCTGTGGGCAGGCGCGGCGAATGCCCGCCACCACGAACGCGCGCATGCTGGGCTCGATCGCGAGCTGGGCCCGCGCCAGCCACGGCGCGTGACGGAGGGCGACCGCGAACGGATCTTCGTGCTCTCGCCAGGGCACCAACGGCAGCTCCGCGCAGCGCTCGGCGACCGATCGTTGCTCGAACGCGGGACACAGCACGAACGCGCTGCGATCGGCCCGCAGGATCAACAGCAGCGGCCGCTCGGATCGACCCCACGACAAGCCCGCGAGGTACACCGCAGCGGCGCCAGGCTCGACCGCGACGGCGTCGGCGCCGGCCGCAGCCATGCGCTCGCAGACCGCGTCGCGATGGCCCGACCACTCGAGCGCATCGGGGGCCGCGATGCCGTCACAGCGCCCGTGCAGCGCCGCGAAGGCATCGGGCTCGCTCGCGTCGGGCGGCGCGGTGACGACGGGCGCCGACGGTGCGCGCGGCCCCGCGGCCGTCCGCGGGCGGCCGCACGCCACCGTCGCGAAACCCGCGGCACCCGCGAGCACGCGTCGTCGCGACCACCGACTCATCCCATCGCCGCGAGCAGCTTCTGCTTCTGCGCGTTGAACTCGTCGTCGGTGAGCAGGCCCGCGATCCGCAGTTCGTTGAGCTTCTCGAGCTCGCGCGCGAGCTCGTCGGCGGTCCGTGGCGCCACCGTCGGCGCGGCCGCGGGCGCCGCCTGGGGCGGATGGCCGTGCGGCGGATAGCCCGGCGGTGGATAGCCCGGCGGTGGATAGCCCGGCGGCGGGTAGCCCGGCGGCGGGTAGGGATAGCCCATCGCGGGCGGCAGCACGTTGAAGACCAGCGGACTCGGACCCAGCGCAGTGCCGTTGTAGCGGCGATTGAACTCGTCGGGATCCATCAGCGCCAAGATGAAGAAGTCGATCAGTCCCAGCACCGCCGGGATGAAGGTGAGGCTGAACAGCAGGTAGACGATCCCGGAGCCGATGCGCCCGAGATAGAACTTGTGCACGCCCAGGCCGCCCATGAAGAGCGCGAGGATCGCCGCGGTGCTCTTGTCCTTCATCACCATCCCTCGCCGGTCTTGCGATCGCTCAGCATCTTCGACATCGGCTGCCCGAAGTCGTCCTGCGCTGCGCGATACGTCCACTCGCCGCTGTCGAGATCGAGATCCTCCACCACGGTGCCGTCGTCGCGCAGGGCGATCAACGTCTCCACCAGCGCGGCCTCGGTCCAGCGCAGCTGTCTCTGCACGCCTTCGAACGTCATGGGGCCGGTGCGATGCAGCACCGCCAGCACCCGGCGGCAGCGCTCGGCGACCACGTGGGGATCGGAGCTCCGCGCCGGCGGGAGCGCCGGGATCGCGGCGGCGCCCTTGCGCATGCCCATGCTGATCGCCGCGCCGCCAACCGCCATCATCGCACCGAACACCGCCACCCCGACCAACCCGAGCGGGTTGAGCCAGGCCAACGCCGCGCCCACCATCGCCAGCGCGATACCGCCGACGATCATCTGCGGCCCCGACACCGGCACGCGCAGCGCCCAGGCCACGAGATCGTTCGGTCCCGCGTCGCGGACCGCGGGCACCGATCCGGTCGCCGGGCGCACCGACACCGCGGCCTGCGTGCCGCGAGCGCTCAACTCGGCGATGGGGTGGCGGGCCACGTGCGACAGGCTAGCATCGGCGTCGTACACGATCCCATGCGGCGCTGTTCCCAGCGGCCGCGGCCCGCCGTTGCGCGAGGACGCGCGCGCCGCCGCGCGAGCGGCCGTGCCGCAGACCCATCGCCGCGGGTGCGCGCACGCGGCCGCCCCCTCGCCCGCGAGGCGTGGGGTTGCCGCGCTCGCGTCGACGCGAGCGAGCTCGGATGGGCGACTTGCCCAGGCCGCCCGCGGTCGCGCGGCCCCACGAGCGCGCATGTGGTCGCGATCACGTGGGGGCGCGCGCAGACAGAACGCCGCGGCGTCGCGCGATCTCGACGGGGAAAGCGGTGTGGCTATCGGCACAATCGACGACGAGTTCGCGATGGTGCCCACGTGGGCGGCGAGGACCATCGCCCGCACGCGCGATGACGCCCCGCGCTCGGTGTGCGGCGTCGGAGTCGCCTTTGCCGAAACTACGCAGCTTTCGACGGGAGGCGCACCGCGTCGCCGCAGGCCGAGAACCCGCGCCCGCGGCGGGGTTGCGCTGCGTTGGACCCACGCGCGCATCGCTTGCCGCAGGCCTTCGCTCGACCGCGACCTCGGTGCCCTGCGTCGGACGACGCGTTGGATCGTGCGGTGGATCCATCGGTCCCGCTGCATGTCACGACTGCATGCCGCGACGCATGAAGTGGATCATCGAGGTTTGAAGCCTGCCCCCACCCTCTGATAGTGTCGTGCTCGGTCTCGTCCCCCCATGCGCACGACCTCTCGACTCGTTGGTTTTTTCCTGGCGTGTGCTGGTCTGACGATGACCGGCTGCGACGCACTCGATCCCGGTGGCGCGCTGCTGTACGTCTTCTCGACGCACCACGCGACGCCCGAGAACGGCTCGTTCCCCAACCGCGGCGACGACGAAGCGCCGCGCGTGTTCGAGAACGACAACGGCTGGGAGGTGACGCTGCTCGAGTCGTACATCACGATCGAAGCCGTCACGATCGTCACCTGCGGTGGCCGTGAGCTGCCACTGCAGATGTTCTGGGGCCCGTGCCCAGAGGACCTGCGCGCCGAGGATCTCGAGACCCTCACGGTCGCAGGCCGCGAGCTCGAGCCCGGAGACTATTGCCAGCTCATCGTCGACTACGGTCGCTACCACATGCCCGTGATCGAGCCCGGCAAGGAAGACACGCGCCACGACATCCCCGAGAACAGCGCCGTCGATGGCGCGACCGTGTATTTCTCGGGCGGCGCGCGACTCGACGCGGGCGACGACGCCGTGCCGTTCCAGCTGCGCGGTACCGCGGAGCAGCGCATCGTGCTCGACCTGCAGACGGTGGACGGCGGAGGCCCGTTCCACGTCGCGCGCCACGAAGACTTCCCGAAGGAGCTGACGATCTCGAAGACCTACGATCGGTTCTTCGACGGCGTCGACTTCACCGACTTCGACGCCAGCGCGCTCGAGGCCGAGTTCGAGGACGTGCTCGCCGAACAGACCCGCGTGCAGGTCGGGACGCTCGTGCAGATCGATCCCAGCGACGGCTGAGCTGTCGCAGCCCGCGCGACTGGTCCGCCGCGAACGCCGAGCGCCGCGCTGGCGCGGTGGCGACGTCAGTCTGGGTTCTCGAGCACCGACGGCAGCTCGCGCTTGCGGGTGCCACCGGAGGGTGGTGACGGTGCGCTCGGCGTCGGATCCTGCGCCTGCGTGGGTGCGGGGGTCGTGCCGGGGTCGTCGTCGTAGAGGCCCAGCAGGACGTCGCCGCTGGGCTTGACCCCCGCGTCGACCTCGTCGACCGGCTCGGTGCCGACCAGGAAGTACTCGTCGAGGGTCTTGAGCTCGGCGGCCTCGGGCGGTGCGAGCAGGCCGGTGGCGGCGTCGATGCGCCGCACCGACACCGACGACGGCGGCACGAAGTCGAGCGCCGGCCCCTGCTCGGCGCCGCGGACCGCGGCGACCCACAGCGGCACGGCTGCCTTGCCGCCAGTCTCCGAGCGGCCCATCGAGCGCGGGCGGTCGAAGCCCACCCACGCGACCGCAACCGTGCGTGGCGTGAAGCCGGCGAACCACGCGTCGTGGTGCTCCGCCGAGGTCCCGGTCTTACCCGCCACCGGGCGGCCGAGCGCCTTGGCGTCGGTGGCGGTGCCGCTTCGCACCACCTGCGTCATCATGCTGGTCAACACGAACGCGACGTCTTCGCCGATGACCTGCTGCGGCGCCG
The DNA here is from genome assembly GCA_016709225.1 of Deltaproteobacteria bacterium. Taxonomy (NCBI): domain Bacteria; kingdom Pseudomonadati; phylum Myxococcota; class Myxococcia; species Deltaproteobacteria bacterium. The sequence continues at coordinate 855,657 of JADJEE010000001.1, read as the reverse complement.
GGTTGTAGTCCACGCGCCGCCCGTCGGCGAGCACCACGTGCTGGATCGTCCGCGGCTGCAGGAGGCTGCCGCGGCGCGCAATGGTCAGGTACGCCCCCGTCAGCTCGAGCGGCGTGACCTCACCGGTGCCGAGCGCAATGGACAGATCGCTGGGTTGGCGCGAGTGGATCCCGAGCGTACGGGCAAAGTCCTGCACCGCGGCCACGCCGAGACGGTCGGCGAGCTTGATCGCGATGGTGTTGATCGAGCGCGCCAGCGCCTCTCGCAGGCGAACGTCACCGCGGTACACGTCCGCCTCGAAGTTGGTGGGCCGCCACTTCTCGTAGATCTCGGGCGAGTCCGACACCAGCGACGCCGCCGTGAACTGTCGGCTGTGGATCGCGGCGCCGTAGACGAAGGGCTTGAAGGTCGAGCCCGGCTGCCGCATCGCTCGCGTCGCGCGGTTGAAGCCCCCGGCGGCGTAGTGCGAGCCGCCGATCATCGCGAGCACGTCGCCGCTGTCGGCGTCCGCGACCACTACTGAGGCCTCGGGCCCCGCGTCGACCTCGGCCACCGCCCAGCCCGCGGGCGCGCCGGTATCCGGCGCCCCGGCGGCCGCGACCACGCGGACCTCGAGCACCGCACCCACCGGGAACTGCTCGCGCGGCGGCACGTCGTCCTCGGCGTACCGCGAGCCCGCCGGCACCCGCACCCATACCGGGTGCTCGCCGATCGTCGCGGCGAAGCCCCTCTCCGGCACCGGCACCGCCGCGTCGGGCTGCACGACGGCGGCGGTGTAGATCTCACCGACGGCGATCGGCGCATCGCCGTGCAGCAGCGCCTGCGCGCGCACCTTCGCCTTCGCGGCGGCGAGCTTGTGGCCGTAGCCCTGGCGCAGATCGATCGCGCGCAGCTGCTCGCGCACGGCCTCGCGCGCGGCCAGCTGCAGCGGCAGCGAGACCGTGGTCGTGACCTGCGCGCCGAGGTACGGCACCGCGTCCACGCCGAACTCGAGCTCCAGCTGCGCCCGCGCCTCCTCGACGAACTCCTCGGCGCCGGCGTGGATCGTCGGTCGCTCGTGCTCCTGGGCGAGCGACGCCGACAGCGGCGCATCGATGAATGGCTGCACCTGCTCGGCGGTCGCGAAGCCGTGCTGCGCCATCTGCTGCAGCACCCAGACCTGCCGTCGCTTGGAGTGCTCGGGGCTCCGCAGCGGTGAGTCGCGCCCCGGCGCCTTGGGCAGCGTGGCGAGCAGCGCGGCCTGCCCCAGGTCGATGTCCGCGACCGACTTGCCGAAGTAGAACCGTGCCGCCTCCTCGATGCCGTAGCGACCGTGCCCGAGATAGATCTCGTTGAGGTAGAGCGAGAGGATCTCGCGCTTGGTGAACGCCTGCTCGACACGGCGGGCCAGCACCAGTTCCTGCACCTTGCGCTCGAGCGTGCGCTCGGCGGACAGCAAGAAGATCTTCACCACCTGCTGCGTGATCGTCGACGCGCCCTGCTTCACCTCGCCGGCGCGGAGGTTGACGACCAGCGCGCGCACCATCCCGAGGACATCCATGCCCTCGTGCCTGTAGAAGTCGGCATCCTCGGCCGCCAGGAACGCATTCTCGACGTGGCTGGGTATGTCCTCGTAGCGCACCACCGTGCGACGCTCGCTGTAGATCTCGCCGATGACCTCGCCGTCCCGGCTGAGGATGCGGGTGACCTGCGGCGGGTGGTGGTTGCGGAGCTTGGCCTCGTCGAAGCCCTCGAGGTCGCGCGCATACCACCAGAAGACGCCGGCGATCGTCGCCACGCCGGCGACGGCGAGCAACAGCATCACCACCGCAAAGATCGCGATGATCTTGCCGATCGCCGAGGGCGGGCGGGTCTGTCGTGGCGGTGCCGTGCCGCCATCGTACAACGGGAGCTGCTGCGGGACCCGCCCGTCGGCGCAATCCGGAGGTCGCCGCGCTACCACGGAACCCGGCCCCCCACGCCGGCGAGCACGAGACCGGCGCCGCTGGGCAGCACGCCGCGTGCCGATGCGAGGCGCGGATCGCTGCGGATCGCGAAGGTCCAGCCGGCCGCGATCTCGACGTCGATCCAGCGCAGCACCGGCACCCGCAGCTCGAGCTGCGCGAGCGTGCCGGCGGCGCGCGGCTCGAAGCCGTGGTGCGTGCCGCGATGGGCGAAGCGGGCGAACACCGCCACCTGCGGCACGTCGACGCCCACCACCAGCGTCGCGGTGTGTCCCAGCGGCCCCGGCCGCATGCGGTACTCGAACGAAGCGGTGGCGCCGGCGGTGTGGCCCACGTGCAGGCGACCCATGCCGCCGACGCCGGCGGGCACATGGTCCCGCAACCAGCTCGGCTTCGGCGCGCGCGGATCGGCGGCATCGTCGGGCACACCCGCGCGGGTGCCGAGCATGGGCGCCGACCAGCGCTGTGCGCCGTAGAACACGTCGTAGTACGCGGGATCGTAGCCCCGCGTTCCCGCGGTGAGCTCGGTGGTGGCCCCCAGGGTCCACTGACGGCGCGCACCGAGCCGCCCCTGCGCGGTCGCTCCGAGGTGGAGGCCGCGTCCGATGTCGCCGATCTGATCGAGGTCGAGGTACGGCCCCGCGCGCCAACGCCAGCGATCGGTCGCCAGGTACTCGAACTCGATCGACCCCGCCGCGATGCCGCGTGCCCCCGACGTCTGCAGCCGATTGCCGCGTGCGGACACGTAGGCGATCGGATCCGCGGCGTCGACGGCGAGCAGACGCGGCGCGGTCGGGTCGCCGACCACGGTCGCGCCGATGCCCGCACCGGCCCACGACGCGGCCACGCGCCCGCCGAGGATCTGCGAGCCGGCCACGTCGCCGGCGAGCACCTCCACGCTGCTGTGGGCCGGTTGGCCCAGCAGTGTGCCGCGCAAGCCGAAGGTCCCCAGCAGGCCGGTCCTCCGGCGGTCGAGGTCGAGACCATTGGCCCACCCCCGCACCAGGCTGCCGTGCCCGAGCGTCACGTCGCGCTGCTCCCCCAGCGTGAGCTCCACGTGCGCGTTGGCCCGGCGCGCCAGTGGTCGATCGAGGCGCACCTCGAGGCTGCGCAGCACCGCGAAGTAGTCACCGACCTCGTCCCAGTCGCGCAACCGCAGCACGCCGCGATCCGCGGGGGCGCGATCGGCCATGCGCAGCCGCAGCGGGGCCGCGAAGGCGATCTTGACCGGTGCGATCGCACGCAGGTCGAGCGCCACCGCCGGCTCGATCTTCGCGATCGGGTCGTCGGCCACGAAGCCGAACCCCAGCGACAGCCGTGCGCTCCCGTGCACGCGTCGCTTCGATGGAGGCCGCAGCGCATCCGCGGCGTCGATGACGTGCTCGCCGCCCATGCGCGCCCGCACGCGCGGATCGCTGGCGGCGCGGGTGCCCGCCGGTGCCGCGGCGGCGAGCACCGCGAGCATGCACCACGTCACCATGTCTCGCCGTCCGCGCCGTCGTCCATCGCGGGCCGACCCGGCGCGTCACCCTCCTCGACCTGGGCGCCCTCGCGCTCGCTCGCGCGTCGCAGCTCCAGCTCGCGCATCGCCTCGGCATCGACCTCCGCGACTTCGTCGTCGAGCGTCGTCGCCGTCGTCGGGGCACCCGCCATCAGCCCGCTGAGCGCACGCTGGCCGCCCTGCGCCGACATCAAGGCGTCGATCTCTGCCAGGCACGCACCCTCGCTGCCGCGTTCGCCGACATCGAACTCGAGCGGGACCTCCCGCCACAGCTCGTACTCGACGTCGTCGAGGCGACCCCGCTCGTGCATGATCGAGAGGATGCGCGCGAGCTTGACCTGCATCGACGGGGTCGGCGCGCCGCGGCACCAGCTGACGTGACGCCGCACGGGGCTCGGCAACATCAACGCGAGGTAGGCCGCCTCGGGGGGCGTGAGTTCGTCGGGGTACTTGCCGAAGTAGTGACGCGCGGCCCTCGTGACCCCGTAGATGCCCGGCCCGAACTCGATCACGTTGAGATAGATCTCCATGATCCGCTCCTTGCTGAGCGTGCGCTCCACGTACCAGGTGAGGAACAGCTCCTGGAGCTTGCGCGACAGCGTGCGCTGGTGCGACAGCAGCACGTTCTTCACCATCTGCATCGTGATCGTCGATGCGCCGAGGCGAACCTCGTCGGCCGCGAAGTTGCGCTGCATCGCGGTGCGGAACTGCGACGGCAGGAAGCCCTTGTGACGCCAGAAGCCGCCGTCCTCGGTGGTCAGGACGGCTTTGACCATGTACGGCGAGATCTGCTGCAGCGGGGTGAAGGACCCCGAGTGGGCGAACAGCTGCACCGTGCGTTGACGACCGTCGCGCATGGTCACGCGATGGGTGAAGCCCCCCGCGAGGCGCTCGGGCGACGCGTCGGCGGGGGCCTGCCGCACCTCGCAATGGTCGATGCCCACGTCGGCCGCGAGCACGAGCCGGTCGAGATCGGCGAAGTCGGCGTCGAAGTCGAAGTCGAGCTCGAACTCTCCGTCGAGGAGGAAGCCCTGCAGACTCGGGATCAGCTGCGGCGGGATCGCATCGAGCACGTTCTGACACGGCACCGGCGGAATCGTGGCGTGCAGGCGGTAGCGTCGGTGTCGGCGCTCTGGCGGATGCTGCAGCTCGCCCTCGACCTCCATGCGAATGCCGGAGCGCTCGATGGTCGCGCGCTCGAGGCGGACCCGATACGCCTGAGGGTCGAGCTCGGCGGCGAACTCGACGTCGACGCCGATGTCCCGCACAGGCTCCTTCGCGAGCACCGGGTGGTCGACGGTCAACCCGGCCAGCGACACGTCGCCTTCGACCCGCGCGACACCGCCGCCGAACGCGACCGCGAGGTGACCACCCACACTCGCGCGGGCCGAGTCGACCAACGGCAGTCGACGCAGCACCTCGGGCACTCGGCCGAGCTCGAACTCCGCCATGTCGACGCGCAGACGGCCGGCGGACAGATCCCGACGCACGCTGCCGCCGACCGACCACAGGCGGGGACCGTCGCCGCTGTGGTCGCCGCGATCGCTGAACCCGCCATCGAGCGCCACCGTGATCTCGCTGGCGTGGCGATCCGAGAGCTCGACCCAGCCATCCACGTCGGCGACGGCGATCTCGTCGGTGACAGCGCTGCCGAAGTCCGAGAGATCGACCCGCAACGGAAACTGCAGCATCAGCCCATCGTCGCTGCGGGTGGCCTCGAGCTGCGCGTGCAGCTTCGCCGCCGTCACCAGCGGTTGGTCGCGCAGCTCGACGCGGAGGTCCGCCAGGGTGACGTCGGCCGCCAGCGCGTGGGGATCGAGGTCCGCGGAGACGCGTGACTCCAGGTGGCGTACACGCGCATCGGGCTGTTCGTCGCCGACCACCAGCCAGAGCTCGTCGAGTGTGACGTGCGACGGCGACAGCCGAAGCCGCCCGGACCCACCAGCCCCATCACCGCTCCGCTCGCTCCGGACCCGCGAGGCCAGCTCCTCGAGCTGCGCCCGGCTGCCATCCACGCGACCACCCCGCACGGCCACCCTTTGCACGACCACGCGCGCGTCCCACCACGCCGAGGCGTCGAGGCCGACCTCGACGAGATCGAGACGCACGAGCGGCGCATCGGCCTCGCCGATGACGACGTCGTGCAGCACGACCTGCTCCAGCCCCAGGTCGATCGACGCGATCGCAACCGGCAGGTCGAGGCGCTTCGCGATCTTCGCTTCGACTTGCTCGCGGACTAGATCGCGCCCCCACCACGGCGACGACACCGCGACGATGACGAGCGCCACCAGCCACACCGCGAGGGCCGACACCAGCCACACCCAGGTGCGCGACGGTGGCTTCGGAGCCGGAGATCGCCGCATGACGTGCCTTCGCGCTCGCCTAGGGTAGCCTACTGCCCGGCGACACCCGACTCCAATCGACGGCCGGGCGGCCCCTGAAAGTCCCCGCGACCGCTGCGGGCGCCGTCCGCGACCCTTGAACGCGAGAACGGGGCGACCCCGCCACCGCGGCATCGCCCCGTCCTTTGGAGGTCCGGAGGTCGGAACTCAGCTCGCGCGTCCGCACTGGATTGCGAAGAAGAGCTTGCCGCTGCGACCGCCATCCGTGTACGAGCCGGCGCCGATCATCAGCAAGCCGTTGTCTTCGATGCTGTAGTCAGTCGACAGCAGCGACTTCGTCGCGTCACGGTTGGAAAGATCCGCGTGCAGCTTCAACCGGGTCTCGTCGCCACCGAGCAGCGTCAAGCCGAGCCGATGACCGCTGGAGAAGGTCGACTCCGACTTGGTGTCGAGGCTCAGCTTGAGCGCCTTGCCCTCCAAGAGATGGAAGCCCTTGTACACCGCGAACTCGTCCTCCTGCAGGGTCGAGCGCAGCGCCTCGAGCTCCTTCGGGATCACGCCCGAGCCCTCCTTGGTCAGCAACACCAGCTTGGTGTCGCAGGTGGCCTTGGCGACCGCTGCCTCGGCGGTCGCCGGCGTCAGTACCACCGCGCCGAGGGCGAGGGGTGCTGCGATCAGCCCAGCGAGCATCGAGGCGAGCAGGCGAGGATGGTTTCTGCGGTGCGTCATAGCGAGCGCTCACTCTTCTGCGATTCGTCCTCTTCGACGTAGAGGACCGTGACCGTGCCGGTGTGCGAGATCCGGCCTTGCTTGCCGCCGAACTCGATGCCGTGGATCTCGGCATCGGCCGGACGGGGCGCGGGCAGCTCGGATGCACCGGCGCCGGTGGGCGGCGGTGCCCCCTGCGGCTTCTCGGCCAGCAGCGGTGCCTCGGCGTGGGGAGCTGGGGTCGCTGGCCCCGGTACCGAAGGCTCCGGCAATGACGCCACCTCGGGCGCTTGATTCACCTTCGGCGCGCCACCCCAGTTCAGAGCCACCACTGCGACCGCGGCGGCCCCCGCCGCTGCGAGCAACGGCATGCGGAAGGGCTTCAACACGGCCGCCATGCGGGCCCAGAACGACGCCGGCGCCGCGGCGGGAGTCTTGGCGCCGCGGGCGTCCCGCTCGATCTCGCGATCGATCTCGTCCCAGATCTGCTCGAAGCGCGCACGCGGGACCTCGAGCGCCCGCATCTCCAAGCTGCGGTTGACGAGGTTTCGCATCGTGCCCATCGCCGCGATGTGACCGCGGAGCTCGGCGTCGCGCTCGACGGCAGCCGCCATCTCGGCGGCCTCGGGGCCGTCGAGCTCGCCATCGAAGTACGCCTGGAGGCGGGCGGCGTTCCCCGGGAGTTCGGTTTCGTCCATCATGGCAGTGCAGCTTCGGCTTCGGGTGGGAGGTCTCCGACGCCTTCGTCGGTGGGCTCGGGCAGGTGTTCGAGGCGCTGGCGGAGCAGCTTCTGCATGTTGCGTCGCGCGTGGAAGAGGCGGCTCATGATGGTGCCCTTGGAGCAGTTCATGGCCTTCGCCATGTCGGCGTACGACAGCCCCTGGAGTTCTCGCATCACGATCACCGCCCGGTGCTTGTCGCTGAGGTACTTCAGGCTGTCTTCGACGGCGGCGAGTATCTCCTTGTTCTCTACGGCCTCACCTGGATTGGCCATGATGGAGGCAGGCAGCGCTTCGGCGGGCGACGTGTCCTGCTCTCCGTCGTGGCGGAGCTTGTCGTCGAACTCCACGTCCTTCTTCCGGGTATTGCGACGGATGTGGTCGATGCAGAGGTTGGCGACGATGCGGTACAGCCAGGTGTAGAAGCTCGACTGCCCTTCGAAGTTGGGCAGGTAGCGGTGGACCTTGATGAAGGCCTCTTGCACCACGTCGAGCGCATCTTCCTGGTTGCGAAGGAATCCATAGGCGACGGCGAAGACCTTGCGCTCGTAGCGCTCGTAGAGCGCCTGGAAGGCTCGCCGATCCCCGCCCTTGCAGGCTTCGACCAACTGGTGGTCGTCGGCGTCGGTGAGCTCCACGAAAGATCCGTCCTCTGACGGCACGAGAAGCCGCCTATTCAGCAACGGGGCCGTCGGGGCTCTCGCGACCGTGCTTCCCGGCCGCGGAAATCGCCCATGACGGGGCTGCGCTCGCCGGTTATACCTTCGACCGAGGCCCGCTGTGCAGCCCCTGTTCCGTCCAGGTGTGCAATCTTGAGTCGTGGGCGCATCCTCGAGGGTCTGCTCCGCGCGGCGCGTCGGGCGATCTGGCGCCGGGCCGCGCTCGAAGCGGGCGTTGCGGGGCTGCTCGCCGCCATCGCCCTCGCGCTGGCGGCCGCCATCGGAGCCGGCCTCAGCCTCCGTGGCGACCTGGCCGCCCAGGCCCTGGGGGCGGCGATCGGCGCGACGGGACTGGCGCTGGCCATCCAGGCGGCGCGCGCCGCCCACCGGCGCGCGCGGACGTTGCGGGACGTGGCCGTCGAGATCGCCCAGGGCGTCGGCCCCCTTGCCGCCGGGCTCGACGCCGGCGACCGCCGACTCCGCCACGAGATCATCGGTGCGCTGGACCTCCGCGAAGGGCGTGGTCGGGTGGGCTCCCCGCGGCTGCGCGACCGCTACGTCGAGGAGGTGGAGGCTCGCATCGAGCAGCGCGGCGTCGGCCCGGCGCGGGCCGTCCGCCCCATGCGCTGGCGCGGCCTCGTGTTCGCGGCGGTGGTGCTCATGGCCGCCGCCGCGGGCCTCGGTCGCACCGATGCGTTCATGACCGGGTGGCCGCTGCTGTGGGCGCGGACCGACGGCCGCCCGCCGCCGCCACCGGAGCCGGTGTGGTCTTCGTTGACCCTGGGCCTGACGTACCCGGAGCACACGTCGCGGCCGCCGCGGACGATTCCCAACCCCAGCGGCGCGCTGCGGGTGCCAGCCGGCACCCGCGTGGACATCCAGCTGCTGCCCCGCGTGGCTGCGCGCGAAGGCACCGTCGTCGTGGCCTACGATCCGACGGAGCTCAGCAACGCGCCACCGGTGGAGCGAGTTGCGATCGAGCCGGACGCCGACGGCAGCTGGCGGGCCAGCTTCACGGCGCGGGGTGCCGGCAGCTGGACGGTGGTGCTCGTCGACGACGGCGCGGAGCACCGATCGGCGGCGCTGCCCGTCGAGATCGAGCCCGATCGGGCGCCCGAGCTCGAGGTCTCGCCGCCGCCCGCGGGGGAGCACGTGGTGGGCGACGACGCGCGGGTGACGGTGCGCTGGCACGCGCGCGACGACTTCGGCCTCGCGGGGGTCGAGCTGGTGTACCAGCTGCCGGACGGCAGCACACACCGCCTGCCGCGGCAGCAGCCCGCCGGGGCCCCGCGCAGCTGGCGGGATCACACCGACTGGGACATCGCGAGCATCCCCATCGACGCGCGCAGCGAGGTGCTCTACTGGCTCGAGGCGATCGACAACGATCCCGGGCTCGGCCTCGATCCCCTGCCCGACCCACCTGGCAAGCGCACGCGCTCGGCGACCCTGAGGCTGTCGGTCGAGGACGAGCAGGCCGAGCACGCCGAGAACATCGCGAGCCTCCGCGAGCTTCGCGACGCCGCGGTCGACGTGCTTGCCGAACGCATGTTGTCGACTGCGTTCTCGGACACGGCCGCGGCGACGACCGCGACCCGGGCCGGCATGGCGCGCGCGCTGCACTTGCACGTCGAGGAGCTGCTGGCACGCATGGCCGCGACGGTCGATGCGCTGTCGCTCGATGCGCTCACGCAGGACGGGGACGCCGAGGCGTTGGCGGGGATCCATCGCCGGCTGCTGGCCGAGCACAAGGCCGAAGGCAAGCTGCAGGCCGAGCTGGCGCCGGGCACCGAGTTCGCCGAGCCTGCCGTGGCGGCCGCGGTGCTGCTGCGCATGCGGCCGGTCGACGCGCGCATCCAGACCGCGTTCGAGGACGAGATCATCCGGCTCGACGACCTCGTCGACGGCATGCTGATCGAGCAGCTGGAGGCCCTCGCCGCCCGACTCGAGGCGACCCAGCGCAAGCTGGTGGAGCTGCTGGAGGCGCTCAAGGCCGGTGACGAGAGCGTGCGTTCGCAGATCGAGCAGCTCGAGCAGCGCCGTCGCGAGGACCTCCGCAAGCTGTCGGAGATCCGCGCGCAGCTGCGCGAGGAGATGGGCGAGGAGTTCATGAACGTCGACGCGTTCGAGATCCTCGAGCGCATGGCGGCCGACGAGGAGCTGCAGGCGATGCTCCAGCGCGGCGAGATCGACCGCGCCCTCGAGCGGGCCCGCGGCGAGCTCGACGAGGTCTCGCGCATGCGCGACGAGGTGCAGCAACAGGCCGGTGAAGGCGGCGCCGCCAACCCGCTCTCGGAAGCCGAGCGGCAGCGCATCGCGCTGTTGCGCGAGCTCGGGCGGCTGCAGGACGAAGAGGGCTCGCTCCGGGCCTCGACCAGCGAGCTGCAGCGACAGTGGCGTGAGCAGGTCGCGGGCCGTGAGGCCGGCGCCGACCGGGCGCAGGCCGCCGGCGAGAAAGCGAAGGCGCTGCGGGAGCAGCTCGAGGCCATCAACGATGCCCGACTCGGACGCGATGCCCGCCGCGGGCTCGACGATGCCCGCGCGGCGCTCGATCGGCTCGAGCAGCTCGCCGAGCGCGAGGACGCCAAGGCGCTCGATCTGGCCGAAGCGGCCGACGCCGCGCAAGACGGCATCGAGCGCGCGCTCTCGGGTGCGGAGCGTCGTGAAGCCGAAGGCAAGGCGCTCGAGCGCGCACAAGCCCGCGCCGAGGCTCTGCGCGAGCGTCTCGGCGGGGCGCTGCCGTCGCCCGGCGAGGTGCTGCCCGAGACGTCGCGCCAGCAGTTCGACGAGCTCGAGCAGCGGCAGAACGGACTACGCAAGCGCGCCAGTGAGCTGCTGTCGGGGCCGCTCGGCGACCTGCTGCCGCCGGCGGGGCGCGCGGGCATGCGACGCGCCGACGGTGGCATGAACCGCAGCGAGCGCGCGCTCGATCGTACGGTCCCGCGCGATGCGATCGGTGGTCAGTCGCAGGCCTGGCAAGGCATCCAAGAGGCCATCGACAGCCTGCGGCAGGGCTCGCCGCCACCCCCCGCGGGCGCCAGCGGCGACGCGTCGACCGAGGCCGATCGCGACCGCTCGCTGCGCGACGAGCTGATGGACGCGATGCGCGAGGACGCCCCACCGGGTTTCGTCGACCCCGTGCGCCGCTACTACGAGGAGCTGCTGCGATGAACCGCCCCCTGCGATGGCTCCGGACCGCGGCTTCGCTGACGCTGCTGCTGCTCGCGCCGCTCGGCAACAACACCGCGCGCGCCGACGATGCGCTCGGCGAGGTCGACGTCGCGCTGTCGCGGTGGGACGTGCCCGGCGCCAAGCGGGCCCTCGCAGACGCCGAAGAGAGCCCCGCGAGGTCGGTGAAGGCCGGCGTGGTCGCGATCTACGAGGGGCGGTACGCCGAGGCCGAGGCGCTCATCGCCGACGCCGTCGCGACCGGCTCGCTGGACGGCAGCGACGCGCTTTCGGAGGAGGCGCGGCACTACCTCGCACTGGCGCGGGGGGCCCAGAAGGCGCTCGCCGCATCGATCACCGTGACCAGCGACGACGGTGCGGTGCAGGCGGTGTTCGCCCACGAGAAGGACGCGATGCTGGCACCCTACCTGTTTGCCGCGATGGCACAGGCCCGCGAGGTGCTCGGCCGCGAGCTCGGGGTCGTGCCCGATCACACCGTGCGCTTCGAGTTCCTCGACGATCCGGTGAAGCTCGCGATGGTGACACCGCTGACGGTCGCCAACATCCGCACGACCGGCACCGTCGGCGTGACCAAGCACCGCCGCGTCGTGATGATCACGCCGCGCGTGATGGTCCACGGCTACGGCTGGCTCGACACTGCGGTGCACGAGTACGTGCACTACCTGCTCACGCTACGCACCGGCAACCTCGCGCCGGTGTGGCTGCAGGAGGGGCTCGCGAAGCTGTACGAGACCCGCTGGCGTCGCACCGATTCCGAGCCCCTCGATCCCGCGCTCGCCTATCGCCTCCACCAGGCCATCGTCCGCGACGACCTGGTGACGCTCGAGGAGATGTATCCCTCGGTCGCGATGCTGCCCAGCGCCGAGCTGGCCGCGCTTGCGTACGCCGAGGTGGAGACCATGCTGGGCCTGCTCCGCGAGCGCCGGGGGGCCGCCGGCATCGCGGCGCTGCTGGATCGCGTCGAGGCGGGCGACGACGCCAAGACCGCGCTGGCGACTGCTTGGGGCGAGGACTTCGAGGATTTCTACGCCGAGTGGAAGCGCGTCACCAAGACCCGCACCGCCAAGAGCCGCGACGGCAAGCTGAGCGTGCCGAAGTTCGGCGACGGCGAGGAGGCGACGCCCGAGCTCGGCGACGTGTTCTCGGCGCTCGGCGGAGGTGAGGCGCGGCAGCACGCGCGACTGGGAGCGCTGCTGCAAGAGCGCAAGCATCTCGAGGCGGCCGCGCTGCAGTACGAGAAGGCCCGCAAGGCCGATGTCCGCGCGCGCAAGGACCCGGCGCTGTCACGGCGACTCGGTCAGCTCTACGTCGAGCTGGAGCGCTTCGCGGATGCCGTGCCGCTGCTGACGATCGCGGCCGAGGACGCACCCGACGACGCCAACCTCGCGGCCGCGCAGACCCGCGCGCTGCTGCGGGCGGGCGACCTCGAGGCCGCTGCGGCCGCGGCCGAGCGGGTCATCCGCAACAACCCGTTCGTACCGACGGTGCACTGCGACCTCGCCGAGATCGACCGCGACCCCGCGGTCGTGAGCCGCGAGCGCGCGCTGTGCCGCCGCTAGCGGGCGGCCGCGACGCTCAGGCGACGGCGGGCACGCGCGGACGACCGGCGTGGGGCGGCCGCGCGTCCTCGCGGCGTGGCGGCTCCTGCACGTTGGTGACGCGCGCGAAGGCGCTGTCGATCTGCCGCAGCAGCCGGCGCAGGCTCTTGCACACCGGTGCAGCCTGACGCACGACGACGCCGACCTGGAAGCCGGCCGCCAGCGGGCCGATGCGATCGAGCACGAGTCGCACGTCACCGACCACGGCTTGGATCTCACCCTGCGCGCCCGCGTTGGGCTGGGCCTCGACGTCGAAGAACACGTGCGCGAGGCGGCACAGCGCGCGACCGGCGAGCTGCTCGTCGAGCGACGGCACGCAGCGACCGGCCACGACCTCGGCGTGGCGCAGCAGGAACGCACCCAGCACGTCGGGCGTCTGCGCCAGTCGAGCGAGCTTCTCGACCACCTCCGGGTGGGCGACCGCGACCATGCGATCGACCTCGGCGGCGTCGTGACTGCGCGGCGCATTGCCGGCGAGCAGGCCCTCCCAGCGACCGATGATGGTGCGGGCGGATCGCACGACCCCGCTGATCCACGTCGCCTCCGCGTCGGGCCAGGTGAGCATCGCCTGCACCGCGTCGGCGCCCACGAGACCACCGGCGGTGGCGTGGACCGGCTGTCCGCCCTCGAGGAAGACGCTGCCGCGGCGCTCGGGCCGATTCGCGGTCGCCGCGACGCGGAGGTGGAGCACACCGTCGTGGCCGGCGCTGCAGTGTAGCGTCAACAGCTGAGCGGTCGGTACCGCGCCGCAGGTGCCGTTGAAGCCGGCGTCGGACGCTGGCATGCGCAGCATCGCCAGCAGCGACGTCAGATCGAACGGCTTCGCGAGGATGGCACTGACACCCAGGTGGCAGGCGCTCGCGATGCGAGCGTCGTCGGCCCGCGAGGTCACGCCGATCACGGGCACACCATCGAAGCGTCGCTCGATGTCGCCGACCACGTCGGCGTTGGCGTCGTCCTCGGCGTCGAGGTCGATCACCGCGGCATCGATCGGCGCGCCGGCGAGCACTCCTTCGACGGCCGCCGGTGCGGCATGGATCAGCTGAGCGGCGCCAGCGGTGGTCGCTTCCACCTGCAGGCGCGACACGTACGAAATGTCGGCGTCGACGACCAGGATGCGCGGTGCGTGACTCATCGGATGAACCGTCCCTCTTGCGAGTCGTCATCGGCCGCGGGTCACTCCGGTTGAGCCGCATCGTGCGTCCCGAAACGCACCTGCCGCGCGACCCCACGTGGCACCGGACTTGCTCATTGTCTCGGCACACGTGACCGCCGTCGTCATGGCACCGTCGCAGAAGACCCCGGACCCCGGTGCGGACGACGTCGCGTCGGGGGGCGGCGTTGGTCCCTCGCGCGGCGGCCCGCGGCCGCGCGTATGGGCGTTCGGTGGCGGTAAGGGCGGGGTCGGCAAGAGCGTCGTCGCGGCCAACGTCGCGGTCAGCATGGCGCTGCAGGGGCGACGCGTCGTGCTGGTCGACGGCGATCTCGGCGGCGCCAATCTCGACACCCTGCTCGGCTGCGAGCGCCCGACCGCCACGCTCTCGGCGTTCTTCGGACGAGAGATCACTCGCCTCGAGGACCTCGCGGGCCCAACGGCGATCCCAAACCTGACGCTGGTCGCCGGCGATGGCGACGCCCTCGGCGCGGCCAACCCCGCCCACGCACAGAAGCAGAAGCTGATCCGCCACCTGCGGATGCTGCCGTGCGACCTCGTGGTGGTCGATCTGGGCGCCGGCACCAGCTTCAACACGCTGGACCTCTATCTCGCCGCCGACGTCGGCGTCTGCGTCACGACGTCGGAGTCGACCAGCCTCCAGAACTGCTTCTCCTTCATCAAGACGGCGAGTCTGCGCGAGCAGGAGCAGCGCGATGCCGCGGCGCGCAAGGCCGGCGCCACCGTCACGCCGCCGACCGCCGCCGCCAGCGGCCTGACGCTGCGGCCGACCTCCCTGGTGGTCAACCGCAGCCTGCCCAGCGAGGCGCGCCGCATCACGAACCTGCTGCACGATCTCGCGGGCCGCTTCCTCGGCCGCGGCGTGCGGCTGACGGCTTCGCTGTCCGATGACCCCGCGGTCGCGCGATCCATCCGTGCCGGGCGCCCGGTCTGCGTCGGCGAGCCCAACAGCAGCTTCGCGCACGACATCGACACGCTGGCACGCGAGCTGTGGCGCCCCTCGCCGGTGGCCCACGAGGGCCCCCGCACCGGCATCAACGAAGAGATCGATCACGACGGCGTCCGGCTGCACGTACAGACCGAGGATCTCGGTGCGCCGCAGTGCGCGGTGCGAACCCAGGTGTTCCGCACCGACGGGAGCGTGGTGTTCACGCGCCGTACTGCGTGGGAGGACGCGTTCTTCGCGAAGCTCGCGGCGGCGCCCGCCGATCGCGTGCGCTTCCACCACGTCGCGATCGTCCGCGCGCTGCGGGCCGGGCGGGTCGAGCCGCTGCGGAGGTCCGCGTGATCGCGACGATGCTCGCGACGGTGCTGTGCGGCGGTGCCCTGCCCGGCCTGGCCACCGCCGAACGACTCGAGGTGAGCGCCAGCGTGCTGGCGGGCACCGGCATCAGCTTGGCGGGCAGCGGCGGCAAGACCTTTGCGCGCCGATCGCCGACCTTCCTGCAGGCGGAGGTCGGCCTGGTGCATCCCCAGCTGCCGTGGCTCGAGCTCGCGCCGACGCTGATGCTCGAGATCGACGGCCGCATCGGCTTCGGCATCGCGCCCAAGCTGCGCGCGCGACTGCCCGGCAAGCGTGTCCGTGCCTACGGCGTGGTCGCGATGCCGCTGTTCGTGGTGCCGTACACGCTGTTGGGGGTGCAGGCCGGCGGTGGCCTCATGGTCGCACTGCATCGGCGCGTCGGCCTGCTGGCGGAGTTCACCGGCGGGGCCTATGTGTGGGGCAGCGACCTGATGCCCAACGCGGCGCTCGGCCAATTCAACGCGAGCCTGGGGATGCGGGTGAACTTCTGATGCGACGTCGAGGACTCCTGGCCTTCTCGCTCGCGCTGGTGACGAGCGCGCCCGCGTGCCGCTCGGCTCAGTGCCTGCGCGACTCGGACTGCGCGCCCAGCCAGCAGTGCGTCGCGGTGACGTGCGTGCAGCCCGACGTCGCGGTCGACACCGACGGCACCACCGCCGCGACCTCGGACGGTGGCGGTTCCTCGGGATCGGCGCCCAGCGACGGGACGACGACAGCGGAGCTCGACACCGGCACCGACGCGAGCACCAGCACGGGTGGCCCCGGACGCGGCAGCGCGACCGCGGGTGCGGACGTGAGCGCCGGCGGCACCATGCCCGACACGGCGACCAGCAGCGACGCCGCGAGCAGCGACGCCGGCTCGAGCGATGGCGGCACCGGGAGCAGCGGCGCCGATCCGAGCAGCGGTACCGATGCGGGCGCGGGCAGCTCGGGCGGCACCGATGTCGGCAGCTCGGGCGGTCCGATCGATGTCGGCAGCTCCAGCGGTCCGATCGATGTCGGCAGCTCGAGCGGTCCGATCGATGTCGGCAGCTCGGGCGCGCTGGGCTGAGGACGGCGCGCGCGATCACGGACAGCGCGACGCCTCGGTGCGCACTGCATCAGGCGGGGCCCGAGGTCACCTGCGGCCCACAAGAGGCCCTTCGAAAGGCGGCGTCAGACCATTGACCCCCCCGCGCCGCCATCGAATAGTACCGAACCATGGGACTCGCAGCGGACACGGTCTTGCGCGGCGCTTCGGTGCTGATCGTGGACGATCACGAGGCACATCGGACACTGCTCGCCAACTACCTGGGGGCGCTGGGCTGCGCCTGTCAGACCGCCGGCGGCGGCACCGAGGCGCTGGCCAAGCTGGCTGCGACCGCGTTCGATCTGGTGCTGCTCGATCTGCGCATGGACGACCTCGACGGCATGGAGGTCCTCAAGCGCGCGCGCGATTCGGGCTACTCCCGCGACTGCATCATGATGTCGGCGGAGGGCACCATCTCCCATGCGGTGGAGGCGATCCGCCTGGGCGCGAGCGACTTCCTGGTCAAGCCGTTCGAGCTCACGCAGCTGCACGACCTCGTGCGGCGCGTGCTCGGGGCGCGCGCGCCCGGTGCCACCGGCGACCGCGACCCTCGGCTGCAGTGGCGCGATCGCTACGCACCCGATCTGATCGGCGAGGCCACGCCGCTGCGCGAGGTGTTCCTGGTGCTCGAGCGCATCGCCCACACCGACTGCACGGTGCTGGTGCTCGGCGAGAGCGGCACGGGCAAGGAACTCATCGCCCGTGCGCTGCACGACGCGTCGCAGCGTGCGAACAAGCCCTTCGTGCCGGTCAACTGCGGGGCGATCCCCGAGACACTGATCGAGAGCGAGCTGTTCGGCCACGCCAAGGGCGCGTTCTCGGGCGCGAGTTCGTCCCGTGAGGGTCGCTTCGCGGTCGCCGACGGTGGCACGCTGTTCCTCGACGAGATCGGCGAGATGTCCTTGGCGGTGCAGGTGAAGTTCCTGCGCGTCCTACAGGAGCAGGAGTACGTGCCGGTCGGTGAGACGCGGCCGCGCAAGTGCGACGTACGCATCGTCGCCGCGACCAACAAGAACCTCGAGAAGATGGCCGACGAAGGCACCTTCCGCGAGGACCTCTTCTACCGCCTCAACCTCATCCCGCTGCACCTGCCGCCGCTGCGTGAGCGCCGTACCGATCTGCCGCTGCTCATCCGACACTTCCTCGATCTGCAGAGCAAGCGCCGTGGCTCACGGGTCACGGGCGTGAACGAGGAGGCCATGGACGCGATGACGCGGTATGGCTGGCCCGGCAACGTGCGCGAGCTCGAGAACACCATCGAGCGCATGACCTTGCTGCACTCGGGCAACGGCGTGCTGACCATCGCCGATCTGCCGCCGAAGATGCAGCGCGACGCGCGGCGCGAGCTCATCGCCGTGACCGCCGCGGAGCTCGAGCCGGCGCCGCCGGCCCCCGAGCTCCGCATGCCCGAGGCCGCCAGCAGCGGCGTGCGCCCGCGTAGCGCGCTCGAGGATCCGAGCGCCACGGCGCTGGCGGCCGAGAGTCACGACAACCTGCCGGTGCCGCTGTTGCCCCCGCGTCCACGCGTGCTCGCGTCGCCGGAGGATTTCCTGCTGCCCGAGGAGGGCCTCGATCTGCGCCGCGCCGTGGAGTCGTTCGAGAACAACCTCATCGATCAGGCGCTGGCCCGCACCGGCGGCAACAAGAACCAGGCCTCGATGCTGCTGGGGCTGAACCGCACCACGTTGGTCGAGAAGCTGCGCAAGCGTCAACGCCGTGGCGATGGCGGCACCGCCAGCGATCCGACGGGCTAGTCGCATCGCCGCCGGCACGCAGGTTGCTTGAACAGCGATCCGCGTGCGCCCGCGAGCCCTCATCGCTTCGCTGCTGTGGCTGGCCAGCGAGCTGTCGTTGCCGTCGTCCGCCGGCGCTGCGCCGGCCGCCGCGGGTGGTCGCGGCGGGAACGACAAGCCCACCGTTCGTCGACACCGCCGTGCGCGGACGGCCCCCGCCGCCGCTGCCCCCACGGTGTTCGGCGTCCAGCGTCAGTTCCTCCTCGAGCTGCCGCTGGCGGCGATCGCCCAGTGGGAGCTGCGCCGCCTGCCGGGCGATGTCGGCTTCGAGCTGCTGGCCGCGACCTCGGGTGCGACCCTGCGCGAGGCCGCCTTCACGCTCGACCCGGCATTCGTCGGCACCCTCGATCACGAGGGCGAGCGCGCGCGGCTGCGAGTCGTGCACGCCAGCGGCGTGGTGCGCTTCGCCCATGGCCCCCACGACGGCAAGCTGACGATCGCCTTCGGGCTCGCCTCGGAGGAGACCCGCCTGCGCGAGCTCGCAGACGCACTGCGTCGGCCGCTGCCCGAGCCCGCGGCGCTCGGCGCCGAGCTCGAGGTGTGGCAGGAGGCCGAGCGCGTGACGGCGGCGGGTGACCTCTCGCAGGCGATGATCCGCTGGGAGCGGCTCACCGAGGTGCCGGCGCTGGCCGACCTCGCGGCGCTGCGCGTGGCCGAGCTGTTCATCACCAGCGGCCACGTCAACGAGGCGATGGCGCGGCTGCGCGGGGTTGCACGGACCCACCCGCGCTCGGTCGGCGCCGCGCTGGCGCGGCTCGACGTGCTGCAGCTCGAGGCCATCACCGGCGAGGGCGAGCCCAGCCGCACACAGGTCGACGTCGCCCAGGCGGCCGTCGACGGCACCGAGTTCGACGCCTTCGCTCGACTGCGCGCGACCATGGTGCTGCACGAGCTCGGCGACATCCCGGGCGCGTTCGGTCGCATGCCGACGCCGGCAGAGCTTCCGCCGGCGTGGCAAGGCCCGGCCGAGTCGATGCGGCAGCAGCTCGTCGAGCTGACGATGGCGGCGCCGATGCTGCGCGGTGACCCGCGCACCAGCGCGATCCACTGGGCTGCGTGGTCCGAGCGCGTCGGCCAGCTGGTCGCCGGCGATGCGGTCGTCGACGCCGTCGCGGCCGCGCACGAGCGCCTGGGGCTGTTCGACGTCGCGCTGCCCCTGCTCAAGCAACGGCTGCGCGAGCACCCCACCGCCAACGCCGAGGCCGACATCGTCGCGCGCCTCGCCCACGCCTACCGCATGCTCGACGACCTCGACCGCGCCAACGAGGCGGTCGAGTTCGACGTCGCGGCCCACCCCGACGTGCCGAGCCTGCCGGGCACGATCGCCGCGATCGCGATCGCCCACGCCGAGCGACATGGGCTCGCGGCGGGCCGCTCCTTGCTGGCGCGGTACCGAAAGCACGCCAGTGGTGCGGCGCTGCCCCGCGCCATCGATGCCATCGACATCGAGCTCGTGCTCGCGTGGGGAACTCCGGCTCAGATCGTGCACGTGTTGTCGGCGATGCGCAGCGATCCGCAGCACGTCGAGACCGGGGCCCCAGCGATCTCGGCCGACCCCGTGACGGCCTCGCGCCACCGCCACGCGTTGGCGGTCGCGCTGGTGCGGGCGGGTCGACACGCCGAGGCCGAGCCGCTGCTGCGGGAGCTCGCGGCGCGCAGCCGCGATCCCGTCGAGCGCGATCGCCTCGCCTACCACCTCGGCGTCGCCGAGCTGGGTGAGCGCCACCGCGCCGACGCCATGCGGATCTTCGCCGACGTCGCCGGCCACGGTACGCGCTGGTCGTCGCTGGCCAAGGCCCGCATGCACGAGGTCCGCCTCGACGACGCCGCGGCCGCGCTGATCGCCGTCATCGGCCTGCAGGAGGCGCCATGAGCGAGCGACGCGACATCGCCATCGGCCGCACCACGCTGCCCGGCCTCGACCGCCTGTCGGAGCACCTGCGCTTCCTGACCCAGCGCAACCGCGTGCTCGCGGGCAACCTCGCGAACCTCGACACGCCGGGCTACCGCGCCAAGGACCTCGAGCTGAGCGAGCGCTTCGACCGCACGGTGACCCCGGAGGGCGTCGACGGCCGCCTGCAGTACCAGACCCGCGCGCTCCAGCGCGACGACGAGGTCCCCGATCAAGACGGCAACTCCGTCTCGCTCGAGGCCCAGGTCGCGCACCTCGACGACAACACCCTGCGCTACCGCTCGCTCGCCGAGGTGCTGTCGCGGCGCATCGGGCTGCTGCGCTACGCCGCCACCGACGGGCGCGGCTGAAAGGAACCGCAATGACGCTGTTCAAGACCATGGACCTCACCGCTGCCGGCATGTCCGCGCAGCGCACCCGCATGAACGTCGCGGCGATGAACCTCGCCAACAAGTCGACCACCCGCAGCGAGGACGGCACACCGTACCGGCGCCGCGACGTGGTGCTCGAGGCGACCACCCGCAACGACTTCGGCGACGCCTTCGCCAGCGCGATGGGCGAAGAGGACGCGATGGGCGTGCGCGTGCGCGACATCGTCGAGAGCAACGACGAGCCGATGCTGGTCTACGACCCCGGCCATCCCGACGCCGACGCTGCCGGCTACGTCGCGATGCCAAACGTCAATCCCATCTCCGAGATGGTCAACCTCATGGGCGCCGCGCGAGCCTACGAGGCCGGCACCACGGTGCTGCAGACCGTACGCTCGATGGCCGACCAGGCGCTGAGGATCGGCCGATGAAGATCGCCGGACTCGGATCCGATCTCGGCGTCCTGCCACCCGAGCGCGAGGCCCAGGGCGGCGACGGCATCGACTTCGCCACCCGCCTGCGCGCGGCGATCGCCGATGTCGAGCAATCGGCCAGCGATGCCGATCGCACCGCCGACGGCCTGGTCACCGGCGAGGTCGACATCCATGAAGCGATGGTGTCGATGGAGAAGGCCGACCTGGTGCTCAAGGTCGCGGTGTCGGTGCGCAACAAGGTGCTCGACGCCTATCAACAGATCATGCAGTCGACCGGGGGCTAATCGCGCGTCATGGAGCCGCTGACCAAGGCACTGAGCCAGATCCGCGAGCTGTGGGGCAAGCTCGGCGGCCGCGCGCGTGCGGGCCTGATGGCAGTCGTCGTGCTCGGGCTGGTGGCCGCGGGGATCGTCGCGATCACCGGCGGCGCGCCCAAGCGCGTGTTGTTCTCCGGGCTCGATCCCAAGGACGCCGCCGCGGTCGTGGCCGCGCTCGACGCCGCGAAGGTGCCCTACTCGCTCGACGCCGGCGGCACGATGATCGAGGTCGCCAGCACCGACGTCGACCGTGCGCGCCTCATGCTGGCCGAGCAGGACCTGCCCAAGTCCGGCAACATCGGCTTCGAGTTCTTCGCCAACCAGAGCTTCGGCGTCACCGAGTTCGCCCAGAAGGTCAACTACCGCCGCGCGCTGCAGGGCGAGCTCGAGCGCACCATTGCGGCGCTCGACCCCATCGCCAGCGTCCGGGTGCACATCACCCAGCCCGACCGCGTGGTCTTCGAGCAGGAGCGCGCCCCCGCGACCGCGTCGGTGACGGTCGAGCTGCGCGCCGGCCGTGAGCTCGGCGACCGGCAGGTCGGCGCGATCCGACACCTGGTCGCGGCCGCGGTCGAAGGCCTCGAGGCCAGCGACGTCACGGTGGTCACCACCGATGGTGCGCTGCTCAGCAAGGCCGGCGCCGACGCGGCCAGCGAGGCCGCGCTCGACCACGAGATCGATCTCGAGCGCGACCTCGAGCGACGCATCATGCGACTGCTCGAGCGCACCGTGGGCGCCGGCGGGGTCGAGGTGACGGTCGCGGCCGAACTCGACTTCTCACACACCGACACCACCGAAGAGACCTTCGATCCCGAGCAGCCGGCGCTGCGCACCGAGTCCGTGCAGGAGTCGGTCGATCGCAGCGCGGGCGCCCAGGCGGCTGGCGTCGCCGGTGCGCAGGCCAACGCCGTCGGCGGCCCCGGCCCCGCGACGTCGAGCGACGCCGAGGCCACGACCCACAGCTCGCGGGCCCGCAACTTCGAGCTCAACCGCACCGTCGTGCACACCGTCGGCGCCCACTCGACGCTCAAGCGCCTCACCGTCGCGGTGCTGGTCGACGGCGTGTACACCACGCCCGAGGACGGCAGCGAGCCGGTGTACACGGCGCGCACCGACGCGGAGCTCGCCGAGCTGCAGGCAGTGGTCGAGAACGCGATGGGCTTCAACGCCGCGCGCGGCGATCGGGTCAAGCTCGCCAGCGTGCAGTTCCGCGACCGCGCCGCGACCGGCGGCACCGCGGCCCCGGAGCCGATCACGCCGGTGACGTGGGCCGCGATCGGCGGCGGCGCGCTGGCGCTGGTGGCTGCGGCGGTGCTGTTCCTGCGCCGACGCAAGACCCCGCGCGTGGTGCCCAACGAGGTGCTGCAGCTGCCCGCGCGCGTGAGCGAGGCCGAGGCCGCGCTGGTGCGCGCCGAGGCCGGCGGCGCGGCGCTGCCACCGGGTGCAGCCCAGGCCGCACTCCCCGAGGGCACCAGCGACGGCCCCCGCGAGCGCGCGCTCGAGCTCGCCGCCGGCGATCCCGAGCGCACCGCCGACATCATCCGCGCCTGGCTGCGCGCCGATCAACCCGCCTGACGTCCGCCGGAGATCCTCACGTGGTCGAACGAGCCCTGACCGGAACCGAGAAGAGCGTGGTGCTGCTGCTGAGCCTCGGCGAGGACCAAGCCGCGGCGGTGCTGCACTACCTCGACGAGTCGAACGTGCGGCAGCTCTCCGAGTGCATCGAGTCGATGCAGCCGGTCTCGCGCAGCCAGGCCGACATGGTCTTCGCCTCCTTCGACGCCGAGCACCGCGGCAACGCCATCGCGCTGTCGGCCGGTGCCCGCCGCATGCGTCGCATCGCCAGCCGCGTGCTCGGCCAGGAGAAGGCCGACGATCTGCTCGCCAAGGAGATCGAGGCGCCGGCGCCCCTGCGCCTGCTCAACCGCATCGATCCCGAGACGCTCGCGAGCCTGCTCGCGAAGGAGCACACGCAATCGCTCGCGGCGCTGCTGGCCCACGTCGACGTCGACAAGGCCGCCGCGGTGCTGGGACACCTGCCCGCGGACACCCAGGTCGACGTCGTGCGCCGCATGGCCAGCCTCGAGTCGATCCCCCACACCACCATCCAGGAGGCCGAGCGAGCGCTCCGCGACGAGCTCGCGCTCGTGAGCGAGGCCAAGGTCGCGACCGTCGACGGCATGAAGCGCGCGGCCGACCTGGTCTCGCGGCTCAAGGGCCAGATCGGCGAGAAGCTCATCGCCTCGATCGACGACACCGATGAGGAGCTCGCGGGTGCCATCAAGCGCGCGATGTTCACCTTCGAGGACCTGCTCAAGGTCGAGAGCCGCGACATGCAGAACGTGCTGAAGGAGGTCTCGACCGAGCAGCTGCGCGCGGCGCTCAAGACCGCCTCGCCGGAGCTGCGCTCGCACATCCTCGGCGCCATGAGTCGCCGCGCCGCCGAGATGCTGATGGACGATCTCGACAGCATGGGCCCGGTCAAGCTGTCGGTGGTCGAGGAGGCCCAGGGCGCGGTCGTCGAGATCGCGCTCGGTCTGCAGCGCGACGGCAAGATCACCATCGCCGGCGCCGGCGGTGAGGAGATGGTCTGATGACCCGTGCCCGCTACGAGCCGCCGCGCGTCGAGGGGGTCGCCAACGACGGCAACGCGCTGAGCTTCGCTCGCATCGAGCGCAGCCCGGCGATCCCGTGGACCATAGCGGGCGTCGCAGCCAACACCGCGCCGGCGGCGACCCAGCCGGCGGCGGGGCCGAGCGAGGCCGAGCTGCAGGCGCTGCGCGAGGCGGCTGCGGCTGCGGGCCGTGCCGACGCGGCCGCCGAGATCGCGGGTGAGCTCGAGGCCATGCGGGCCGAGTTCGCCGAGCTCGCACAGCGCAGCCTCGACGCGATCGCCGATCTTCGGCCGGCTGCGCTCGAGCACTGGCGTCACGAACTCGCCACGGTCGCGATCGCGATCGCCGAGGCCGTACTGCAGCGTGAGTTGGTCGGCGGTCTGCCCGATCTCGAGCCGCTGCTCGAGCAGGCCCTGGTCGAGCTCGACCCCCACGAGCGCGCGACCATCACGGTCGAGCCCGCCCTGCACGAGTCGGTCGCCGCTTGGGCGCGCAACCGCTGGCCGGCGGCGGTCGTGCGCGGCGACGCGAGCCTGCGCCCGGGCGACCTGCGGGTCGCAGCGCGCACCGGCAACATCGACGGCACACGGGCCGCACGGCTCGAGCGCGCGCGCGCGCTGGTGCTGGGCGAGGACGGCGTGGGATGACGCTGCCGTCGCTGTCGGCCAGCAACCCCGCAGGCCTTCGCGAAGCGCTGCGCCTCTCGGTGCAGGGCCGCGTCACCGGCGTGGCGGGGCTCGTGGTGGAAGGCAGCTGCGCGGGCGCGGCGGTCGGCGAGCTGGTCGAGATCCGCACCGCCGCGCGGGCGGTCGCCGCGGAGGTCATCGGCCTCCGCGACGAGCGGGTGTTGATGATCCCGCTGGGCGACGTGCGCGGCATCGGCATCGGCGACGCGCTGCTGCGACTGCGCGTGCCCGCCCAGCTCGAGTGCGGTGACGGCCTGCTCGGTCGCGTGGTCGATGCCCGCGGCCAGCCGCTCGACGGCGAGGGCCCGATCACCGGCAGCCACACGCCGCAGCCGCTCTACGCCGACCCACCGCCGCCGCTGTCGCGCAGGCTGATCGACACCGCGTGTCCGGTCGGCATCCGGGCGATCGACGCTGCGCTGACGCTCGGTCGCGGCCAGCGCGTCGGCATCATGGCCGGCGCGGGCGTGGGCAAGAGCCGTTTGCTGGCCGATCTCGTCACCGGCACCACCGCCGACGTCGCCGTGGTCGCGCTCATCGGCGAGCGGGGTCGTGAGGTCGGTGAGTTCCTCGAGCGGACCCTGACCAAGGCCGCGCGACGCAAGACCGTGGCGGTGGTGGCGACCTCGGATCAGTCGCCGCTGCTGCGCATGCGCGGCGCGTTCGCGGCCACCGCGGTCGCCGAGCACTTCAGCGATCGCGGCGCGGATGTCCTGCTGGTGATGGACAGCCTCACGCGCTTCGCCATGGCCCAGCGCGAGATCGGATTGTCGGTCGGCGAGCCACCCGCGACCCGCGGCTACACCCCGTCGGTGTTCGCGACCCTGCCACGCCTGCTCGAGCGCGCCGGTCGCTTCGCACGGGGCTCGATCACGGGGCTCTACACCGTGCTGGTCGAGGGCGACGATCTGTCGGATCCGGTGGGCGACGCGGCGCGCTCGATCCTCGACGGCCACATCGTGTTGAGTCGCGCGCTGGCGTCGCGCGGGCACTTCCCCGCCATCGACGTGCTCGCCTCGGTCTCGCGCGTGCAAGATGCCGTGGTACCCAAGCCCCGCGCGGCGCTGGCGGGGCTGCTACGCCGCGTGCTGGCCGACCTCGCCGAGGCCGACGAGCTGATGACGCTCGGTGCGTACGTGGCGGGGGCCAACCCCGCGCTCGACCGCGCGCTGGCCCGCAAGCAGGCGCTGCTGGGGTTCCTGCGCCAGGAATCCGGCGCACCGACCCCCTTCGACGACACCACCACGCGGCTGCAGCAGCTGCTCGAGGGGCTCACGTGAGCCTGCCGGCGTCCAAGCTGCGTCGGCTCGAGCGCGTACGCGAGCGAGCCTTCGATCGCGCGCGCGCCGACGCGGCGGTTGCCCGCGTCGCGGCCGAGCGCGCTCGACTCGACGCCGACGGGGCCAATGACGCGCTCGTCCACGGCCTCACCGCCGGCTTCGAGCCCGCGCCGCTCGAGTGCGACCTCGCCAACCTCGAGGCGCTGCACGTGCGTGCGGCCGCGCGCGACGAGCAGCTCGAGCGCGCACAGCTCGTCACCGCCGAGCGTGGCCGCGCCTGGCAGCGCGCGCAGAAGGCCCTCGAACGCGCGCTCGAGCAGCGCGCGACCCTGCGACGACGCATCGAGCAACGCGAGCACGACGAGCTCGCCGCCCGGAGGAAGCCATGAGTTCGAGCCGCACCATCCCCATCGCCGCGCCGCTGCGATGGCTGTTGTTGTGCCAGACGGTGGCCTGCGGTGTGACCGCGCGCGCCAGCGACGATCCGCCCGAGGACGCCGCCCCTGCGGCGGCACTCGCCGACGACGAGGCGATCGCCGACACCGAGTCCGCAGCCGTCGACGGCGCGTTCGCGGAGGACGGCGACGGAGGCGACGTCGCGCGGCCTGGCGCCGGCGACCCCAGCCTGGCCGCTGCCCAAGCGAAGGTCGACGCCGCGATCGCGGCGGCCGCGAACCGCGGCGAGCAGGAACGACTGACGATCGCGCAGCAGCGTGCCGAGCTGGACGCCGAGGTCGCCGAGCTCGACGGCCGCATGAAGGCGATCGACGGACTCGAGCACCGCATCGACGAGCTGCTCGGATCGGGCGAGGTGGCGCGCACGCGCCGACGCGAGCGCGTCGAGCAGCTCGCGACGCTGGTCGCGACGATGTCCCCGGCCGCCGCCGCCACCATGCTCGCGCAGATGTCCGACGCGCAGGCGCAGGACCTGCTGATGGCGGTGGCACAGAACGACAAGCGCAAGGCCGCGAAGTTGATCGCCACCATGCCGCCGGCCCGCGCGGCCGCGATCGGGCAGCGCTACCTCGTCCGCGATCCCCAGGCGCTCGACGCCGAGGGCGTGCCGCCCGACATGCCCGAGCGCCGACCCAGCGCTGCGAGCCCCACCGAGCCCGCCGTGCCGACGGCCCCGCCCACCGCGCCCGCTGCGGCACCACCGGCCGCCGCACCACCGGCCGCGCCGCCGCCTGCAGCGTCGCCGGCCGGGGACGCCCCCGCCGAGGTGAGCCCCGAGGAGGGCGCACCATGAAGACGTCGCTCGCACGCAATCCTCCGCCGCCGGGCCCCGAGGCCCTCGGCGCCGGTGCACCGACCGAGCCACGCGCGGGCGTCGGCACGGCCTTCGGACGCTTCGACGATCACCTCGCCCGCGCGCGTCGACGCGAGCCGACGCCGCCACGCGGCGACGACCGTGACGACGGGCGCGGCGCGGCCGTGCTCCGCCCGCACACCGTCGAGGATCCGCCGCACGGGGATCGCGGGCGGGTGGCGCCCGACGACGCGGCCGCAGACCGCGACGACGACGAACCACGCCGCCCGGGCCTGCGCGACGACGCCGAGCGCGACGACGAACGCGACGCGTCGTCGTCGACGACCGCCGAGCTGCGCACGCCCGAGGCCCCCGCGCCGGTGCCCGCGACGCACGACGTCACCGCCGCGACGCTCGACGTCACCGCCGCGACGCTCGACATCACCGCCGCGACGCTCGACGTCACCGCCGCGACGCTCGACGCCGGCTCGCCCGACGTGCTCGAGGGCGATCGCCACGCGAGCATGGGCGTCGGCGACAGCGTCGCCACCCGCGCTGCGATCGCGAGCGCACCCCCCGACGCGATCCACGGGCCGCGACCCGCCACCGCCACCACCATGGCACCCGACGACGCGGCCACCGGCGCCGCCACGCCCACCGCGGACGCGGCGACCGTGACGAACCCTGCCACATCCGGCTGGGAACCTGCCGCCGCGTCGCGCGAGGGCGACGGCGCACCGGCGTCGGACGTCGCTGCGTCCGACGCCGCGCCGCCGTCGTACGCCGCCGCGGGCGACCCCCCGCCGGCCGAACCGACCGCCGCGCCCGCGCCGACCGCCATCGCCCCGCCCGCGGCGCCCGGACTGCCGGAGCCGGCGGCGACGAGACCCGCGAGCGCCACGCCCTCCACCGACGACACCGCGGTGTTGACGATCGAACGCGCCGAAGATCTGGCGGAGGCCGTCGATCGCCTGCGGCCGCTACCCAAGGGCGGCGCAACCATCTCGGTGCAGACGCCCGCGCTCGGCCGCGTCGCGCTCCACGTCGCGCTCGACGACGGCGCCCTGCGGATCCGCGTGGTCGCCGACGATCCGGCCGCGCTCGAGTGGTTCCGCGGCGAGCACGACGGATTGCTGGCGGCCGCACGACAGGCGGTGCCCGCAGCCGAGCACGTCGAGCTCGAGCTGCGCACCCGCCACGACGGCGCCGCCGATGCGATGCCCCAGCGCGACACGGGGCAGCGCGACACGAACCACCACGGCCGATCCGATCGCGAGGTCTTCGCGACCGTGCACGGCACGACGGCCGCGCCGCAGCGCTCGAAGGGCGCGCCCCTCGAGCCCTCCGCCTCCGCTCGCCGCGGCGGTGCGCTGGTGGACGTGGTCGCATGACGTCCAAGAGCCGCCCGCGCCGCGATGGCCCACCCCCGGCCGGCACGCAGCGCACCAGGTGGCACGCAGGTTGAAGCGATCGACATGACTGGCCCCGGCGCCCACGCGCCCCCTCGCACGAGAACGGACACGATCACGATGGACCCCATCAGCACGCCCTCCGCCCCCACCGGCCTCGGCACCAGCGGCGCCGCCAGCAGCGGTGCCAGCCTCGGCAGCGCGCTCGGCAAGGAGGACTTCCTCAAGCTGTTGATGGCGCAGCTGCAGCACCAAGATCCGATGAGCCCGATGGAGGACCACGAGTTCGTGGCCCAGCTCGCGACCTTCTCGGGGCTCGAGCAGCAGATGCTGGCCAACGACCGTCTGGAACAGCTCCAGCTCGCGCAGCTGTCGGCCGGCAACGCCCAGCTCACCGGCTTCATCGGTCAGCACGTGGTCGCGCGCGGCGACACCCTCACGCTCGACGGCGGCAAGCCGCCACCGGTCGCCGTGCAGCTCGACACCGCCGCCGCCCACGTGAACGTGATCGTGCGCGACGCCGACGGCAACGTCGTCGCGGGCTTCGACGCCGGCGCGCGGGCCCCCGGTAGCCACGACCTCAGCTGGCCCGGCGTCGACAAGAACGGCCAGCCGCTTCCGGCCGGTGAGTACACCGTGTCGGTGACGGCGCTCGACGCCCAGGGCCGACCCGTGAACGTCTCGCCGCTGGTCAGCGGCACCGTGTCGGGCGTCTCGTTCGACAAGGGCTACCCCGAGATCCTGGTGGGCGACCACCGCATCGCACCGGCCGACATCCTGTCGGTCGACGCAACCGACGACGCGCGCACGGATGCGCCGTAACCACCAGCTCACGCGCGAGCGCCCCACCCGTCGGGGAGAACGGCGGACCAAGGGAACCACACCATGTCGATCACATCCTCGATGTACAACGGCGCGGCCGGACTCGGCAGCCACTCGGAGGCGATGGGCGTCATCAGCGACAACATCGCCAACGTCAACACCGTCGGCTTTCGCTCCTCGCGGGCGAACTTCGCCGACGTGCTCGGCGGCATGCTGGCCGGCTCGCGCACCGGCGCCGGCAGCATGATCGGGAGCGTGCAGACCATGTTCGAGTCGGGCTCGCTGCTCGGCACCGGCAACGCGACCGATCTCGCGATCCAAGGCAACGGCTTCTTCGTGGTGCACGGCGCCGTCAATGGCATCGAGAGCAACTACTACACCCGCGCCGGGCAGTTCCAGGTCGACGAGAACGGCTTCCTCGTCAACCCCGACGGCTTGCGCGTGCAGGGCTACGGCCTGACCGGCAGCGGCTCGCTCGGCACGACCCCCGGCGACCTCCAGATCGACACCGGCACGCTGCCGCCGGTCGCGACCACCAGCGTCGCGGTCGACGCCAACCTCGACGCCGCCCAGGCCATCGATCCCACGGCGTTCGACATCAACGACCCCGGCGCGACCAGTGACTACTCGACCTCGGTCACGGTCTACGACTCGCTGGGCTCACCCCACCAGCTCACGATGTTCTTCAAGAAGCTGGCCGACGCGCCCACGCAGCAGTGGGAGGTGCACGTCGCGGCGGCGGGCGCCGACGTGCAGCCACCGGCGGCGTCCGACTACACCGAGATCACCAGCGGCACGCTCGACTTCGACACCGCCGGTGCACTGACGGCCTCGTCGCTCGGCGCCGTCAACGTGCCGTGGTCGGGCGCGGCCGCCGGTGCCATCACGCTCGATCTCGGCACGCCGACCGGTAGCGGTGGCAGCGGCACCGACGGCATCACCGCCTACGCGGGCGACTCCGCGGCCAGCGGCCTCACGCAGGACGGTGCCGGCAGCGGCGAGCTCGCGGACTTCGAGATCCAGCCCGACGGCACCATCGAGGGCCGCTACAGCAACGGGCAGACCCGGGCGCTCGGCCAGGTCGCGACCGCGACCTTCGCCAATGTCGACGGCCTGCAGCGCCAGGGCAACAGCCTCTTCACGGCCACGGCGCGCTCGAACGATCCGGTGGTCGGCGTCGCCGGTACCGACGGCCACGGATCGATCGTCGCGGGCGCGCTCGAGGGCAGCAACGTCGACCTCGCGCAGGAGTTCGTCACGATGATCGCGGTACAGCGCGGCTTCCAGGGCAACTCGCGCACGATCTCGACCGCCGACGAGATGTTGACGGACATCGTCTCGCTCAAGCGGTAGCACGCTGGCGGCCGCGGTTGCGGCCGCCGCTCGACCACCCGCGCACGCGTGGCCCCGCGCTCGACACCGTCCCCTCTCGGTGCCGGCGGGGCCACGCGTGCGTCCTTCGTTGCGGACGAAGGCCGCGTTGCGGACGGCGGCCGTGTTGCGGCGGCCCACCGCGGGCCGCCGACATTCGAGCAGCGCCCGCCGGCACGCTCGATGCACAGCAAGGCGGCGAGCACCGCCTCGCCCCCGCCGTTGGTGAGCGCAGGCCGGTGTCGTGGAGAACGCCGACATGTCCGAAGCCGCCGCCGCAGCTGCCGAGCCCAAGAAGGGCAAGAAGCCGATGCTGCTCATCATCATCGCGCTGGTCGTCGTCGCCGGAGGGGGCGGTGCCGCGTTCTTCCTGATGAAGGGCGGTGGTTCGGCGCCTGCGCACGGCGACGGCCACGGGGCCGCCGCCGGTGGCGAGCACGGCGAGAAGGCCGAGGGGGGCGACCACGCCGCGCCTGCGGTCGGCAAGGGCCCGATCATGGAGCTGCCGCCCATCATCGTGAATCTCAACGAGCCCGAGGGCACCCGCTACCTCAAGGCCAACATCGCGATCTCGCTCGGCGACGAGAAGGTCCAGGCCGAGGTCGAGCGGCTCAAGCCGGTGATCAAGGACCAGTTCATCCGCGAGCTCTCGGAGCTCAACTTCCGCCAGACCATGGGCGCGAAGAACAAGATCGCGGTCAAGCGCCGCCTGCTCAAGCGCTTCAACGAGCTGCTCGGCCCCGACGCCGGCACCGAGATCTTCCTCACCGAGTTCATCGTGCAGTGATGACGCGCCTCGAACCCGTCCTCAGTCGCGAAGAAATCGAGAGCCTGTTGGCCGGCGCGCCGGCCCGCGGCAAGTCCCGCGTCGACGCGGTCGGCATCGATCTGCTGGCCGACGATCGCCACCTGCGCAGCATGCTGCCGACACTCTCGGTCGGCTTCGCGCGGCTGGCCGAGAGCCTGCGCCGCATCTGCACCTCGGTGCTGCGCACGGAGGTCGAGGTCCGCGACGAGCCCGCCGAGATCCTCGGCGGGCGCGGCATGGTCGCGGTCGCGGAGCGTGCCGCCTGCATCATCGCGCTGCGCGTGACCACGGCGGACGGCGGGTCGGGCTTCGCCGTGCTCGCGCTCGACCCAATCTTCACCTTCAGCGTCATCGAGCGCATGTTCGGCGGCGGCGGCGGTCCACCCAAGACGCCCTCGGGCCGCAGCCCCACCGCGCTGGAGCGGCGCATGCTGACCCGCGCGCTGGCGCCGTTGTTCGACGCACTCGACGCCACGCTCGAGCCGCAGGGCCACTTCCGCTTCGCCGTCCACAGCGTGGAGAGTCGGCTCGATCTGGTGCCCGGCTACACCCCCGACACCACCGCGCTGCACGTGCCGTTCACGCTCGCGCTGGGCGAGCGCTTCGCGAGCTTCTCGCTGTCGCTACCGGCCAGCGTGCTCGAGCCGCTGCGCGGCCGGCTCGCGGCGAGCGGCCTCGAGGGCCAGCCCGGCGCGCTGATGCCGAGGCTGGTGTCCGAGGTGAATGTGTCGCTGTCGGTGGTGCTCGGTCGCACGCAGATGCCGCTGCGCGCGCTGCTGCGATTGCAGGTCGGCACGGTCCTCGCACTGGACCAGGGGCGCAGCGAAGAATTGACGGTCGAGGTCGAGGGCGTTCGCAAGTTCCTCGGCACACCGATCTCCCAGGACGGCATGGTCGCCGTCGAGCTGACCCGAAGGACCCCATGAGCCATCCGATCGACGATCTCTCCTTGGTGCTCGACGTGCCCGTACAGGTCACCGTCGAGCTCGGTCGCAAGACCCTGCCCATCGGCGAGCTGCTGCAGCTCGGCGCCGGCGCGGTGGTCGAGCTCGGCAAGGCCGCGGGCGAGAGCCTCGACCTGCTGGTCAACGGCAAGCTGGTCGCCCGCGGTGAGGCGGTCGTGATCGGCGAGAAGTACGGCATCCGCATCACCGAGGTGGTGAGCGGGCAAGAGACGATGACGGCCGCCAACGACGGCGCGCCGCGGAAAGGTCAGGTCCAAAGTGACGCGGCATAGCCCCCTCGCCCACGCCCTGCGCGCGACCCTCGTGGTCGCCGCGACGCTGGCCCTGCCGGCCTCGGCCTGGGCCGACGAACTGAACGTCAGCCTCAGCGAAGACGACGGCGGCGTGACGCTGCGCGTGCGCGGTGTCCCGCAGGGCAGCAGCCACGATCAGATCGTCACCTCGAAGGACGGCGCGCTGGTGTTCGTGACCGGCGCCGAGGTCAGCGCGCAGCGCCTGCGACCGATGGCCAAGCACCGCCTCAACTTCGTGCAGCTCGGCCGCGCCGGCGAACGCGTGGCGGTGCGGGTGGTGCAGCGAAAGGCCGCCCGCGGCAGCCTCTCGAAGCACATGCACGCCACCGACGTGCCCGGTGGCTTCGATCTGCGCATCGAAGACGACGACGCGCCGACACCGGCGGCGCCGATCCACGCCGCTGCGATCCCCGCGGACTTCGATCGCGAGGCTCGCCGCGCGCAGCTGGCCGCCGACACCAGCCCGCCGACGGCGGTGACCGTCGGTGCCGTGACGCCCACGCTCGCGACCCCGGTCGCGCCGCTGGCCCCGGCTGCGCCGCCGGTGGCGACCGCCGGCGCAACCCCGCGCGAACCCGCGAGCGCCGACACACCGCGCGCCTTCGACGACGACGCGGTCGCACCGAAGTGGGCCGGCACCAACGCCGAGTCGCCGCTGCCGCTGCAGCGCAGCGCGCCGCAGATCGGCCTCGCGTGGCTGGCAACCGCACTGCTCGCGTTCTCGGGCATGGGCCTACTGTGGTGGCGACGGCGTCGACCGATGATGCCGGGCATCGAGGCCATGCAGATCGTGTCGCGGGTGTCGATCGGCCCCAAGCAGCAGCTGCTGTGGCTCTCTGCCGGTGGTCGTGCGCTGCTGCTCGGGGCGACCGAGCACCGCATCGAGCTCATCGCCGACCTCACGCCCGCGCCGGCCAGCAGCGCCGCGGGTATCATCCACGCCGCCGGTCCCAACCAGGCATCGGCGGCCAACGCCGCACCGGGCAAGGTCGCCGCCTTCAAGCAGCGCCTGCGTGCCGCGCTCGGTGACGAGGTCGCCGGTCGCAGCGACGAGCCGGTGCTGCCGCCCCACCTCGAGATCCTCGCCGGCGATCCGCGCTGGGTCGGTCGCAAGGACGCGGCGTGATCGGACGCGTCGCCATGCTCGGGCGTCGCGGTGGCGCATTGGCGCTGCTGCTGTGGGTGGCCGCGCCGGCGGTCGCCGAGGCCGCGCCCGCGCCCGCACCGATCGAGGCGGTCGCCCCGATCGCGCCGATCGCCAACGGGCCGACGGCCGGCAGCGCGTCGGCGGCGGCGACCGACCTCGACGCGCTGGTGCAGCAGGCGAAGGACGCCGTCGATCCCGCGCCCGCGCCACCGTCGTCGGGCGCCCGCACGGCGCTCGAGATCTTCCTGTTGATGACGGTGCTGTCGCTGCTGCCAGCGATCGCACTGTCGATGACGTGCTTCACCCGCATCATCATCGTGTTCTCGTTCCTGCGACAGGCGCTGGGACTACCGGGTGCGCCGCCCAACCAGGTGCTCACCGGCATGGCGCTGTTCTTGACGCTGTTCGTGATGGCGCCGGTGTTCGGGCAGATCAACACCGTCGCGATCGAGCCGCTCCAGCGCGAGGAGATCACCGCCACCCAGGCGCTCGGGCGCGCCGCCGATCCGCTGGCGGGGTTCATGCTGAAGCACACCGCCGACGAGGACCTGCGGCTGCTGCACGAGATCGCCCAGCGCCCGCTGCCGGCCACCCGTGAGGAGGTCTCGTTGGTGGTGCTGGTGCCCGCCTACACCCTCTCCGAGGTGCGCACCGCCTTCACGATGGGCTTCCTCGTGTTGGTGCCGTTCCTGGTGATCGACCTGGTGGTATCGAGCGTGCTCATGGCGATGGGCATGGTCATGTTGCCGCCCGCGTTGGTGACACTGCCACTCAAGGTGCTGGTGTTCGTGCTGGCCGACGGCTGGGGCCTCATCGTGACCTCGCTGGTCCGGAGTCTGACATGACACCCGAGGCGGTACTCGACGTGATGATGCGGGCGATGTGGCTCGCGCTCGAAGTCTCGGGCCCGCTGCTGACCATCGGCCTCGCGGTGGGACTGGTGATGGGTCTCGTGCAGGCGGCGACCCAGCTGTCGGAGCCCGCAATCGGCTTCGTGCCCAAGCTGCTGGCACTCGGCGCCGCGATGATCACGATGGGCGGCTGGTTGCTCGAGCGCCTGACCACGTTCGGACGCGAGATGTTGGGGGCCGTGGGCCAGATCCATCCGTAGCCGCGAGCGCAGCGCGAGAGCACCATGGACCTGGTCCCCCTGCTGCCATTGCTCGAGCCGTTCGTGGTGCTGGTCGTGCTGGCGATGGCGCGGGCCGGCGGTCTGCTGATGGCACTGCCGCACACCTCCAACAAGGCGGTGCCGCGCATGGTCAAGGTCGTGACCGTGGTCGGCCTGTCGATCGCCCTGGCGGGCATCTCGGGCCCGCCTGCGCTCGGGCGCCTCGACGTGTGGACGCTGGCGTTCGCGATCGTCGGCGAGCTCGTGGTGGGGCTCGCGCTGGGCTTCGTGGTGCAGATCTCGCTGTCGGCGGTGCGCATCGCCGGCGAGGTCATCGGCGTCGAGATCGGCCTGTCGTTCTCCGCGGTCGCCGACCCCATGAATCCGGGCGCGTCGACCTCGACCGCGTCGCTGCTGGGCCACCTGGGCGTGCAGCTGGTGTTCGCGCTGGGGCTCGACCGCATGCTGCTGCGCGGGCTCGGCTACAGCGTCCGCGCGGTGCCGCTGGGCCACGGCCAGCTCCACGGCGGCAGCGTCGAGCTGATGTCGACGCAGTTCGGCACCGCGCTGCAGGTCGCGATTCACCTGGCGATGCCGGTGATGGCGGCGGTGCTGGCGGTCAAGCTCGCGCTGGCGGTGCTGGCCCGTTTCGTGCCCAAGCTGCAGGTCTTCGCGCTCGCGTTCGGGGTCGCGTTGATCGTCGGCTTGCAGGCGCTGCGCGCCGCGATGCCGTCGCTGGCCCAGGCCATCGCCGCCCACCTCGGCCAGGTGCTCGAGCTGTTCGACGCCATGATCATGTCGCTGCGGATCTGAAGCGACCGCGTCCGGCCCGCGCGCGCCGCAGCTTCGCCCACGGTCCGGGTGTTGCAGAGGAACGCCCCCGCGGTGGTGTCCACCGCGACCGCGGACCACCAGCGTGAGCGACGAAGGCAGCAGCGGCGAGAAGACCGAGGAGCCCACCGGCAAGCGTCGCAAGCAATTCCGCGACGAAGGCCGCGTTCCGCTGAGCAAGGATGTGAGCGCGGTCGTGCTCGCGGTGGTCGCGTTCGCGCTGGTGGCCGCGTTCGGGCCGGCGCTGGCCGACGGCGCAATGACGCAGATGAGCGGCGCCATGGCGCGCATCGCCGAGGTGCCCGCGCGCGGCCGCGACACCATGTTCCTGGCACTCGGTGACGCCGCGCTCGCGATCGGCCGGGTCGGCGTCGTCGGAGCCGTGGTGCTGGCGGCGGTCGGCGCCGCGGTCGGCATCGCACAGACCGGCGGGCTGTGGGCGAGCAAGAACCTCGGCTTCAAGCTCGAGCGACTCAACCTGCTCTCGGGGCTGCAGCGCGTCTTCCTCAGCCTCGACACGCTGGTGCAGCTGGGCATGACGCTGGCCAAGGCGGTGGCGATCGGCTCGATCCTCTACGTGGTGCTCGACGACGAGCTCGAGCGGCTGCCGAGCCTCGTGCAGGTGTCGGTCACCGACGCGTTCCTCCACCTCGGCGCCCTGCTCACGCGCATCACCATTGCGGCGCTGCTCGTCACCGCCGTGCTCGCGGCCGCGGACTGGCTGCTGACCTCGCGCAAGCTGCACGAGCAGATGAAGATGACCAAGCAAGAGGTCAAGGACGAGCTCAAGCAGCAAGAAGGCGATCCGCTGATCCGCCAGCGCATGCGCGCGCGCATGCGCCAGATCGGCCGCAACCGCATGCTCGCGGCGGTGCGCAAGGCCGACGTCGTCATCGTCAACCCGACCCACTACGCGGTCGCGCTGGCCTACCGCCCGGGCGACGCCGGCGCGCCGCGGTTGGTCGCCAAGGGCGTCGACCACATGGCCGCGAAGATCCGCGAGGTCGCGCGTGCCCACCAGGTGCCGATCATCCCCAACCCGCCGGTCGCGCGCGCCATCCATGCCAGCGCGCGCGTCGGCCACGAGATTCCCGGCGAGCTGTTCGAGGCCGTGGCCCGCGTGCTCGCCTACGTGTACCGCATGACCCGCTGGAGGAATGGCTGACGTGAACGACGTAGCTCGCGATCGCGACGGTCGCATGATCGCGCTGGGCTTGGTCGGCATCGTGATGATGCTGATCCTGCCGCTGCCCGCGATCGTGCTCGACGTGCTGCTGACCTTCAGCATCACCTGCGGCCTGCTGGTGTTCCTGCTGGCGGTGAACTTCGGCGACCCGGTGGAGTTCTCCAGCTTCCCAAGTGTGCTGCTGGTCACGACCATGTTGCGCCTTTCGCTCAACATCGCCTCGACCCGCCTCATCCTCCTTCACGGGCACGAGGGGGTCGACGCCGCCGGCAGCGTGATCAAGTCGTTCGGCGCATTCGTCGTCGGCGGCAGCTACGTGGTCGGCATCATCGTGTTCGTCATCCTCGTGGTGATCAACTTCAAGGTCATCACGGCTGGTGCCGGGCGCATCAGCGAGGTCGCGGCGCGCTTCACCTTGGATGCGATGCCCGGCAAGCAGATGGCGATCGACAACGACCTCGCCAACGGCCACATCGACGAGGCCACCGCGCGCAAGCGCCGTAAGGCCATCGCCGACGAGGCCGACTTCTACGGCGCGATGGACGGCGCCAACAAGTTCGTCAAGGGCGATGCCGTTGCCGGCCTCATCATCACCGCGATCAACGTCGTCGGCGGCATCATCATCGGTGTCGCGCAGCAGCACCTGTCGGTCGGTGACGCCGCCAAGACCTACACCATCCTCACCGTCGGCGACGGCCTGGTCTCGCAGATCCCGGCGCTGTTGACCTCGACGGCGGCCGGCCTCATCGCCTCGCGCACCGCCTCGGGCGAGGACCTCGGCACGACCATGGTGAAGCAGCTGGTCGGTCGCCCCGAGCCGCTGACGGTGGCCGGCGTGGCGCTGGCGATCATCGCCATGGCACCGGGCATGCCGACGTTCGCGTTCATGGGCCTCTCGGGCGGCTGCTTCATGCTCGCGCGCCGGGCCAAGCGCGCGCTGGAGAAGCCGCAGGTCAAGCCCGAGGTGGCCAAGAAGCAGGGCGACGAGGAAGTCCCGCTGCACGACCTGCTCAAGGTCGACCTGCTGGTGCTCGAGGTCGGCTTCGACCTGGTGCCGCTGGTCGATCGCAACCGCGGCGGCGACCTGCTCAAGCGGATCGCAGCGGTGCGCCGCCAGCTGGTGCCCGAGCTGGGTCTGGTGGTGCCGCCGGTCCACGTGCGCGACAACCTGCGACTGCCCTCGGGCACGTATCGCCTGCTGTTGTCGGGGCAGCCCATCGGCGAAGGCGCGCTGCGTCCGGGCCGCGTGCTCGCAATCAACCCCGGCGGCGCTTCGGGCGAGCTCAAGGGCGAGCGCACCACGGAGCCGGCGTTCGGCATGCCGGCGGTGTGGATCGGCGCCGGCGACCGCGAGCGCGCGGAGCTGCTCGGCTACACGGTCGTCGATCCCGCGACGGTGGCGGCCACGCACATCACCGAGCTGCTGCGCAACCACGCCGCCGAGCTGCTCGGGCGCGCCGAGGCGCAGGAGCTGCTCGACGCGATGTCGCGCACGCAGAGCAAGCTGGTCGAGGAGCTGATCCCGACCCTGCTCCCACTCGGCGAGGTCATCAAGGTGCTGCGGAACCTCCTGCGCGAGGGCGTCGGCATCCGCGACCTGCGGACCATCCTCGAGGCGCTGGCCGACCACGCCGCGTCGGTCAAGGACACCGACGCGTTGACGGAGCTGGTGCGCGAGCGACTGTCGCGTCAAATCTCCGCGCGCTACGCCGACGAACGCGGCTGCGTGAACGCCTTCGTCTTGGCGCCCGAGACCGAGGCCGCACTGCGTGGCCGCGGCCCGGGTGGGGCCACCGACGGCACGGTCGTCCCACGGCTGGTGAAAGGCCTCGAGCAGGCAATCGCGGCGTCCCGCGGTGGGACCGAGCCGCTGCTCGTGGTCGCGCCGGAGCTGCGTCGGAGCGTCGCCGGCTTGGCGGCTCGACATGCACCGGGTCTTGCAGTGCTGAGCCTGCGGGAGCTCGACGGCAAGACCAAGGTCACGACCACCGGCGTCGTGAAGCTCGCCGCCTGAAACGCCCACGTCGCCGAGATCGCAAGACCCCACCATGGACCCACGCACCTTCCAGGCCCGAGAAATGCGAGAAGCGCTGGCACTGGTCCGACGCGAGCTCGGACCCGACGCCGTGATCCTCGACACCCGCAGGGTCCCCGGGCGCGCGCTCGGCCTGCTCGGCGGCAGCTTCGTCGAGGTCACCGCCGCGCCCGCCACCGACACTGCGCCGACGCCCACTGCGGGGGTTCCGTCGCCGTCCCGTTCCGAGCCCGATCTGCGAGCCGTGCGTGCGCTGCTGCCCGAGCGCCGCGCCGAGCGAGCCCGCACCACCCCACCGCCCTCCGCCCGCGCGATGATCCAGGACGACCCCGCAGCCGCGCTCGCGGCCGCGGCGGGTCGCAGCGCGGTGGTGCCGTTCGCCGCGCTGCGCCGACGTCTGCTGGCGGCGATGGTGCCCCGCGATCTGGTCGAGTCGTGGCTGCGCACGCTGCCACCGGGCAGCGACGGCGCCGACGCCCGCGCGGGCGCCGAGCTCGAGCTGCGCTCGCTGCTGCATCGACGCCTCGGCGCACCGCTCGGCCTCGGCGACGACCGCAGCCGTGTGGTCGCGTTCGTGGGCCCGACCGGCGTCGGCAAGACCACCACGGTCGCGAAGCTGGCCGCGATGGCCCACCTGGTCGGCGGCAAGCGCATCGCGCTGGTGAGCCTCGACGACGGTCGCATCGGCGGCACTGCAGCGCTGAAGGCCTACGCCAAGCTGCTCGACGTGCCGATGTCGATCGCCTCTGGTGGTGGCCTCGCGCAGACGCTGGCCGAGCACCGCGACGCCGAGCTGGTGTTGGTCGACACGCCCGGCATCTCGCCGACCCACACCGAGGCCTTCGACGAGCTGGGCCGCCGGCTCGGTCGCGGCGGCGAGCCGGTGCTCACCCACCTGTGCGTGGCGGCAGCGACCCGCAGCGAAGAGCTCGAACGCATCGCGCACCTGTACCGGCCCAGCTCACCGGCCGCGCTGTTGGTGACCAAGGCCGATGAAGCCATCGCGATCGGCAGCGTGCTCGGCCTGCGCTTCGCCGCCGACCTGCCGCTGTCGTTCGTCACCACCGGCCCCCAAGTCCCCGACGATCTCACCCTCGCCCACCCCGAAGTCCTCATCGATCTGCTGCTCGGAGGCGCACGCGCATGAACCCCGATACCCGCAAACCCGCCCACCCCTTGTCCATCGCGCCGGCCGACGCCGACGGCGGCGAGGCCCCGACCTCGACGCGCGACGGTGCGCCGCCGACCAACCTCGGCGACGTCATCCCGCTGCGCAGCGCGACGGTGCCGATGAGCCCGACCGTCATCGCGATCACCTCGGGCAAGGGCGGGGTCGGCAAGACCAACCTGTCGGCAAACCTCGCGATCGCGCTGGGTCAGCGCGGCGCGCGGGTGCTGGCGATCGACGCCGATCTCGGCCTCGCCAACCTCGACATCATCATGGGCGTCGCGCCGACCTTCACCACCGCCGACCTGCTGCGTGGCGAGGCCACCGTCGACGACGTCGTGATCGCAGGTCCACCCAACGTGTGGCTGCTGCCAGGCGCCTCCGGACAGCACGACCTCGCCAACCTCGACGACGTCGCGCGCCGCGACCTCTTCACCGCCATCGACGGGCTCGACTCGCGCTTCGACGCCATCGTGGTCGATACCGGCGCCGGCATCGGCAGCAACGCGATCGGCTTCGCCGCCGCCGCCAAGGACATCGTCTTGGTGGTGACGCCCGAGCCCACCAGCGTCGCCGACGCCTACGGCATGCTCAAGGTGTTGTGCACGCGCTGCGCGGTGCGTCGGGTGCACGTGCTCGCCAACATGGTCGGCGGCCCAGCCGAGGGCGAGCAGGTGTTCCGCCGCCTGCTCGCACTGAGCGAGCGCTTCTTGAATGTCGGTCTCGACTACCTCGGCGCAGTGCCGCGGGACGGATCGATCAGCCGCGCCGTCATGCGCGGCGAGCCGGTGATGCTGGCGTACCCCCGCTGCCCGGCATCGCTCGCGATCGCCGAGGTCGCCGATACGCTGTCGCGCAGCGACCACCGGGACGAACGCGAGGGCGCGCTGCGCCTGTTCTGGCGCCGCCTGCTGCGGCAGAAGGGAGCTTGAGGCCACCATGTCACGACTCGGAATCGCTCGACGTACCCCGCGCCGCGCCGGCGCACGCGGGGCCATCGTCGCCGCCGCGGCCGCCCAGGACGCGGACCCCCATCACGACCACGCCGAACCCGCGGCCAACGGCGATGCGCCGGAGCACGCCGCCAACGCGCCGGTCGATCACCTGCACGCCGGCGTGGCGATCGAAGGCGGCCCGGCGGCCAACGACGCGCCGCGGCCCAAGCTCGACGCCACCGTCTATCTCGACTTCGTGCGCCGCATCGCGACCCGCATGGCGCGCTCGCTGCCGGCCCACGTCGCGCTCGACGATCTGGTCGGCGCGGGCACGCTGGGCCTGCTCGATGCGATGGACCGCTTCGACCCCAGCAAGGCCGATCGCTTCGAGACCTACGCCGAGTTCCGCATCAAGGGTGCGATCCTCGACGAGCTGCGGCGCTACGACCTGATGGCCCGCAACGCACGGCTGACCGCCAAGCGATTGGCGCGCAAGACCCAGGAGCTCACCGCCAAGCTCGGCCGTCCACCGAGCGAGGCCGAGGTCGCCGAGTCACTCGAGATGACCCACGAGGAGTACCGCAAGCTGGTCGACCGCATCGGCAGTGTGCGGGTGCTCAGCCTCGACGACCTCCAGCACGGCGACGACGGACCCGCCGATCGCATGGTCGAGCTGTCGAGCAAGACCCT
The DNA here is from genome assembly GCA_016709225.1 of Deltaproteobacteria bacterium. Lineage (NCBI taxonomy): Bacteria > Pseudomonadati > Myxococcota > Myxococcia > Deltaproteobacteria bacterium. The sequence continues at coordinate 814,030 of JADJEE010000001.1, read as the reverse complement.
CGGACCCGACGAGGCCACCGGCATCCGCGAGCTGCACGCGCGGCTGCGCAGCGCCATCGCCGGTCTGCCCGAGCGACAGCAGCTGATCCTCGACATGTACTACCACCGCGAGATGACGCTGAAGGAGATCGGCCTGCAGGTCGGCGTCACCGAGTCGCGGGTCTGCCAGATCATGGGCGAGGCCACCGGCCGCCTGCGTCACCTGCTGCGACACGGTTAGGAGCCCAACCCATGGCCAACGGCATCTACATCGGCATGTCCGGCGCGATCGCGGCGCAACGACGCCTCGACGTCGTCGCCAACAACGTCGCCAACGCCTCGACTCCGGGCTTCCGCCAGCAGCGGGCCCAGTTCACCGCGTTCGTGGTCCCGACCGGCGACGCACGCCCGATCGAGAAGGGCTTCGTCGCGATGACGCAGACCGCGGTCGACGACAGCGCGGGCACCATCAGCGCCAGCGAGAACCCGCTCGATGTCGCCATCGACGGTCGCGGCTACTTCGTGGTGCAGGCGCCCGGCGAGCAGCTGCTCACCCGCGCCGGCAACTTCCGCCTCGCCGAGGACGGTCGCCTGGTCGACACCCTCGGCAATTCGGTGCTCGGTGGCGAGGGCGGTGCCCGCAGCCCCATCGTGGTGCGTCCCGATGCCGGCCCGGTGAGCGTCGGTGGCGACGGCACCGTCAGCCAGGGCGGCACGGCGATCGCAAGGCTGTCCATCGTGGACGTCGCCGCCAATCGTCTGGTGCCCGTGGGAGACACGCACCTGCGCGCGGCGCCGACCGACATGCAGCCGATGCCCAACGCGCGCGTGCAAGCCGGCGCGCTCGAGAGCAGCAACGTCAATCCCGTGCGCGGGCTCGTCGAGCTCGTGACGCTGACCCGTGAGTTCGAGTCCAGCCACAAGGTCATGGGCGAGTATCGCCGCCTCGACCAGAAGCTGCTCGGCTCGAACCGCTAGCACCCGACAGGAATCAAGCCCGTGATCCGAGCCCTCCACACCGCCGCCACCGGCATGGATGCGCAGCAGCAGCGCATCGACGTCATCTCCAACAACCTCGCCAACGTCAACACGACCGGCTTCAAGAAGCAGCGCGCCGACTTCCAGGACCTGCTCTACCAGCAGGTGCGGGCGCCGGGCACCACCGCCGCCCAGGGCACGTTCGTGCCGAGCGGCCTGCAGGTCGGCACCGGCGTGCGCACGGCCGCCACCCACCGCAGCTTCTCGACCGGCGATCTGCAGCAGACCGGCAATCAGCTCGATCTCGCGATCGAGGGCAACGGCTTCTTCCAGGTCACGCTGCCGGGTGGCGAGGTCGCGTTCACGCGCGCCGGCAACTTCGAGCTCGATCAGCAGGGCCAGCTCGTGACCACCGACGGCTACCCCGTCGACCCCGCGATCGCGATCCCCCAGGGCGCCACCGCCGTGACGATCGGGGCCGACGGCACCGTGTCGGCGACCATCGCCGGTGAGACCGCCGCCAGCGAGGTCGGACAGATCCAGCTGGTGAACTTCGTGAACCCCGGGGGTCTGCAGGCCATCGGCCGCAACTTCTACAAGGCCACCACCGCCAGCGGCGATCCCCAGAGCGGCCCGCCCGGCCAGCAGGGCCTCGGCTCGCTGGCGCAGGGCTTCCTCGAGATGTCCAACGTCAAGGTCGTCGAAGAGATGATCAACCTCATCTCGAGCCAGCGCGCCTACGAGATCAACTCGAAGGTCATCCAGGCCAGCGACGAGATGCTGCAGACCACCGCCAACGCCGTGTGAGGTCCGAGATGTCGCGTTCGATCCCCACATTCGCGCTCGTGCTGGCGTTGCTCGGCCCCGCCGGCGCGCACGCTGCTGCTCGAGGCGTCACGGTCGACGGCGATCGCATCACCGTCGGCGATCTGGCGCCGACGATGCCGCGCGCGGTGCTCGACATCGACGTCGCGCCCGCGCCGGCCCCCGGCGCCCGCACGCACATCACCCGCGCCGCGGTCGCCGACGCCCTGCGTCGGGCGGGCGCCGACGAGACGCTCGCCGACGCCCTGCCCAGCCGGCAGGAGGTGAAACGAGCCGCGGAGTCGATCGACGTCGAGGGCCTCACCGCCGAGGTCCGCGAGGCAGCGCTCGCCGAGCTCCCGCTCGGGGTCTCGATCGAGCGCGTCACGGGCCTGTCCGCGACCTCGGTGCCGCCGGGTGGCCATCGCGTCGAGGTCGTGCTCGGCCGCCTGCGCCGCTCGACCACCGCGACGGTGCACGTGTTCGTCGGCACCAAGCGCTGGACCACACAACAGGCGACGCTGGCGCTGACCGGCGTCGCGAAGACACCGGTGCTCCGCCGCGCGATGGCGCCGGGCACCACGGTCACCGACGAGGACGTGCACCTGCGCGAGGTCGCGATCGACGAGCTGCCCGAGGGCGCCATCACGCGCACCGACCAGCTGGTCGGCAAGCGCCTGCGCACGCGCCAGGGCGGCGACGCACCGCTGCGTCGTACGGCCGCCGAACCGCTGCCGATCATCACCCGCGGCAGCGTCGTCAACCTGGTGGCGCAGCGCCCGGGCTTCACGATCACGCGCCAGGTGGTCGCACAACAGGACGGTGGCCAGGGCCAGGTCATCCGCGTCAAGCCGGTCGACGACGACACTCGCACCATGGTCGTGACGGTCCACGGCAGCAACGACGTGCGCGTGCATGCGCTCGGAGGCCGGCGATGAGGCGCTCGCTGTGGTTCGCGGTGGGCATCGGCTTCGCGGTCGCGCAGGGCGGCTGCGCGGGCCCGGTGGTCCACTACAAGTTCCCGACCCGCAACTACCAGGCCGGCCACTACGCCAGCGACGCCGCCGGCGACAGCGGTCTGCTGTGGGGCGAGCACACCGCCAACGTGCTCGAGGACGCGCGCAGCCGCCGGCTCGGCGACCTCGTGATCGTCCGCATCGAGGAGACCGCCGACGCGGCCGGCAACGCCACCACCAAGACCAGCCGCAAGAGCAGCGTGCAAGGTGGCGTCAACAACTTCTTCGGCCTGATGGAGCGCTACGCCAAGAAGCACCCCAACGTCGACTCGACCGCGCTGGTCAAGGCGTTGTTCGAGTCGTCGTTCGAGGGCGATGGCTCGACCAAGCGCACCGGCACCTTGACCGCGATGATCCCCTGCCAGGTGAAGCAGGTGTTGCCCAACGGCGACCTCTTCATCGAGGGCACCAAGACCATCCAGATCAACGCCGAGGAGACCCACCTCTATCTCTCCGGCGTGGTGCGGCCGTTCGACATCGACATGGCCAACCAGGTCGCGTCGGCGCGCATCCTCGACGCGCGGATCGACTTCTCCGGCCGTGGCGTGGTCAGTGACAAGCAGAAGCCCGGCTTCCTGCAGCGCGGCCTCGATCACCTGATGCCGATCTGATCACCGCCGCCTCCGCCATCACCCTCGCTCGCGTCCCCCGCTTCCTTGCCCGTCGCCCCCGGAAACGCCCGCCCATCATGTCCAACGCCATCTCGCGCCTGCGCCTACCCGCGTTCGCCCTCGCCGTGCTGTGCTGCCTGCTGTCGATGGTCGGCACCGCCCACGCGGAGCGCCTCAAGGATCTCGCGACCATCCGCGGCGTCGCCAGCAACCCGCTGGTCGGCTACGGCCTCGTCGTCGGCCTGGCCGGAACCGGTGACAACCTGCAGAGCGCGCAGACCCAGCAGATGGTCGCCAACATGCTGGGCCGTCGCTTCGGCACCATCATCACGCCCGCGCAGATCAAGGCCAAGAACGTCGCGGTGGTGATGGTCACCGCCCGCTTGCCGCCGTTCGCCCGCATCGGCGGCCGCATCGACGTGACGGTGTCGTCGGCGAGCAACGCAAAGTCGCTATTCGGCGGCACCCTGCTCCCGACCGCGCTCAAGGGCGGCAACGGCGAGACCTACGCGTGGGGCGAAGGCCCGCTGATGGTCGGGGGCTGGGCCGCCGACGGCAAGAGCGGCAGCGGCGTCAGCAAGAACCACCCCACGGTCGGCCAGGTGCCCGACGGCGGCCTGGTGGCCAAGGAGCTCGGCTTCAAGCTGAGCGCCGACAAGCCCATCACGGTGGCGCTCGATCGCCCCGACTTCACCACCGCCGCACGCGTGACCGAGGCCATCAACGCCCGCCTCGGTGCGGTGCTGGCCCATGCCCCCGACCCCGGCACCGTGCTGGTCGAGGTGCCAAAGTCCAAGCGCCGTGATCTGGTGCGCCTGGTGGCGAGCATCGAGAACCTCGAGATCACACCCGACCAGAACGCCCGCATCGTCATCAACGAGAAGACCGGCACCGTCGTGATGGGCGCCGACGTGCAGGTCATGGCCTGCGCGGTCAGCCACGGTGCGTTGACGGTGCAGATCGACGAGCGTCAGGAGGTCTCGCAGCCGGGTGCGTTCGGCGGCGGTGACACGGCCAAGACCCAGCGCTCCGACGTCGCCGTGACCGAGGATGGCAGCGACATCGCGCTGCTCGGCGACGCGCCGACCCTCGGCGAGGTGGTCGCGAGCCTGAACTCGCTCGGCGTCAGCCCGCGCGACCTGGTCGCCATCCTGCTGGCGATGAAGCAGGCCGGCGCGCTGCGGGCCGAGGTCGAGGTGCAGTGATGCGCGTGCCGGCGGCCGAGGCCCTGCTCGCCCGAGGCGGCGTCGATGGTGCCGGCGGCCCCGCCGACGCGGCCGCCGACAACGCCCAGGTCGCGGCGCAGTTCGAGACGCTGCTGCTGGGCGAGCTGGTCAAGGCCATGCGCCAGAGCGCGTCGGTGACGGGCGACGACGGCGGCTTCGCGACCGGCACCTACCAGGAGATGTTCGATCAGGCCATCGTCGACGCCAGCGCCGGCGGCCTGGGCCTGCGCGATGCGATCGCGCGACAGCTCGGCGGCGGTGCACCGTCGTCGGCGAGCGCCGAGCGGGCCGGTCCACATCCGCTGCCGCCACGCATCGCCCACGCCTTCGCCGGCGCGTCCACGGGGCTGCCGCTGCACGACCCCGCACCGGTGATGAAGCGGGGCGTCGCGGCGCCGGCCTACGCCGGTGACATCGGCACCGCCTTCGAGGGCGGCACGCCATCGCCCGGGCTGTTCCCGGTCGACGGCGGCGTGCAGAGCTCGGGCTACGGCTTCCGCGTGCATCCGATCCACGGTGACCGCCGCTTCCACGGCGGGCTCGACATCGCGGCGCCCGAGGGCCGCGAGATCCGAGCGGTGCAGCGCGGCGTGGTCATCCGCGCCGAGCGACACAAGGGCTACGGCAACATGGTCGAGATCCGCCACCCCGATGGCGTCGTCACCCGCTACGCCCACGCCAGCAAGCTCTACGTGCGCGAGGGCGACGCGGTCGATGTCGGCGAGACCATCGCCGACGTCGGCAGCACCGGTCAGAGTACTGGCCCGCACCTGCACTTCGAGGTCCGCGACGGCGGTCGAACGCTCGATCCCCATGCGTACCTCGAGCGCCTGCGCGCGGCCGGTGACGATCGTGGCGCAGCGCGCTCGCGCACCGGCATCACGGTCGACGACGACGGCCGCGATCGGGACGTGGTCGCCGCGGCCACCGACGTTGGCACGCACGATGAATAGGTGACGTCGGTGAAGCCTTCGTGGCCCCTCGACCGCGCGCGGACGACGGGTGACCTCGAAGGCGGGAGCTTCACCGATGGAACCCGACGCCGACGCACTGATCGAAGCCATGCAGCGCCTGGGGCTGCTGCTCGCGCAGGAGGACGCCGCGCTGCGGTCGTTCGATCTCGCGGGCATCGCCGCTGCGGCCGAGGCCAAGCTCGAGCTCGAGCCCGAGCTCGAGGCGGCCCGCACCGCGCTGGGCGGCGCCGAGCTGGGACCCGCACAGCGCGAGCGGCTGTCGGCGCTGCACGACGGCATCGCCACCGCGGCGCGGGCCAACCTGCGTCGCTTGAAGGCCAGCCTCGACGCCGTCACGGCGCTGGTCGACCACGCCACCGGCCGCAGCGCCAGCGGCTATGGTCGCAGCGGCCACGGACAGATCCGGCCCGTGCTGGCCAGTGAGGTCGGCTGAGCATGACCACGCTCGGCGGACTGCTGCAGATCGGGCGCAGCGCGATCGTCACCCACCAGGCGGCCCTCTCGGTGGTGTCGAGCAACACCGCCAACGCCGACACCGTCGGCTACGCCAAGCGCGACGTGCAGTTCTCGTCGCTGGCCGCCGGCGGCGGCGTCGGCATCGGTGCGGTGCTGCGACGCTCGTCCGACCTGGTCGCGCAGCGGGTGCTGCTCGCCAATGGGCGACTCGGCGCGCACCAGGCCATGTCGGACGGCCTCGGCGCGCTCGAGGGCAAGTTCACCGATCGCGAGGCCGGGCTCGGCGGCAGCCTCGACGCCTTCTTCGCGGCCCTGCGCACGCTCGCGACCGACCCGGCCGACGCGCAGCTGCGCGGCGACGTGCTGGCGCGCGCCGACGCCCTCACCTCGGCGTTCTCCGACGCCGCCGCGACCATCGACCGCGAGCGACGCGGCACCGACGGTGCGATCTCGGTCGAACTCGCGCGCGTCAATCAGCTGGCGGCCCAGATCGCCGACGCCAACGAACGGGTCGCCAGCACCGCCCCCGACACGGCCGATCGCGCCGAGCAACTCGACCGCCGACAGCAGCTGGTGGACGAGCTCGGCGGACTCGTGCAGCTCACCACGCTGCCGGCCGCCGACGGCACCCTCACGTTGCTGGTCCAGGGCGGCGCGACGCTGGTCCAGGGCGCCAACGCAGCGTCGTTGCGCGGCACGCCGGACGCGGCCAACGGCGGCCTACTGCGGGTCGACCTGGTCGACGTCTCCGGCGCAGCGCTCGACGTCACCGACGACCTGCGCGGCGGCTCGATCGGCGGGCGACTGATGCTGCGCGACGAGACCTTCGTCGCGACCGCCGACAGCCTCGATCAGCTCGCCTACGATCTGGCAACCAGCTTCAACGCCGTCCACGGCGCTGGCTTCGGCACCGATGGTGTCAGCGGTCGCGATCTGTTCGCGCCGCCGGCCCAGGTGGCGGGTGCCGCCGCCGGCTTCGCGCTCGCGCCGGGCATGATCGACAACCCCGCGTGGTTCGCCGCCGCCGACACTGCGGCCGGCGCCAGCGGCAACAACGACAACCTGCTGGCGATGCTCGCCCTCGCCGACGCACCGCTGGCAGCCGGCGGCACGCTCACGGCGGGCCAGCAGGTCGCCTCCATGATCGGTGAGATCGGCCGCAACGCCCGTGCCGAGACCGACGCCGCCGACGAGGCCGCCGCCTCGCTCGAGCAGAACCAGGCGCTGCTGCAGTCGGCGACCGGCGTCTCGATCGACGAGGAGCTCGTCGATCTCACCCGCTACCAGCGGGCCTACCAGGCTGGCGCCCGCATCATCTCCACCGTGGACACCCTCTTCGACACGTTGCTCGCACTATGATCCGCATCACCCAGAGCCGACAGAGTGGCCTCGCGCTGCACGCGATCTCGACCGCACGCTCGCGCCTGCAGCAGGCGCAGCGGGTCGCGATGAGCGGCCAGCGCGTGACCAAGCCCTCCGACGACCCCGCCGCGGCTGCGCGCGCGCGCCTGCTCGGCGAGCTCGACGCCCGCGCCGACTCGCACCAGACCGCCGCCGGCTACGGCCTGTCGCGGCTGCAGACCGCCGACACCGCGCTGGGCGAGGCCGGCAACGTGCTGGTGCGCGCGCGACAGCTCGCGACCTCGATGGCCAACGACACCATGTCGGCCAGCCAGCGCCAGGCGGCCGCCGCCGAGGTCGCCTCGCTGCGCTCCGCCATGATCGCGATCGTCAACACGCGCCACGGCGACGAGTACGCCTTCGCCCACGTCGACACCCGCTCGCCGCCCTACGTCGACGGCACTGGCTTCACCTACGACGTCGACACCTTCGCCGCGGTGCGCTCGGCCGAGGTCGGCCCCACGCAGACCGTCGAGATCGGCGCCTCCGGCAGCCTCGCGTTCGCCCAGCGCGCCAGCGATCCCAACAGCATCGACGTGCTGGCGGCGCTCGCCGATCTGCAGGCCGATCTCGAGAACGACGACGCCGACGCGGTGCGCAGCGACATCGACGGCATGGCCGCCGCGTTCGACCAGGTGCTCGGCGAGCGCACCCGCGTGGGCGTGCGCATGTCGCAGCTGCAACGCGCCGACGAGGCCGCGCGGCAGAGTCGCAGCGTCTACCAGAGCCTGCGCTCCGACCTCGTCGACGCCGACGCGGCCGAGGCCTTCTCGACGCTGTCGCTGGCCGAGAACACCATGCAAGCCGCCGTGACCGTGGCCTCACGCGTGCTGGGACCGAGCCTCCTCGATGCCGGCTGAGCCCCGCCCACGTTCCGCCGCGCCGGTCGAAGCCGCCCGTGCGACCGCCTGCCGCGGGGAGCCGATCTCGCCGCGGCGGGCCCCCGTCGACGACGCCGACGCGCTGGGGTGGACGCGGCCGAGCGGCCCAGAAGCCATCGCCGAGCCCCGTACGGGCCCGATTCGGACCCCCACGCACCGCTTGCCGCGCGCCTGTTCCGTTCCCACGACAAAAGGTGCTAGCACTGCAGCGACGACGACCATGACGAAACGCGAAGTCTCGACTCGGTCCGTCCCGACACGCCAAGGAGGCGAAGGTGCTGACGCTCACTCGCAAGATCGGACAAAAGATCCTGATCGGCAACGGCATCGAGATCGTGGTGCGGGAGATCCGGGGTCGCCAGGTGCGGCTGGGGATCACGGCGCCGCTGGGTCTCCCAGTGTATCGGGAGGAGCTGTACCAACAGATCGCGGACGAGAACGCCCGCGCGACGAGCGAGATCAGTCTCGACCGGCTGGAGGGGCTACCCGAACCATCCGTTCGACGCGGTTCGGGCAGTTCGACGCCCCCGTCGACCGGCTGATCCACTTCCCGCTCGGCATCCCCGGCTTCCCGGACGCGAAGAACTTCGTGCTGGTCGATCATCGACCCGGCTCGCTGTTCCGCTGGCTGCAGGCCGCCGACATGGAAGAGCTCGCGTTCGTGGTGATCGACCCGCTGATGTTCATGCCCGATTACCCCATCGAGCAGGTCCGCCGCGCGATCGCATTCTGCGAGCTCGAGCCCGACGAGGAAATCGCGGTGCTGGCGATCTGCACGGTGCCGCCGCAGCCCGACGAGCCGACGGCCAACTTCTTGGCGCCGCTCGGCATCGGCCTGCGCTCGCGTCGCGGCGCACAGATCGTCCTGCACGAGTGCGGCTTCGACACGCGCGTGCCGCTGTTCCGCCGCTAGCGGACGTGACGGCGGCCTGTCTCGGGCCGCCGTCCGCGTGTGAGCGCAGCGTCAGCGAGCTGGCGCAGGATCCTCGGCAAGCTGCTTGCAGTGACGGCGATCGCCGTGCTGCAAGCCACCCTCCGCGCCGTACTCGCCGACGACCCCGACGGGTGCGCGCGCGCCCTCGCCTGCGTGCCGAGCCCCCGCGTCGGCAGCTGTGAGACGCCGCAGGGCCCGGTGGTGACCGTCGCCCACCGCAAGCTCCACAGCGGCCGCGACCCCGAGGGCGAGGCCCGTCGGTTCGTGCGCGAGCTCGACCTCGCCGACGCGACGGCGGTCATCCTGCTCGGCTACGGCTCGGGCTACGTCGCGCGGGCGATCGCAGCGCGCTGCAGCGCGACCCTGTTCGTGTTCGAGCCCGATGTCGAGCAGCTCGTGGTCGGCCTGCAGCACGGGCCGGTGCCGCCGCGCATGCACGTGATCACCACGCCGTCACGCCTGGGTGAGGTGCTCTACGCCCGCCTCGCGAGCCACGATCGCGGCGTGCTGGCGAAGTGGACCCCGAGCCTCCGCGTGGCACCGGCGGTCTACGAGGCGGGTCTACATGCGGCCGCACACGCCATCGATCGCGCGGCGCTGCGGCACCGCACCGCCCGCATGCGCGGGCCCGGCTGGCTGCGCCACTACCTCGAGAACCTGCCTGCGCTCGCGCGGTGGCCGGGCCTGCCCGCGATGGCCGGTGGCCTCGCCGGCGTACCGGCGGTGGTCGTCGCGGCGGGGCCCAGCCTCGACAAGAGCATCGCCGCACTTCGCGAGCGCAGCGACGACGCACTCATCCTCGCGGTCAACACCGCCGCGGGCGCGCTTGCGAAGGCCGGCATCCGCCCCCACGCCATCGTCGCGATCGAGTCGCTCGACGTCAGCACGCAGCTGGCGGCGCTCCCGTTCCTGCGCGAGGTGCCGGCGTTCCTCGAGCTCACCGGCCACCCTGCGCTGTGGCAGCTGCCGTTCGCGCAGAAGATCCCGATCTCGGTCGACACCAACGCGTGCGTGCACTTCTCCGCGCGCGTGGACCCGCGTCACCACCTCGCGGCCGGCTTCTGCGTGGCCAACGCGGCGGTCGCGATCGCGTACGCGCTGGGTTGCGGTCCGATCGCGCTGGTCGGCTCCGACCTCGCGTACGCCGGCGACCGCGTCTATGCCGACGGCACGGCGTTCGCCGACATGCGGGTCGAGATCGGCAGCGATGGCACCGCCGCGCTGCGCGGCCTCGAGGGCAAGCGCGCGATCGAGTCGGCGTCGCACGCATCCAGCGGCGGCGCACGCATGCCCGACACCGCACGCACCCTCACCGCGCCGGGCTGGTATCCGGGCACCGAGGTCGTGACGACCCGCGACTTTCTCATGTTCCGCGACTGGTACGCCGCCAGTGCCAAGACCCTGCGCGCCGAGGGCATCCGTCCCGTCAACGCAACCGAGGGTGGCGCGCACATCCCCGGCTGGGACCACGTGCCGCTCGCGGCGGCGATCGACGCGGGCACCGGCATCGGCGTCGGTGAGCGCTTCGCTGCGCTGCTGCGCCGCGCGCCGTCGTCCCCCGCCAAGCTCGCCGAGCTCGTCGCGCAGGAGCTCGCCGCATGCGAGGGCCTGTTGACGCTCGCGCAGACCACCACCGCCACGCTGGGCGACGACCCCGACGGTGATCTGACGCTCGATGCCGCCACCGCCGATGCGATCGTCGCCAACAACCTGCGCGTGCGGACCCTGCTGCGCAGCGCACCGCTGGTCGCCGAAGCGCTCGCGGTGCCCATCGACGACCTCCGGACGCGTGGTCGCATCACCAGCCACGGCTTCTACGCCGCCATGCTCGTGCCGCTGCGCGAGCTGTCGATCACGCTGGCACGCCTCTCGCAAAGACTAGCGAGCGAGCAGAGCGAACGAGTTCACGAAGCTGCTGGGACCCCACTCGCCGCCACGGCGTGACGGGTCCGCAGCAGGCAAGTCCCGCGACGACGGCATGCTGCCGGCTTTGACCAGGGCACGAGCGCCACGACTGGCCACCTTCGCAAACGAACATTGCCGGGCCTCCGCCAAGGCCCCGAACCGAGGTCATCATGGGAATCTCACTGCGCACCAACGTTGCCGCCCTCGAGGCCAACACCTCCCTCAGCCAGACCAACGAGCGACTCAACTCGAACATGATGCGGCTGTCCAGCGGCCAGCGCATCAACCGTGCGGGTGACGACGCCGCCGGCCTGGCCATCAGCGAGGGCTTCCGCGCCAACATCGTTTCGCTCGACCAGGCCAAGCGCAACGCCAACGACGGCATCTCGCTGATCCAGACCGCCGAGGGCGCGCTGCAGGAGGTCTCTGCGATCCTCATCCGCATGCGCGAGCTCGGCATGCAGGCCTCGACCGAGACGGTCTCGACCGGCCAGCGTGGGTTCATCCAGAACGAGTTCGACCAGCTGCGCTCGGAAATCCAGCGCATCGGCAACACCGCCAACTTCAACGACCTCGATCTCCTCACGGGTCAGTTCGCTGCGACCGCCAACGCGATGACCTTCCAGGTCGATCTCACCGGCGATCCGACCCAGCAGATCAACGTGCAGATCGCGACCGTGTCCCCGTCGGCGCTCGGCATCGAGCTGGTCGCGATGACCACCACCGGTGGCGCCCAGGGTGCGCTGTCGATCCTCGACGCCGCGATCCAGGGCGTCTCGGCCCAGCGCGCGACCCTGGGCGCGGCGCAGAACCGCCTCGAGGCCGCGATCAACAACATCTCGACCCAGTACAACAACCTCAGCGCCGCCAACTCGCGCATCCGCGACGTCGACGTCGCCGAGGAAACCGCCGCGATGGCCCGGCACCGCATCCTCATGCAATCCGGCGTCTCCGTCCTCGCACAAGCGAATCAGATCCCTCAGCTCGCTCTCCAGCTCCTGCAGGGCTAATCGCGGCACCTTCGACCCCGCACGCCGGGGGGCCATGGCCGGCCCTCCGGCGCTTTTCTTTCGCGGGAGCGGTGACGCACGCGGTGCCCCGCGGTGTTGCAGCTCGGGATGACCGTGCTCGTCCGACGACGCCCGCTGCTCCCCCTCGCCTGGTTCACCGCCGCCGTCGCGGCCGGCTGCGCCGATGATCCGGCCAGCGGCGACGACGACGCTGCCGCCGACTCGAGCACCGGTGGCGGCGACACCGACGTGCCGCGCTACTGGCAGGACGTCGCGCCGATCTTCTTCGAGCGCTGCGGCACGTGCCACACCGCAGGCGGGGTCGCGCCGTTCGTGCTCGACACCTACGCCGAGGCTGCGAGCTGGGCCGCGGCCTCGGCGCTCGCGGTCAGCGAGCGCACCATGCCGCCGTGGTTGGTGACCGACGACGGCACCTGCGGGAGCTTTCGTGACTCGCGGGCGCTGACGCAGGAGCAGATCGACACCATCGTTGCGTGGGCCGACGGTGGCGCGCCCGAGGGCGAGCCACGCACCGACCTCGTGCTGCCGCCGCTGCCCTCGCTGGCGTCGGCGACCGAGCTCGCCACGCCAGCGTTCGCCCCCATCGCGCAGGGCGGAGCGCTCGCCGAGACCGACGAGTACCGCTGCTTCCTCGTCGAGCCGTCGCTCGCCACCGACAGCTACATGCGCGCCAGCGAGGTCGTCGTCGGCAACGCGGCGCTCACCCATCACGTGTTGTTGTTCGACGTCGATCCGACGCTGGAGGTGGCGCCGGGGGTCACCAACGCCGACGCGATCGCAGCGCTCGACGACGCGTCGCCCGATCGCGAGGGCTGGCCGTGCTTCGGATCGACCGGCGACGGCACTGCGCCAGGCGGCGTGCCGGTGTCGTGGGCCCCGGGCCAGGGCATCGCGCGATTGCCCGACGGCATCGGCTATCCGCTGCACGCCGGCAGCATGTTGGTGATGCAGGTGCACTACAACCTCGCGGGCACCGGTCAGACGCCAGCGCCATTCGTGACGCGCGTGCGCCTCGAGACCACCGACACCACCGAACGCGAGGCGTTCTTCGATCTCCCCGACGGCCTGCTCGAGAGCCTGTTCGGCCCCACCCCCGACGCGCTGGCGGCCGGCGAGGCCGAGGTCGACTACAGCTGGGAGCTCGACGTGGCCGACATCGCCGGAGGGCTGCCGGGCCTCGACGTGCTCGGCGTCCTGCCACACATGCATCGCTTCGGCGTGCGGCAGCGCTTCGAGATCATCCACGCCGACGACACCGTCAGCTGCGGCAGCGACGTGCAGCACTGGGACTTCGCGTGGCAGATCTACTACATGTTCGAGGAGTCCATCCGCCTGGTGCCGGGCGATCGCGTGCGCGTCACCTGCACCTACGACACCCGCGGCGCCGAGGGCCCGGTGCTGCCGGGCTGGGGCACCGACAACGAGATGTGCCTGCTCGGGGTCCTGATGGCGCCGGTGCTCGAATAGCGACGTCGCGCGAGAAAAACTTCGGGGCCCCCTCAAGAGTTCGGGGCCTCCGACGATGACGGGGCTGTCGGCAACCGCCCACGACACATCCGAGCGCCGGATGTCTCGGGGTCACCGCCCGACCGAGCCCCGCACGTACGCGGGCGCTCGCACAACCGTCCACGGAGGACACCCATGCGACCCCACGCCCCCCACTGCGCGGCTGCGTCCGCGCTTCGCTCGCCCGAAGACCCTACCCTCGTGACTGCGGATCCGTCGACCGCTGCGCCTTGTCGCAGCCGACGCGGAGGCCCGGTCGCGCGCGTCGTCGTGGCCTGACGCCGAACGCTGCTCCCGCCGACGATCACGGCCGCCGGCGCCGACGGTGCACATCGCACCGCACGCGCCCCGCGACAGCCCGACGTCGGCCACCGCGCGATGACAGCGCGAGCGCTCGCTCGCGCGTCGACCCGCGCATCGCCAGCTGACGCCGCGACCCCGGAGTCCGCGTGCACGCCCACGATCGGGCGGCGCTCGAGGCCCTCCCTCGTCCGGCACCCGTTCTTCGACCCCGTACCCCAACCCCCAAGCGAACGCCTCGCGAACATCAACCTCCGGGCACGAATGCCCACGCCCCCGCCGCAACCGGGGGCGGATCCCACGAAGGGAACTCTCCAATGCTCAGCGTCAAGACCAACCCCTCCTCTCTCATCGCCCAACGCAACCTCGCCGCCGCCAGCTCGGGACTCGCCGAGAACATCGCGCGGCTGTCCTCGGGCCTCCGCGTCCGGTCGGCCGCCGACGATGCCGCCGGTCTGGCCATCTCGGAGGACTTCAAGGCCAACATCCGCAGCCTCGATCAGGCCAAGCGCAACGCCAACGACGGCGTGAGCCTGGCGCAGACCGCCGACGGTGCGTTCGGCGAGGTCGGCAACCTGCTCAAGCGCATGCGCGAGCTCGCCGTGCAGTCGCGCAACGGTACCAACAACACCAGCCAGCGCGGCTTCCTGGACGACGAGTTCCAGCAGCTCAAGAGCGAGATCGATCGCATCGTCTCGACCACCGAGTTCAACGGCATCCAGCTCATCGACGGCTCGCAGTCGACCGGCATCGAGTTCCAGGTCGGCGCCGGCACCACCGCCGACGATCGCCTCACGCTGTCGATCGCGACCAGCTCGACCAGCGCGCTGGGCCTCTCGACCGCGGTGATCAGCAGCACCGGTGGCAGCGACTCCGCCATCAACGCGCTCGACCTGGCGATCGAGGGCATCTCGACCCGCCGCGCGGCCATCGGCGCCATGCAGAACCGTCTGCAGGTCACGATGTCGAACCTCGACACCTACTCGACCAACCTCTCGGCCGCCAACTCGCGCATCGTCGACGTCGACGTCGCGAGCGAGACCGCCGAGCTCACCAAGCACAACATCTTGCTGCAGGCCAGCACCGCCATGCTCGCGCAGGCCAACCAGGCGCCGCAGGCGGCCCTGCAGCTGCTCGGAGGCTAGTACTCGCACCCGCGGAGGCGTCGCTCGAAATGGGGTCCGAGCCGCGTCTCCGCGGGTCGCGAGTCGGGGTCGATGACCCCACGACTTTCGTCCCTCGAACCGCACCCCAGTAGCTCTTCCATCACCCGCACCACGCCCCGATCCACGCGCGATCGGTCGACGCCGACACCACGCCGAGCGCGACCGCATCGAGAGAGACGAGCGCACCTCCTCCACCAGTCCGAACCAACCGCAACACCAACGACAACCACCACACGGCAACGGCGGGCGCGCGTTCTCGAGGCGCACGCATCGCTGCCACCCATCCGACCTCGAGCGCGGGCATGAATGCCCGGCCCCGCACCCGCGGGGACTTCCACGAAGGAAATCGCAATGTCCATCTCCGTACGTACCAACGTCTCCTCACTCACAGCCCAGAGCAATCTCGGCAAGACCTCCGCCGACCTGCAGAAGAGCATCTCGAGGCTCTCCTCAGGCCTCCGGGTCGAGTCCGCCGCCGACGACGCGGCCGGCCTCGCCATCTCGGAGGACTTCAAGGCCAGCATCCGCTCGCTCGATCAGGCCCGCCGCAACGCAAACGACGGCGTCAGCATGATCCAGACCGCGGACGGCTCGCTCAAGGAAATCGGCGGCCTGCTCACGCGCATGCGTGAGCTGTCGGTCCAGGCCCGCAACGGCACCGTCAACACCCAGCAACGCGGCTACCTCAACGACGAGTTCGGGCAGCTGCGCTCCGAGATCGACCGCATCGTCAACACCACCGAGTTCAACGGCGTGGATCTGCTCGACGGCAGCCAGGCCGGTGGCCTCGACTTCCAGGTCGGCAAGGACACCTCGACCGACGATCGCCTGACCATGTCGATCGCGACCTCGAGCGCGAGCGCGCTCGGGGTCAGCGCATCGACCATCAGCTCGACCTCGGGTGCCGACTCGGCCATCACCGCGCTCGACACCGCGATCCAGAGCATCTCGACGAGGCGTGCAGGCCTCGGCGCGATGCAGAACCGACTGTCGACCACGATGTCGAACCTCGACACGTACTCGACCAACCTGGCCGCCGCCAACTCGCGCATCGTCGATGTCGACGTCGCGAGCGAGACCGCCTCGCTGACGAAGAACCAGATCTTGATGCAGGCCGGCACCGCCATGTTGGCGCAGGCCAACCAGGGCCCGCAGTCCGCCCTGCAGCTGCTCGGCTAGCGCCGACGGCCGGCTCGATGTCACCGCGCCCGCGCATGGGCGCGGTGGCATCGACCGCACACGCTGCTTCCCCTCGAGCTCCCCCACCACGATCTCCAACCCCACGACCTCCCTCGAAAGCAGGACCCCACCCATGACTTCCCGTTCCCGCGCGTCTCGTCGCGCACGACTCGAGCTTGCCCACGCGGGGCAGGTCGGCTCCGGCCGCCCTCAACCGCGCGGGAAGGATCCGCCTGACTTGACCTTGGTGCCCAAGCCGCGCGCGCGTTCCAGGGGGCGCGCGTCCGGTTCACCCATACCCCGGACCCGGGCACGCATGCCCGTCCCCGCAGCGCGGGGAACTCCACGAAGGAAGCAAGACCATGTCACTGTCCGTTCGCACGAACGTGTCGTCCCTCACCGCTCAGGGCAACCTGAGCAAGACCTCGGCTGACCTGCAGAAGAGCATCTCGCGTCTGTCGTCCGGCCTGCGGGTGCAATCCGCAGCCGACGACGCCGCAGGGCTCGCGATCTCCGAGGACTTCAAGGCCAGCATCTCGAGCCTGAATCAGGCCCGCCGCAACGCAAACGACGGCGTCAGCATGATCCAGACTGCGGATGGTTCTCTCAAGGAGATCGGCGGGCTGCTCACGCGCATGCGTGAGCTGTCGGTCCAGGCCCGCAACGGCACGGTCAACACCCAGCAGCGCGGCTACCTGAACGACGAGTTCGGGCAGCTTCGCTCCGAGGTCGACCGCATCGTCAACACCACCGAGTTCAACGGCGTGGATCTGCTCGACGGCAGCCAAGCCACTGGCCTCGCGTTCCAGGTCGGCAAGGACACGACCTCCGACGATCGGCTGACCATCTCGATCGCCACCTCGAGTGCGAGTGCACTCGGGATCAGCGCCTCGACCATCAGCTCGACCTCCGGTGCCGACTCGGCCATCACCGCGCTCGACACCGCGATCCAGAGCATCTCGACGAGGCGTGCAGGCCTCGGTGCCATGCAGAACCGACTGTCGACCACGATGTCGAACCTCGACACGTACTCGACCAACCTCTCCGCTGCGAACTCGCGCATCATCGACGTCGACGTCGCAGAGGAGACCGCCAACCTCACCAAGAACCAGATCTTGATGCAGGCGGGCACCGCGATGCTGGCGCAGGCCAACCAGGGACCGTCGTCGGCCCTGCAGCTGCTCTGACGCACCGCGGCCGGCGGGTCGGCCCATCGACGGGCCGGCCCAGGCCAGAACCACACGCAGCCCCCGCAGCGGGCGCCCGCATGGCGCCCACGGCGGGGGCGTCTTCGTTTTGCGCGGCAACGTGGGCGGCGTCGCACCGACGTGGGCCGCTCAAGGTTTCGCGCGGCGCGGGCGATGCCACGACCCGCGGAGTCAGCGACACCCCATGGCCGCCATCAGCTTTTCAGGTCTGGCCTCCGGCCTCGACACCAAGTCCATCATCAGCGCCTTGGTCGGTGTCGAGCGGGTGCCGATGCTGCGCCTGCAGGCCAAGAACGACGACTACAGCGCCCAAGGCCGCATCGTCGACCAGCTGTCGTCGGCCCTGTCGGCGCTCAAGACCGCCGCCGAGAAGCTCGGCAGCGCCGGTGACTTCCTCTCGTACGCCGGCACCAGCTCCGACGACGGCGTCGTCAAGGTGACCACCAGCGGCACCAGCGTACCGGGCAACTACGCCATCGAGGTCAGCAGCCTCGCGCACGCCCAACGCACGTACTCCGACCCCGTCACCGACGCCACCGCGGCGCTGTCCGGTAGCGCGCAGACCCTCACCCTCGACATCAATGGCACCCAGACCGCGATCTCGATCGACGCTGGCGCGAGCCTGCGCGACGTTGCCGCGGCCATCAACGCCTCGGGCGCGGACGCCAGCGCCGGCATCCTGTTCGACGGCACCCGCTATCGCCTGCAGGTCGTCGGCCGCAGTACCGGCGAGGACAACGGCATCACCTTCACCGACACCGGCCTCGGCCTCAACCTGAGCGGCGCGGGCAACACGGTGCAGGCGGCCACCGACGCCGCCCTCACCGTCGACGGCTTCCCCGTGACCAGCGCGAGCAACGTGCTCACCGACGTGTTGCCCGGCACCACGCTCGAGCTGCGCAGCGAGAGCACAGGTCCGGTGAACCTCGAGGTCAAGGCCGATCCCGCCGGCGTCAAGACCAAGCTGCAGTCCTTCGTCGACGCCTACAACTCGGTCGCGCGCATCATCCAGAACCAGTCGGGCGTCGGCAAGGACACCTCGACGCTCAACGGCGACTCGACGGTGCGCACCATCGAGCAGGGCCTTTCGGCGTTGATCTCGAGTCCCATCCCGGGCCTCGTGGGCGTGGGTGGGAGCACGCTGCAGCTGGCCGACCTCGGAATCCAGACGCAGCGCGACGGAACCCTGACGCTCGACGGCACCGATCTCGACAGTGCACTGGCGGCCGACTTCGGACGGGCCGCTACATACTTCGCCGGTGACGGTACCAACTCGGGCATGAGCAAGCTGCTCGGCGACTTGGTGGAGGGCTACACCTCGAAGACCGACGGCTTGCTGACCACGCGCAAGAAGGGTCTGACCGACACGATTGCCGCGAACGACAAGCAAATCGAGAACATGCAGGCGTACCTCGACCGCTTCGAGTCTTCGCTCACGCAGCAGTACTCGGCACTCGAGCAGACCATGAGCACGTTGCAGGGCCAGCAGTCGTATCTGGCACAGTTCCTGAAGTAGTTCGAGGGCATGTCCCTCGCGGTCGCGCGGAAGTACAAGACCACGCAGATCGAGTCCTCGTCGCCGGGGCAGATCCTGCTGGCGCTCTACGACGGTTGCATTCGCTTCTGTCGGACCGCCCAGCAGCACATCCTCGCCGGTGACGTCGCGGCGAAGGGGATCGCCATCTCCAAGGCGTCGGCGATCCTCGGCGAGCTACGCGGGACCCTCGACCACAAGGTCGCACCCGAGCTGTGTGAGCACCTCGACAAGCTGTACCTGTTCTTCCAGGAGCAGCTCAGCCTCGCCAACATCCGCATGGACGGCGCGCCCATCGTGCCGGTCGTCAAGCTGCTGGGCGAGCTGCGCGAGAGCTGGGCCACCGCGGTCGGCTCGGTCGAAGGCGGTGGCACGTGAGCACTGCGACCGAGGAGCTCCTGCGCGAGCTGGTCGACATGACCGCCGCGATGTGTGACGCCTGTGATCGCCACGAGGTCACCGCGATGGCGCTCGCGACCTTCGCCCTCGCCCGCGGTGAGCGGCTCGCCGAGCTGCCCGAGGGCACCGCCACCCCCGCCACTCGCAGCCTGGCCCGCATGCTGGTCAGCCTCGACGAACGACTGCTTGCGGCCTGCGACACGATGCGCGTCGAGCTCGATCGCGCCCGTGCCCGCCTGCCCCGCCCCTCCGATCGCAACGACAACGCCGCCCGCATGCTCTCGGACGTCGCCTGAAGCGCCCCGAGCAGAGCCCACGTCCCCCGCCCGAAAGCCAAGCCGATGCCGTTTCGCACCTCCATCCCCACCCTGTCCCTGCAGCCGCTCCCCTTCGCCGTCGGTGGGGAGGCCGCCAACGACAGCCACTTCGGCCGCCAGCACGAGCAGGGTCTGACCGACGTGAACCTCCTGGTCGCGACCGCGGTCGCACGGGTGACCGCCCACGTGAACCCGCGCAACCTCAACGTCGTGCTGCAGCTCGCTGCCGGCCAACCGACGGTCGCGGGCGACGGCACCGCGCTCGCGTTCGCGATGGCGGGCGTGCTCGCGGCACGCCTGCGCTCCTGCGACGAGGGCGGTGAGCACGACGACATCCATGTGGTGGTGGTCGAGCGCGACCGCCACGTGCGGGTGTTCATCGCGGGTCACGACGTGCCGCCGCTCGGCATGGTCCGCGCGCTCGCGAAGGACGCACCCGACAGCCACTGCGATCGCACCGTGGCGCACTGCCGCCGCCTGGTCGAAGGCCTGGGTGGGACCCTGCGCCTGGGTCAGTGCGGCGACGAGCTGGCGGTGGAGCTGAGCCTGCCGGCGTGCCCGCAGGGCCCCGCCGTGCGCATGTCGCCGAGCGTGGCGCCGACGATGTCCGCCGCGCCGGACCTGCCGATGGCCTGCTAAAGGAACCCCCAATGTCCACCACCGAAGAGTCCCTGTTCGCCCAACGTGCCGCCGCCGGCGCGCTCCCTTACGCCGACCTGCTCGCGGGTCGCATGGCCGAGATCGCGACCGCGCTCCGGGACGGACGCGATCAAGCCGCGCTCGCAGCGCTCGGCGACTCCACCGATGACCTCGAGCACTTCCTGCGCTTTCTCCTCCTGATCCAGGACTCCGTCGGCGAACGCTCGCCCGACCAGTCGCTGGCGGTACGCGACTACCACGAGCACATCCTCGGCATCCTCGAAGGGCTACAGCCGGCGCTCGGTCATGCCGATTTGGTCGAGGTGGCCGACACGCTCGAGGACGACCTCGCGCCGTCGCTGCGCAGCTATCGAGATCTCGACGCCGCCGTGCAATCGGCCCTCTCGCCGCCGTGACCCTGCCCCCCGCGCTCGAACCGTCGCTCGCCTCCGCGCACGTGCTGGTGGTCGACGACGATCCTGTCTCGGCCCACACCGTGGCCGCGACCGTGCGCGAGCTGGGCCATCGGACCACGGTGTGCAACGGCTGGACGGCGGCGTTGCGGGCCTTCAGCGAGCAGGAAATCGATCTCGTGCTGATGGACGCGGTCATGCCCGGCGTCGACGGCTTCCGACTGACGCGCCTGCTGCGGGCGCGCTCGCGCTCGTACGTGCCCATCGTCTTCCTCACGGCGCTGGCCGATCGTCGCTCGCGCGAGCAGGGCGTGGCGGCCGGTGCCGACGACTTCCTGTCCAAGCCCGTCGACGTGCTCGAGCTGCGCGTGCGGCTCACCGCGATGCTCCGCATTCGCTCGCTCACGCGCGACCTCGAGGCGCGTAGCCGGGCGCTCGCGCGGCTGGCCGCGGTCGACGACCTCACCGGCGTCGCCAATCGCCGCAGCTTCGACGAGAACTTCCCGCAGCAGCTCGCCCACGCGCGCGACAGTGGCGGGCGGGTCGCCCTGCTGATGCTCGACATCGATCACTTCAAGCGCGTGAACGACTCGCTCGGCCACACCGCCGGCGACGCGCTGCTGGCGTTCTTCGGCCGCCTGATGATCGACGTCGTGCGCACCGGCGACGCTTGCTACCGCTACGGCGGCGAGGAGTTCGCGATCGTCGCCGACGGCGCGGGTATCGACGCCGCCGTCGAGATCGGCGAGCGCGTGCGCCATGCCTTCGCGCTGCAGAGCACCGGCGCGACCCCGGCCGGCGCGCGTACGGTCTCGGTGGGGGTGTCTGCCACCGACCAATTCGAGTCGCCGCCGACGCCGTCGCAGATGATCGAGGCCGCCGACGCGGCGCTCTACCGCGCCAAGACGCTGGGGCGCAATTGCGTGGCGCGCCATGACACCCGCCAGCTCGTCCGCGTCGCGTGACGCTCGACTACTCGCGCGTCAGCTGCCAGCGGCCCTGTTCGTCGGTCACCCAGAACGTCGGCACCGCGGTCAGCCACGCCTGCGCGCTGGCGGCTGCGTTGATGCCGAGCAACACCCTGCGCGCGCCCGCGACGCTGCGCGCCTGCACTTCGACGATCACCCGCGCGCCCTCCTCGACGCGGCGCAGCATCCAACCCAGCAGCTCGCTGGGGTCTTCGAGGCGCAGCACGAAGGTCGGGTTGGGCAGGTCGGAGCGCACGCCGCTGGCCTCGCTGCGATCGAGGATCAACGCGTAGGGCCCGAGGTGTCGCGCAATGCGTTCGCCGTGGCCGTGTCCCCGCACCAGGCACAGCGCGCCGTCGGGCAGCTCGGCGGCGACCCCTGCGAACGGATCGCTGCGGCCCTGGATCGGCGCCGAGCTCTCGGTCGCGTCCTCGAGCGAGGCCGGTGGCTCGCCGGTCGGCGGTCGCCGGCGGATCGCGAAGTCGATCGGGTCGGGCTCGATCGTGAGCGCCGCACCGCCGTCGTCGCCACCGCCCGCGACCAGCCAGCTGGGAATCTGCGCCGGGCCGGGCGTGGGTGGTGGCGTCGTGGTGACCGCGGGCAGGTCCCACGCGGTGTCGCGGGTCTTGCGGGGCCCGGGCACTGCACCGCCGGCGATCGGCGCGCCTTCGGTGCGACGCAGCGGCGGTAGCTCGAGCGGCACGCCGACCTCCGCCACCGCGGCCTCGCCGGTGCGGCCGCGCACGACCACGCCGTCGCGACCGGCCTCCGCCACGAGCTGCCAGCGCGCGACGCCGTCGTGGACCTGGAACTCGACCACGTTGCCGACCGCGAGCTCGGCCTGCTGGTCGGGGCCGAGCACACCGGCGAGCGCATCGAAGAGCTCGCTCTCCGCCAGCACGGTGTCCATCGTCTCCACGCCCAGCGACGTGCGCAGCGTCGGGTGTCGGTCGGGCTCGAGCACGATCTCCATCGCACCGTGCCCGGTCGCATCGTGCAGCACCTGCAACAACGACGGCATCTTGCGGGCGCAAGCGTAGCCCGGAAGCAACCCGCGGCTCAATGCCGGACGGTTTCGGTCGATGGGGACGCCGTGACGCGCACGGGTCCACGACCGCTGGCCTTCGCCGGGCGTATCGCGACCTGGTGGAGCGGGCTCGCGCTGCTCGCGTGCGCGCCCGTCGAGCCCGAGCAGCTGGCCCTCGACGACGACGACGCGACGACGGGCGCGGCGGCGTTCGACGGCGTCGACCCGCCGGACGCGTGGGCACGCGCGGTGGCGCCGCGCCCCGATCGTGATCGGACGGTGACCCCGGCCGCCATCGCACGCCCGTTGCCGGCGCGGACGTGCGCCGCGTACTGCCAGGCGTTCGACGCCGCGTGTGGCGACGGCGCGACATGGACCACCCTCGACGACTGCGAGGCCCGCTGCCACGACGCACTGCACGACGAGCCCGCGGCCCTGGCGTGCCGCACCGCGTGGCTCGGCGACGGCGCCGAGCCGGCCTGCATCGCCGCCAGCCTCGACAGCCCGATCTGCGACGCCCCGGCGTCGTGAGCCCGACGCCGGGCGCCGGCGGCGGCTTGGTCTATCATGCCGGCGCGTGCCCCTCGCCATGCCAGTGGCCACGCCGTTGGCCGTGCTGATGGCCGCGTCGTGGTGGGCGGATCACACCGCGGTCGCGCTCGAGGTCGCGTTCGTGGCCTACGCGATCGCCATCTCGACGGTGGTGGTGCTCGAGCGCCGCCGTCCGACCACCACCTTGGCGCTGGTGCTCGCGCTGGTGTTCGTGCCCGTGCTGGGGCTGCTGGCGTACATGCTGCTGAGCCGCAGCGTGCGGCGCCGTCGCAAGGTCCGCCAGCGCCGCATCGTGCGGCCCATCGAGGCGCTGCGGGGCGTCGCCACCGTCGCCGCGCAGCCCGACGAGCTGCCGCCGCTGCCGCGGGGCCTGGTGCGATTGGCGATCGCGACCGCGGCGGCGCCCGTGCGTCGCGCGGTCGACGTGCGCGTGCTGTCCGATCCCGAGGGCATCTTCGCGGCCATGCGCGCGGCGATCGACGGCGCGGAGTCGTTCATCCACCTGCTGTTCTACATCTGGCACGACGACGACACCGGTCGCGACCTCGTGATGCGCCTGGCCGCACGTGCCCGCGCGGGGGTGCGCGTGCGCGTGTTGGTCGACGACATGGGCAGCGTCGGTGTCGGCGCGCGGCACTTCGGCCCGCTGCTCGAGGCCGGCGGTGAGGTGGCGCGCTTCGGCAAGCTGCGCTTGGGCTGGCGACCGTGGCGTTCGCGGCTCAACTTCCGCAACCACCGCAAGATCGTGGTGGTCGACGGTCGCTGTGGCTTCATCGGCGGGGTCAACGTCGGCGACGAGTACGCCGGCCAGCTCGACGACCGACGCTGGCGCGACCTGATGGTCGAGGTGCGCGGCGACGCGGTGCTCGGGCTCGACGCGGTGTTCCTCGAGGATTGGCTGTCGTCGACGGGCCAGGTGCTCGACACCCACGGCCAGCTGCCGCAGGAGCTGCGGGACCTCGACGCCAGGCGACCCCGGCGTCGCGGGCCTCGGACCGGGGGCGAGCGCGAGCGCGAGCGTCGGCTGCGGGCCGGCGATCCGTTCCAGGCGCTGCCGCCACGACCGCCCACGCGACAGGGCGCACTCATGCAGGTGATCCCGAGCGGCCCCGACGCGCCCAACGACGAAGCCATCGCGACCCAGGTCGTCGCCAGCATCGCGATCGCCACCGCTCGCGTGTGGATCGTGACGCCCTACTTCGTGCCCGACGATCCGCTGCTGCTGGCGATCCGCACCGCGGCACTGCGCGGGGTCGACGTGCGGGTGTTGGTACCCACGCCGGCGGCCAACGACTCACGGCTGGTCGCGTTCGCAGCGTCGAGCTACTACGACGAGCTGCTCGAGTCGGGCGCGCGCGTGTTCGAGTACCACGGCGGCATGCTGCACGCGAAGTACGCCTTGTTCGACGACGTCGCGCTGGTCGGCTCCGCCAACATGGACGTGCGCAGCTTCCACCTCAACTACGAGGTGATCGCCATGTTCTACGACGCCGAGGTCACCCGCGCGCTCGGCATCCGCTTCATCGAGGACCTCACCGCCGCGCGCGAGGTCACCCTCGCGATGCGCGAGACCCGACGTTGGTGGCAGCGCGTCGGCGAGGGCGCCGCGCGGGTGGTCTCGCCGCTGCTGTGACGCCGGCGTGCGCCCCCGCGAGGTCGCGCTATCCTCGGGGCGCCGTGCCCGGGCCGCCGTCGCGCTTCGCCTACTACCAACGGCTGTCGAGCCGCGACCGCGCGACCTACCGCAAGAGCGACGCGGTGGTCACGCTCGCGGTGCCCGACGCCGGTGCACTGCAGGCCGCGCTCGCGACCATCGAGCACGGGCTCGCGGCCGACGATCGACGGCGCACCGGCGCCGGCGCGCGCGCGCTCGCGGCCGGACTGTGCACGCAGCTGGGCGCCACGCCGGTGGTGGTCCGCGTGCTCGCGCATCGCCCCAGCGATCGCAGCGGCGAGCTCCACGGCCTGTACGAGCGCGACGAGGACGGCAGCGCCGTCATCCGCGTGTGGATGCGAACCGCGGCGCACCATCGACCGGTCGCCTACCGCAGCTTCGTGCGCACGCTGCTGCACGAGCTGTGTCACCACTTCGACTTCGAGCTGCTGCGCCTGCGCGACACCTTCCACACCGAGGGCTTCTTTCGCCGCGAGGCCGCGCTCGCGCGCGCGCTGCTGCCGGCCCAGCAACGCCGCGCCGTGCCGCGCGAGCCGCCGCCGTCGCGGCAGCTGGGGCTGTTCGACGGCTGACGCGAGGCATCGGCCGCCCTCATACACCCCAGCCGTTGCACACCACCGCCTGCCCGAAGTTGGCCGAGCACGAGAACGTGAGCGCGCTGCTCTGCGTCCACGCGAACTCGACCGTGCACGCGAACGGCACCCCCATGATCATGCCGCTGCCCTGATACACGTTGCCGTCGAGAAGCCCCGGCGGAAAGTTCAGGCCGAAGTTCGTGTCGCAGCCCCACGTCAGCGCGCAGCCGTCCTGCGCGACCGAACACATCGTCAGGCCCGAGAACGCGTCGTCGCAGGCCGACGGCGAGTCGGTGTCGAGGAACATCGCATAGTTGCCCTGCACGGGCTCGCAGCTGGGGGCCGCGCTGTCGGACCCGTCGTCGTCGCTCGCGCCGGTGGCGACGCCACACCACGGCCCCGGCACACGGCACACACCGATCTCGAAGGTGTCGTCGGCGTTCGGCGCCGGCGCACGCAGATCGCACGACTCGCCGCTGCCGCAGTTCAGCGAGCTGCGACACCCGGACGAGCAGATCCCGTCGACCTCGCAGTAGCTGCCCGCAGCGCAGGTCTCGAGCGTGCACTGGGTGACGCCATCGCCGACGTTCGCGTCGCAGTCGGTCGGTTGCGACGCGCCGGAGTCCGCGGCGTCGGCGTTGGAGCCGGCTGCTTCACCCTCGGCGGCCGCGTCGTCGCCGGGGCCGACGTCGCAGGCGAGCAGCGCCGCGAGCAGCGGCCCCAGGGGGCGCAGGCGCGCGAGGAGGTGTTGGGTCCGGTGGTCGAACATCGCTGGAGCTCCCGCACGGACGCCGTCTTGGCGCCCGTTCGTCCCCCACGACGCGACCTCGTGGCCGACCGTCGCACGATGCTCGTCAGGGGTCGTCCGCGGGCGGTGGCGCGGCCGCGGTGCCCGCCACCGCTGCGACCGCGACCACGCTCGCCAACAGCATCATGGCGCCGGCCGGGACCACCAGCACGAGCGGCCCGGGATCGGCGGCGGCATGCCAGAGCCCGCCACCCATGAAGCCGCCGCCGACCAGCGCAGCGCCCAGCAGCGATGCGCGGCGCACCCGCCCTGCCCACGTCGCAGGTGTGCCGAGCTGCGTCATCGCCCACGCGAGCACGAGGTTCACCAGCGCGAGCAGGCCGCCGTGGGCGTGGCCCAGGCGCAGGAACTCGCGGCGCAGTGGATCGTCGATCCAGTCGCCGGCCCGCAGGCCGATCATCGCCTCGAGCCACAGGCCGCTGGCGAGGAAGATCGCCAACAAGCCCAGCGACAAGCGAACGTGACGGGCGTGCTCCACTGGTTGCTCACCGCATCCTAGTACCTCGACACAGGGATTGCTCACTCGCCGATCCAGATCGCCTGCGCGTCGCGGCTGGCCTCGAGCGCCTCGCGGCGCGCGGGCGCGTCGTCGAACGCGCCGGGCCCGAGCGCCGCCCGGATCGCCTGCCATGCCGGCAACCGCGACGCCGGCTCGGCCTCGGGATCGAAATCCGCCAGCGCCGCGCGAACCCTCGCGCCGTCGTCGGCGTCCGCGGCGAGACGACGCGCGGCCACCCATGCCATCCATCGCACCGCGGCGTAGTCGTCGGCCATCGCATCGACCACCCACGACAGCCGCTGCGACGCCGACGCGGTCGCGCGCGGCTGGGCCAGGGCATCGACCGCGAGCGCGCGCTGGATCGGATCGCCGCCGTGCAGATCGAGCAGCACCCGCGGGCCCCAGCTCTCGCGCGCGTCGGGGCCCCGCGCCGGCTCGGTGCCCGCGAGGCCCACGCGCGACATGGCCGCGGCGGCCCACGAGCGGTCGCGATCGACGTGGCACTGCGTGCACGCGTCGGGGCGATCGTGCAGCCCCACCGCAGCCCCCGGATCGGGGCTCGTGACGCGGTGGCTGATCATGCCCTGCAACAGGCCGTAGCTGGTGCGCGGCATGTGGCAGTCCATGCAATCGACCGACGCGCCGTGGCCACCGTGCCGCGCACCCGCCGAGAGCGTCGCCGTGTCGTGGCAGCGCACGCAGGTGCCGCTGCGATCGAAGTCGCGGCGCAGCTGCATCGAGGGCGTGTCGCCGTGCATGTCGTGGCAGTCGTTGCAGTGCAGCCCGCGGCCGTCGTCGTGGCACGGTGAGGCCAGCAGGCCCTGGTACTCGTGGGCCGACAGCCGTGGGGTCGCGTCGGGCCAGAAGCGCGTCGCAAACGGCGTGTCGGGATCGTCGCCGAGGTGGGCGTCGCGCAGGATCGGCCGCGACACCGCCGCGAGCGACTCGCCGGGCACGAAGCCGTCGCCCACGGCGAGGATGCGATCGATGTCGAGGCCGATGCGCTGGCCGTGGCAACGGCCGCACACGTCGGCCGCGCGCTCGGGTGTCAGTGCGCCCGGATCGACGATGGCGGGGTCGGGGCCGGCGACCGACCACACCCGACGCAGCGGCGAGGCCTGCCGCTGCACGTGCGCCGACGCGCGGCCGTGGCACGCCTCGCAGCCGATGCCCCACTGCCCCACGGTGGTGTGCCAGCGCCCCTGCTCGAGCCCCGGCGACGGCTCGGTGTTGTGGCAGAACAGGCAGTTGTCGTTGTAGCGCACGAAGTGCCGCAGGTAGTCGTCGCGCGAGCCGTTCACGCCATCCTCGGCGAGGAATGCAGTGTCGAGGTGGATCCATCGCGCCTCGCCGAGGTGCCACGCCAGCGGCAGGCGCCAGCGCTCGTCGGGCCCGCCCCCGCGATCGATGCGCGCGACGTACTGCTGCACGCGATGGCTGCCGACCGTGAGCTCGACGTCGGCATCGATCACCGCTGCGCCCTCGGCATCGACGACGCGCAGGTGCGGCCGACCGTCGGCGCTGCGATCCATCGTGGCGGTGAAGCCGAGCGTGGTCAGCTGCTCGCCGAGAAACGGCGCCGCGATGCGGCTGCCGGCGTCGTCGACCACCTGCGTCATGGTCCGGTGGTAGCTGTCGTGCCAGCTGCGCCACTTCTCGGGGTGGCAGCTGCGGCAGTCGTCGTCACCCACGACGGCGGCAGCGCGGCGATCGATCGGGCGCCAGGCGTCGTCGTCGAGCAGCGTCCACGCGCTGCCCACCGTCACCGCGGCCGTCCACGCCAGCGCGGGCCCGAACAGCAACGCGCTCGGCCAGCCCCAGCTCGTCATGGTTCACGACTCGACGGCGCGGATCTCGAGGTCCTGATCGTACAGCCGGATCGGCGCGCCCTCGCCGTCGGCGCGGATCGGCACCGGCACCGCGGCCGCGAGCGCGCGGCCCTGGTACTGCGTGCCGTTCTGGCTCTGCAGATCGGCGATCCAGATGCGACCACGGTGCGCGTACACGCAGGCATGCAGCCGACTCATGCGCGGCGAGGTCACCACCAGCTGGCACGCCTCGTGGCGACCGATCACGATCGGCCCCTCGCGCATGTCGAAGCGATGCACCGCCCCGGCGTAGGTCATCTCGACGATCGGCCGCACCAAGCGCTCGAACAGCGGCTCGACGGTGTCGGGCTCGTACCACAGGCCGTCGGCGGTGGCGGCGGTCTGGAATGCGGCCGCCATCTCGCGGCCCGAGCCGAAGCGCGCCGCGGGTTGCTTGGCCATCGCGCGCCGCATGAACACGTCGAGGTGCGGCGACGGCACGCGGGTGTCCGCTGCGGCGCCGGAGTCCATCACGGTGGCCCGCGCGCGCCCCTTGAGCGCGATCGACAGCGCCGGAATCTCCGATTCCATGTGCTGGTGCAGCAGCTCCGGCAGCGACCGACCGTCGTAGGGCAGCCGGCCGGACAGCAGCTCGAAGGCGATCACCGCCAAGGCATAGCGATCGGTCGCCGGGCCCACGTGCTTGGTGTCGCGGAACTGCTCCGGGCTCATGTAGTGCGGCGTGCCGAACACCGAGCCCGTCGCGGTCGCGGCCTCGTGGGCGAGCCACTTCGCGATCCCGAGATCGATGATCACGGGGTCCCAGCCGCTCGGCCCATTGGGCTGATTGCGCAACAGGACGTTGTCGGGCTTGAGGTCGCGGTGGACGACCCCGAGTCCGTGGAGCTCGTCGAGGCTGCGGCCGACGCCGGCGAGCAACCGGTGCACCCCCCAGGTGTCGCCCTCGCCGATGGCGCCGGCCGGCGACACGCCGTCGACGAACTCCATGGCCATCCAGGTGCGGCCGTACTCGTCGCTGCCGAAGTGCTCGACCTTGATGACGCCGTCGAAGTTGGCGCCACTCATCAGCTGCGCCTCACGCTGGAAGCGGACCGCAGCCTCGCTGCCCTCGTGGACCTCGGCGCGCAGCCACTTCACCACCACGAGCCGGCGGCGGAACACGTCGACGCACAGGTGCACGTCGCCCACCGCACCCTCGCCCAGCGGGCGGATCTTGCGGTGTGGGCAGCTTGGCACGCCCGAGTACTCTACCAGGGGTGGTGCCCGATGGGCGCGCACCGACGCCGTCCGGTGGCGACCCACGGTGGGTCACGCGCGAGCGATGCGCTGCGATCGCGCATCGCCGCCGGTTGGCCCGCGGTCACGCCCGAGGGGATCGGGCTCATGGCAGCCCCGAGGGTCGTGAGTGTCTGAACGTGCGTGCGGCGAGGGGCACACGCGCCCGCGCCGCGAGGTCGCCCGCGCTACAGTGGGATCTCGACCTCGGTGTACGGCTCCGCGACGTAGGTCACGGCCTTGCCGCCGAGGTTCAGCTCGCAGAAGCCGGGCTTGCTCACCTGCACACGCGAGCTGCTCGAGGGTGCGAGCTTGGCCTCCGCGTCGAAGCTGCCGCACTTCACGGTCGCGGTGACCGGCTCGGCGCGGTTGTTCTTCAGCACCAGGGTCGCCTCGGCCTTCTCCGCGAATTTCACCGCGAACGGGTAGTCCTTGGCGATGTCGGTGCGCAGGCCCTCGAGCTTCTGCTCGCTGCCGGGCGCACGGTACGGGTACGCCGCGCCGAGGCCCGAGACGCTCTGCTTCGACCAGTCGAGCTCGCTCAGCGCTTCGCCCAACCGCGTGATCTTGCCGCCGGGGTACTTGACCAACCCGGTGCTGCGCAGCGCCGCGGCGTCCTTCTTGCGCAGGTTGACCTCGGTGTGGCGCAGCAGGTCGGCGGTCGCGATGTGGACCTCGGGCAGCTCTGGCGTCTTCGACTTGGCGCGCTCGAGCTGCTCGCGCGCGGCGTCGATGCGGCCGCTGGCGATCATGTCGTGCACGCGGATCGTCAGGAGGATCGACCACACCTGCGCGTAGCCGCCGGTCGAGGGATCGATCTTGCCGAGCGCCGCCTCGGCGTCCGGCAGCTTGCCCTTGCCGGCGATCGCCAGCACGCGCTGCAGCTGCAGCGATGGATCGGCCGGCCGCAGCTCGAGCGCGCGTGCGAGGTCCTCGTCGGCGCCGGGGACCTCGTTCTTCGCCAGCCGCTGCGCGCTGCGGGCGATGTACAGCCCCGCGAGGCGCTCGCGCAGCTCGGCCACGCGCTCGGCCGAGACCTTGAGCTTGCCCTCCTCGGCGTGCTTGACCAGGGTCTCGAGGCGGTCGAGCGCGATCTCGGTCTTGCCCAGCTTCTCGAGCTCGTACGCGACCTCGATCGCGAGGCCCAGCTGCTCCTCGGCGCCGACGCCCGCGGGCGCCATGTCGAGCAGGCGGTCGGCGAGTTCGGGCTTGTCGGCGGCGAGCACCGCGAGCACCACGATGCGACGCAGCTCGAGGAACTGGCCCCGCTGATCCACGTCCTGCACGCCGATCAGATCGGCGGCGGGGGCCAGCGCCTGCGCGGCCTCCTCGGTGGCGCCGCGGGCGATGCGACAGCGCACCACGCCGAGCGCGACCGCGGCGTTGGGGATGATCGCCAGCGCGCGGCTGTAGTCGGCCTCGGCCTGCGGCCACATCTGCGCGTGGTAGTAGCGATCGGCGCGGTCGATCAGCAGCACCGCGAGCAGACGCTTGCAGCCGCGACACTTGGTCTTGCTGCCCTCCTCGACCAGCGCGAAGGCCTCGTCGGGCATGCCGCGGCCGATCAGCGCGCGGGCGCGGCCCTCGAGCGCCTCTTCGTTGTTGGGATCGAGCTTGAGCGCCTTCTTGTAGAGGCTCTCGGCGACCTTCGGACGATCGCGCTGCTCGCGGGCCTGCTGCAGGTAGATCTCGACCAGCTCCTGCGTGCCCTCCTCGCGGTACTTCTCGTGGTCGATGGCATCGCGGTAGAGTTCCTCGGCCTCGTCGAAGTCGCCTTCGCCGTCGGACCACGCGATGCGGGCCTTGTCGAGGGCGTTCACGCAGCCCACCGGCAGCAGCAGTGCCAGTGCGAGCGCGAGCCCCCGGGTGACGCCGATGCGTGACGCGGTGGTCGAGGAGATCAGTCGTGCACGCGATCGAATGCGGTTCCGTTCCATGTGTAGCGCTCCCGATGGATGAGGTCGCGGTCGACCTCGTATAGCGAAAACGAAGCCTGTCGGCCCGGTCGCGTCGAGCACGAGGTGCCCGATGCCACGCCATGCACCGGCACGTCGCCGTGCGGGCCGGGCAGCGTGCTGTCCACGCAACGATGCTCGTGGCCGTGGAGGATGAGTTCGGCGCCCTGGCGTGCGATGACCTCGCCGAAGGCGCCCAGATCGAGCAGGTCGTGACGCGGCTTCGACACCCCGGCGACGGGTGGATGGTGGATCAGCACGATCCGCATCAGTCCCTCGGTCGAAAGCCGGGCCAGCACGGCCTCGAGCCGCTCCAGCTGGGCAGGCCCGACCGCGCCCGTCGCGTACAGCGGCAGCGAGGTGATCCCGCTCGAGACCCCCACGAGCGCCGCGGGCCCGACCCGCTGCACGAACGGGAACGCGTCACCGTCGCGCTCGCCGTCCATGAATTCGGCGAAGTGCCGCTCGAACAACCGCTGCCGCACCGCACCTGCGGTGTACGTGTCGTGATTGCCGGGGATGACGGTGACGGGCATGCCCGCGTCGGACAGCTTCGCGCGCGCGTGGGCGAACTCCGACGGCAGCGCGAGGTTGGTCAGATCGCCGGTCACCACCAGCCGGTCGGCGCCCAGGCGGCGTCCGCAATCGAGCACGGCGTCGAAGATGCGCTCGTCGTGCAGCCGCCGGCGCTTGAGCGCGAGGTTGATGCGTCCGGTGATGCGCTTGTTGAAGTAGTGCCACGGCCGCACGCCACGCAGGTCGAGCAGATGGATGTCCGAGACGTGCACGAATCGCAGCGCCATGGCGAGGAGCGAGCTTTCGGACCGTCGGTCGACGCCGCGTCAGCGGCGACGAGCACGGGCGGCCTCGGGCCCGCGCGAGTTGTAGCAGGCGCGCGAGCGCATCGCGAGCCCAAGCCGGGGCCGGCCGATCGCCACCCGCGGCCGCGCGGGCACGAGGGGGGGGCCTCGCCGCGCGCCGCCGGTGGCGAGGCCGGCGGCCACCGGCGGCGCCCCATGAGGACGCGGCCCGCGCTCGCGCCGGTTGGGCCCCGCCGGGGCGCTCGCGTGGTGTCGCGGGGCAAACCAAGGCCGGCGCCGCTGATACAGTTCCGAGCATCATGTCCAGCTTGCTCACATCGGGCCGCACCCACTCGTGCGGCGCCCTGCGCCCCAGCGCCGTCGGTGCCGAGGTCGTGTTGTTCGGGTGGGTCCACCGCCGCCGCGACCACGGTGGTCGCATCTTCGTCGACCTGCGCGATCGCGAGGGTCTCACGCAGGTGGTGTTCGGACCCGACATCGACGCCGGCGCCCACGAGGCCGCCGATCGGCTGCGCAGCGAGTTCTGCATCGGCATCGCCGGCAAGGTCATCAGCCGCGGCGACAATGCCAACCCCAACCTCCCGACCGGCGCCATCGAGGTCGAGGCCAGCCAGCTCGAGATCTTCTCGCAGGCCGAGACCCCGCCGCTGGCGATCGCCGACGACGACCGCATCGACACCGGTGAGAACCTCCGGCTGCGCTACCGCTACCTCGACCTGCGGCGCCCGAGCCTGCAGAAGAACTTCATCACGCGCTCGAAGATCGCCTTCGTGACGCGGCGGTGCATGACCGAGCAGGGCTTCCTCGAGCTCGAGACGCCCTACATGGTCAAGTACACCCCCGGTGGTGCACGCAACTTCCTGGTGCCCAGCCGCCTCAACCCGGGGAACTTCTACGCGCTCGCCGAGTCGCCGCAGATCTTCAAGCAGCTGTTCATGGTCTCGGGCTTCGATCGCTACTTCCAGATCACCCGTTGTTTCCGCGACGAGGACCTGCGCAACGACCGGCAGCCCGAGTTCACGCAGATCGACGTCGAGATGTCGTTCGCCACCCCGGAGCTGGTCTTCGGCGTGATGGAGCGGCTGGTCGCCGAGGTCTGGCGCGAGGTGCTGGGCGTGGAGGTGCCGCTGCCGCTGCCACGCATGCCGTGGGCCGAGGCCATGGCACGCTACGGCAGCGACAAGCCCGACACCCGCTTCGGCCTCGAGCTGGTCGACGTGACCGCGGCGACCCGCAGCTGCGGCTTCCGGGTGTTCGAGGCCGCGCCGTGCGTGAAGGGCCTCATGGTCCCGCCCGAGCACGCCGGCGTGCTCACCCGCAACCAGCTCGACAAGCTGACCGAGTTCGTGAAGCAGCGCGAGCACGGCGGCGCCAAGGGCCTGGCGTGGGCACGCATCACCGACGACGGCAGCTGGCAGGCGCCGTTCGCCAAGAACCTCGCGCCCGAGGTCCAGCGCAGCATCGCCGAAGCGATGGGCGCGACCCCCGGGAGCGTGATGCTGTTCATCGCCGACACCTGGCACACCGTCCACCAGGTGCTGTGCGCGCTGCGGCTCGAGCTGCGCGACGCGCTGCACCTGCTCGGCGAGGGTGCGCCGGCGTGGAAGTTCCTGTGGGTCACCGAGTTCCCGCTGTTCGAGCGCCGCGACGACGGCACGCTGGTGGCCGCGCACCACCCGTTCACGATGCCCAACCTCGAGCACATCCCGCTGCTCGACACCGATCCCGGCAGCGTGCACGCGCAGGCCTATGACCTCGTGCTCAACGGCAACGAGATCGGCGGCGGCTCGATCCGAATCCACCGCAGCGACGTGCAGGCCAAGGTCTTCGAGGTGCTGGGGCTCTCGCCCGAGTCCGCGCAGCAGAAGTTCGGCTTCCTGCTCGAGGCCTTCAAGTACGGCCCGCCGCCCCACGGTGGCATCGCGCTCGGGCTCGATCGCCTGGCGATGCTGACCACCGGCGCGACCAGCCTGCGCGACGTGATCGCGTTCCCCAAGACCCAGAAGGGCCAGGACCTCATGACGCAGTGCCCGACGTCGGTCGACGACGCGCAGCTGGCCGAGCTGTTCGTGCGGCTACGACCGCTGCCGCAGGCCGCGGGCGCGGCCAAGCCGGAGCCCGAGGCTTGAAGCTGCCGCGACCCGAGCCCAAGCGCGTGCTGCTGGCTGGCCTCTCGGCCGTCGGCATGGTGCTGTCGTGCCCGAACTACGATCAGTTCTGGCTCGGCTTCGTCATGTGGATCCCGTACTTCGCCGCGATCGAGGGGCTGTCGGCGCGTCGTGCGTTCCGCTACGGCTGGCTGGTCGGCATCATCACGGTCTTCTGGGGCTTCTTCTGGATGAGCCAGCTGCTGGTGAAGTTCGCCGACTTCTCGGTGCCGGCGGCGACCCCCGTGACGTTCCTATTCGCGCTGTGGCATGGCCTGCTGTGGGGCCTCTCGGCGCTGGTCATCACCAAGCTGCGCGCGCGGGTCGACTGGCCGCTGTGGATCGTCGCGCCGGCGGTGTGGGTCGGCGTCGAGGCCACGCTGCCGAACATCTTTCCCATCTACATGGCGCACGCGTGGTGCTGGCAGCCGCTGCTGATCCAGACCGCCGATCTCGGCGGCGTGACCATGGTCAGCGGCATCATGGTCGCGACCAACGCTGCGCTCTACACGTTGCTGCGGGCGCGGCTCGACGCCAAGCCCATCGCGCGTCGCGACGTCATCGCAGCCGTGACGCTGCTGGTGGGCAACCCCATCTACGGTGCGCTACGGCTCGCGCAGCTGCACGCGGCCATCGACGACGCACCGACGGTGCGCTTCGGGGTCGTGCAGGGCAACATGAGCATCCGCCAGATGGCCCACCCCGAGTGGCGGCGGTGGGTGCTCGACAACGAACAACAGATGACCGCCGCGCTCGAGGCCCAGGGCGCCGAGGTGGCGCTGTGGGGCGAGACCGCGTACCCCAACCCGCGCGCGTTCACCCGCGATCGCACCACCGATCTCCCGCCCGATCATCCATGGCGGGTGAAGCGGGGCTTCGACATCCCGATCATCTTCGGCGCGGTCACCCGCGAGAGCCAGGGCGGCTCGCCCTACCCCTACAACTCGGCGATCCTGCTCGATCGCGCGGGCACGGTCGCGGGCCGCTACGACAAGGTCTACCGGCTGATGTTCGGCGAGTACGCGCCGCTGGTGAGCCCCGAGTGGTACCTCAAGCAAGTGCCGTCGGCGTCGCACATCGCCCAGGGTGCGGGCCCCGGGGTGCTGCCGCTGGGACCGTGGCGACTGGGGCCGTTCGTCTGCTACGAGGACATCCTGCCCCGCTACGTGCGCGAGACCGCGGCGCAAGAGGTCAACGCATTCGTCAACCTCACCAACGACGCGTGGTTCGGCAAGACCGAGGAGCCCGGACAGCACCTGGGCCTGGCGGTGTTCCGCGCGGTCGAGCACCGCAAGCCGATGGTCCGCGCCGTGAACACCGGCGTCAGCGTGTACATCGATCCGACCGGCGCGGCGCACCACCGCACCGAGGTCACCGATCCCGACATCGACGGGCCACAGCCGCCCGATGGCTTCGTGGTCGACGTGCCGATGATGGACCCCCAACACCGCACGATCTATGGCTACACCGGCGAGCTGTTCGACGCGATCTGCGTGGGCCTCGTGGTGTTCATGTGGACGCGTCGGCGTCGCGACGCGGGCACCGCCGCGGCCGCTGCGGTAGGCTAGCGCGGCCATGAAGCCCGTCGTCGTCGCGATCGCCCTGCTCGCTGCCGCGTGCACCCGCTCCGCCGCCACCGCCACCGAGGGCGCGCCGCCGGTGACGGCCGCGACGATGCCGATCGCGCCGCCCGAGTCGAGCCCGCCCGCGCAGACCCCCGCGCAGACGCCCGTCGCGACCGCGGCCATCGGTCAGCCCGCGCCGGCCTTCGATCTCGTCGACACCGAGGGTCAGCACCACGGCCTCGCCGACGGCAAGGGCAAGCTGCTGGTGCTCGAGTGGTGGAACCCGGGTTGCCCATTCGTGAAGTACGCCCACGGCGAGGGCCCGCTGCGCGACATGGCCGAGCAGGAGGCGAAGGCCGGTGTGGTGTGGCTGGCGATCAACTCGGGCGCGCCCGGCAAGCAGGGCGCCGGCGCCGACAACAGCCGCGAGGGCGCGCGCGGCTTCGGCATGGCGCACCCGGTGCTGCTCGACGAGGACGGCGCGGTCGGCCACGCCTACGGCGCGACCAAGACCCCGCACGTGTTCCTCATCGACGGCGAGGGCAAGCTGCTCTACCGCGGCGCGATCGACAACGCGCCCATCGGCGAGGTCGACGGTGGCGGTGCCTACCGCAACCACCTCGCACAGGCGCTCGCCGAGGTGCGCGCGGGCAAGCCCGTGAGCGTGCCCGAGACGCCGTCGTACGGCTGCTCGGTGAAGTACGCCAAGTGAGCGCACGCCGATGTCCGACGCCCGCGTCGACCGCCCGGACGAGGCCCTCGCGAGGGCGATCACACTGCTGCGCGGCCGCACCGTCGCGGTGCTGAGCGGCGCCGGCATCAGTACCGAGTCGGGCATCCCCGACTACCGTGGGCCCGGCACCACCGCGCGCGCGCGCCAGCCGATCCGCTTCCAGGAGTATGCCGCCAGCGCCGAGGGCCGCGCGCGCTACTGGGCGCGGGCGATGGTCGGCTGGCCGCGCTTCGCCGCCGCGGCCCCCAACGAGGGCCACCGCGCGATCGCATCGCTGCAGCGCCGCGGCGTGGTCGATGGCCTCATCACGCAGAACGTCGACGAGCTGCACCAACGCGCCGGCTCGCCGTCGGTGATCGAGCTGCACGGCACGCTGCACCGCGTGCGCTGCCTCGAGTGCGGCGGACTCGAGCCGCGCACGCAGGTACACGCGCGAGTGGTGGCCGACAACCCCGAGCTCGAGCACGCGCGCGTGCACGACCCCGAGGCCGCCGAGGTCCGCCCCGACGGCGACGTCGAGCTGCCGACACGACTGCTGGCGGGCTTCCGGCCGCCTTCGTGCCTGCGCTGCGGCGGTCGACTCAAGCCCGACGTGGTGTTCTTCGGCGAGAGCGTGCCGGCCGAGGTGGTCGAGCACGCCCATGCCTGTCTGTCGGCCGCCGACGCGCTGCTGGTGGTCGGCAGCTCGCTGGCGGTGTTCTCGGGCTACCGCTTCGTGCGGCGGGCGAGCGAGCGCGGGCAGCCGATCGTCATCGTCAACCTCGGCGCCACCCGAGGCGACGACTACGCCAGCATTCGCGTGGACGCGCGGGCCGGCGAGGTACTGCCGGCGCTCGCGGCCGCGCTGTGATCGACGGCGCACGCGCTCGTGCACGATCACGGCGGACACGTGCGGGAATCGGCGGTGCCCGCCGGGCGTCGCCACCTCGGGTGCGTGCACGGGCGAGTCGCTGGCGGTGGCTGTTGCGGGCGGTGGGCGTCGCCGCGGTGTCGTGGTGCAGCGCCGCGGTCGCGCTCGATCGCCATGGCGCGGCGCAGTCACCCGCGTGGTCGCACGGCGACGCGATCGTCGTGCTGGGCTGTCGTGTGGGCGACGACGGCTACGCCAGCGCTGCGCTGGCCGCCCGTGCGCGGCGTGCCGCCGAGCTGTACCACCGCGGCTTCGCGCCGCGGATCGTCACCACCGGCGGTGTCGGTGCGGGCGACGTCGCCGAGGCCGACGCCGCCGCCGAGGTGCTCGAACGGCTCGGCGTGCCCGACGAAGCGATCGTCCGCGAGCGGCGATCGACCTCGACCCACGGCAACGCGATCGAGGCGGCCGCGCTGTTGGGCCCCGCGCGGGTCGTGATCGTGAGCGACGCGTACCACCTGTTCCGCGCGCGGCGGGTCTTCGCCCGCGCGTTCACGGAGGTCGATGCGGTGCCGAGCGAGCCCGACGACGGCAGCGTGCGCGTCGTCGGGGCCCTGCGCGAGGTGGCCGCGGTGGCGGTCTACGCCGCGCGCGGCCGGCTGTAGGGCGGCGGCCGCCCGCGCCGAGGCGCGCTACAGCTTCTCGCCGCCCTTGGCGGTGCACTCGTCGGCCGTCAGCTGCACCCACCCCTTGCCCTTGCAGGTGTTGTTGCCGGCGCAGTCGTGGCCCTTGCTGCCGGGCTCGACGCGATTGTCGGGCACGTCGCACGCCCCCTGTGTGCTGCACTCGTTCACGCCGAAGCACTTGATCTTCGTGGCCTTGGCGACGTCGGCGGTCTTGCCGTCGGCCGCGGTCGCGCCGTCGGGGTGCTTGATGGGCTCGTCGTGGTGGCATGCCGACACGAACAGTGCGGCGGCAGCGAGGGCGATCTGGGAGGCGTGCTTGTGCGTCATCGTGTCGTCTTTCCTGTCGTACGCGCGTCGCAGCACCTCGGCCCGGACGGTCCACACGTGGGACCGCCCCGACCGCCGCGGCGACGCCGCTAGTTCGCCGGGTGGCACTCCATGCAGTAGGCCCCGACGTTGTCGACCTTCTCGCCCATGATCGCGGCCATCTCGGGCACGACCTGCTCGACCATGAACTTGGTGACCTTCTCGTCGTAGTCCTTGCCGCTCTTGATCGGATCGGCCTTGTCGAGGCCCATCAGATCGTTGGGCATCTCGTAGCCCTTGTCCTTGCCGCTCTTGCCGTGGCAGGTCTCGCACTTGAAGGTGCCGAAGCCGCTGGCGTCGTAGGCCTGGAACGACTTCTTCATCTTCGGCAGCACCTCGAGTCCCATGAACTCCATGCGCTGCTTGTGGGTCTTGTCGTGCCAGGCGACCCCAGGCGCGCCCGGCTCGGTCGCGCCGCCACCGTCGCCCGACGCGCCACCCTCGGCCGCACCACCCTCGGCGGCCTCGGTGGTGGCGCCCTCGCCCCCGACGGCTCCGGCGGTGTCGCCCGGCGGCGGCGTGGTGGGTTGCGAGGACTTCTCGCAGGCGGAGAAGGCGAGCCCGAGGACTCCGAGGGTGACGAAGAAGAGGTTGCGCATGGTCGGCTGTCTCGTGGGTGGTTCGGGTCGTTCGAGCCGGCGATGCCCCCTGCCAGGAGGGGCGCTTCGTCCCCCGTCGGAGACCGGGGCTGCGGTGGGGTAATCGCCGGCTGCCGGCGTTGTTACGCAATCCCTCCGGCCCGCGCAAGCGCGAGGAATTGCGGCGGGCGACGGCGCCGACATCGGGCATGGTTTCCCTGCCGCCCGGACGATGCCGGGTGCCCGAGGCCGCCGTCTGCCATGCGCGAGCTCCCCCGACGACATCTCGGCCACGGCGTGGGCCTGCGGGTGCCCCACTTCGATCGTGCGCTCGGCGAGGGGCTCGGGGTGCCGGTGGTCGAGGCCATCAGCGAGAACTTCTTCGGCGGCGGCGGACGACCGATGGTGGTGCTCGAGCGCGTCCGCGCCGACGCCGAGGTGGTGCTGCACGGCGTGTCGCTCGCGATCGGCTCGGTCACGCCGCCGCGCGAGGACTACCTCGCGCGGCTCGAAACGCTGGTCGATCGCATCCAGCCGGCGTGGGTCGGCGATCACCTGTGCTGGGGCGCGCTCGGCCACCACCACGCCCACGACCTGTTGCCGCTGCCCTACACCGAGGAGGCGCTCGCGCACGTGGTCGCGCGCGTGCTGCAGGTGCAGGAGCGCCTGCACCGACGGCTCGTGCTCGAGAACGTCTCGAGCTACGTCGGCTACCGCCACAGCACCATGCCGGAGTGGGAGTTCGTGGCCGAGGTCGCGCGACGGGCCGATGCCTGGCTGCTGCTCGACGTCAACAACGTGCTGGTGAGCGCGACCAACTTCGAGTTCGACCCCGCGCGATACATCGACGCGCTGCCGGGTGAGCGCATCGTGCAGCTGCACCTGGCGAACCACACCGATCGCGGGCACTACAAGTTCGACTCCCACCGCGGTGCGGTGCCCGAGGCGGTGTGGCAGCTGCACGCGCAGGTCGTGCGCCGCCACGGCCCGATCACCACCATCGTCGAGTGGGACGACGAGGTCCCGCCGTGGCCTCAGCTGGCCGCCCAAGCCGCGCGCGCGCAGGCCAACGAGGCCGCGGCGCTGGGGAGCGTCGTGCGGTGACGTTGGCCGAGCTGCAGGCGCTGTTCTGGCGCGCGATCCGGTGGCCGACCGGCATCGACGACTTCCTACGCGAGTCCGACGACGCCACGCGGGCCGCGTTCGAGGCCGCCTTCGCCGAGACCCCGGCGTTCGATCGACGCGCGCGCATGGAGGTCTACGCCGAGGCCTACTTCTGGCGCCTGCACGACGTGCTGCGCGATCACTTCGGCCTGCTCGCGCGGCTGCTCGGACCCGACCGCTTCCGCAACCTCGCGACCGACTACGTGTGGCAGTGCCCGTCGCAGGACCCCGACATCCGCCGCTTCGGCGCGCGCCTGCCCGCCTTCGTGGCCGCCCACGCCGAGGGCCTGCGCGTGCCCGGGCTCGCCGGCGTGGCGGCGATCGAGTGGGCGATGGTGCGGGCGCTCGACGTGCCCCAGCCGGACGCGCCGCTGGCTCGCGCCGAGCTGCTCGCGCGACCGCCGGAGGCGTGGCCGTCGCTGCGCCTGGCGAGCATGCCGAGCGTGGCGATCGAGCGCACCGAGTTGCCGTTCCTGGCGATGTGGCGGGCCTTCGACGCCGACGCGGACACGCTGCCGCTGCCGTCCCCGGGTGTCGCGCGAGCGGTGCTGGTGTGGCGCGAGCAGCTGGCGGTCATGGTCCGCGAGCTCGACGACGACGAGGCCGACGCGCTGTCACGCCTGCGCGGCGGCTGTGCATTCGACGAGCTGTGCGAGGGCCGAAGCCCCGAGCAGGTCGTCGCGTGGCTGCAGCGGTGGATCGACGACGCGCTGGTGCGCCCCGACGCCGGGGTCGAGCGGTCGGCGCCGCGCTAGCGCGAGAGCACCACGTGCGCGCCCATGTCGAGCAGCGCCTCGGCCAGCCGCGCGCCGATTGCCGCGGCCTCGCTCGCGGGGCCGCGCTCGGCCGCCGCGAAGTAGGGCTCGCCGCCGTCGCCGACGATGATCCCGCGCACGCGCACCTCGTCGCCGAGCAGCTCCGCGTAGGCGCCCACCGGCACCGTGCAGCCGGCCTGCAGGCGCTGCAGGAAGCCGCGCTCGGCGGCGGCCTGCACCGCCGCGGTCGGGTCGGACATGGGTGCGACCAGGGCCTGCGTGCGCGGATCGTCGCGCCGGCACTGCAGCGCGAGGATGCCCTGCGTCGGCGACGGACACATGCGCTCGACGTCGATGAACTCGCTGATGCGCGCGTGCAGACCGAGCCGACGCAGGCCCGCGCCCGCGAGGATCACCGCGTCGAGCTCGCCGTCGTCGACCTTGCGCACCCGCGTGGGGACGTTGCCCCGCAGCGGCATCACCTTCACCGTCGGGTTGATGCGCGCGACCAGGGCCGCGCGGCGCAGGCTGCCGGTGCCGACGCGCGTGCCGGCGGGCAGCTCGGCCAAGCTCGCGCCCGCGGCCCCGACGAGGGCGTCGCGCGGGTCCTCGCGCGGCGGGGTCGCAGCGATCACCAGCTCGCGCGGCAGCTCGGCCGGCAGGTCCTTCATGCTGTGGACCGCCAGCTCGGCCTCGCCGGCCAGCAGCCGCTCCTCGATCGCCTTCACGAACAGGCCCTTGCCGCCGACCTCGTGCAGCGGTCGATCCTGGATGCGGTCGCCGTCGGTGGTGACGACCACCAGCTCGACCTCCAGCGCCTCACCGTGCAGGCGCCGCAGCGTGTCGCGTACGAAGTGGGCCTGCCACAGCGCGAGCTCGGAGCCGCGGGTGGCGATGCGCAGGGTCGATCGAGGTGCGTTCATCGGTGGTGTCGTGATCGGACGAAGACGGGGGCGGCAAAAGGGGCGCTAGGAGCCCTCGGCGACCGCGGGGGTGGGTGACGGCACCGGCGTGACTGCGGGCTCCTGCAGCTCGAACGCCTGCGCCAGCGCCTCGGCCAGCGCGACCGCATCGAAGCTGCCGCCGGCACCATCGCCACCGGCCTTGCGAACGCTGGCCATCGGCCGGTGCAGAAGCTTCTGCACCACCGCGCGCGCGAGCTGCTCGACCGCCGCCTGCTGCTCGGGCGACAGCGCGCCCAGCTTGGGCAGCACCTTGCGCAGCTCGGCCTCGGCGACCTCGCGACCGAACGCCTGCAGCTGTCCGAGCATGGGGCCGACGGTGCGCGTGCGCAGCCACTGCAGGAAGCCGGCGACCTCCTCCTCGACCATCGCCGCCGCGCGCTCGGCCTCGCCACGGCGCGATCGCATGTTGTCGTGGACGATCTGCTGCAGGTCGTCGACGTTGTAGACGAACACCTGTGGCATGCCCGCGACGTCGGCCGCGACGTCGCGCGGCACCGCGATGTCGACCAGGAACAGCGGCCGACCACGGCGCGACTTGACCACCGGCTTGAGCAGCGCGCGATCGATGACCGGCACGGTCGCTCCGGTGCTCGCGATCACGATGTCGGCGCGCACGAGCTCGGCGGCGAGTCGATCCCAGGGCTCGTAGTGCCCGTTGACCTTCTCGGCCAACACCTCGCCGCGCGCCGCCGAGCGGTTCACCACCGCGATCTCGGCGACGCCGCCGCTCTGCAGGTGCACCGCGGCCTGCTCGGCCATCTCGCCGGCGCCGACCACCAGCGCCATGCAGCCCGTGAGCTCGCCGAAGATGCTGCGCGCGAGGTCGACCGCGACCGACGACACGTTGGCCGCGCCGCGGGCGATCTCGGTCTCCGAGCGCACCCGCTTGGCCGACTTGAACGCCAGGCTCATGCAGCGATCGAGCACCGGGCCGATGCTGCCGTGCTCGCGCGCGCGGTCGAACGCATCCTTGACCTGCCCGAGGATCTGCGGCTCCCCCACCACCAGGCTCTCGAGGCTCGCGGTCACGCGGAAGATGTGGCGCGCGGCATCGGTGGCGGTCCGCACGAACGCGTGCTCGTGCAGTGGCGTGCCGTCGGTGCGCTGCAGCTCGGCGAGCAGCGGCATCACGTGATGCGGCAGGCTACCGCGGCCCGGCACCGCGTAGATCTCGACGCGGTTGCAGGTCGAGACCACCATCGCCTCGGCGAGGTCGGCCCGCTCGCGCAGGCCCTGCAGCACGCGGGCGTGGTCCTCGTCGCCGATCGCGAGCTGCTCGCGCAGCTCGACGGGCGCGCTCTTGTGGTTCAAGCCGACCGCGATGATGTCGCCGCTCACCCGCGCACTCCGTAGCTGACGACGATGAGCACCACCGCGATGAACGCCGCGATCGTCAGCCACGCCGAGCTGCGGCCCCTCGAGCCCCACGCCGCGCGCATGACCAGCAAGGCGATCGAGGCCAGCCACGCGACGAACGCGGCGACGATCTCGAACACCCGGCCCTGCAGCATGTGCGGCCCGCCGCCCTGCAGGATCCACAGCACGCCGGTGACGATCGCCAGCGTGAACACCGGCGTCACCAACAGCACCAGGCGGTGGTGCAGGCGATCGAGGCCGGTGAGCGACATCGTGCCCTGCATGGCGCGGAACTGCTTGCGACGCAGGCGACGCTCGGTCACCAGGTAGAGAC
Organism: Deltaproteobacteria bacterium; assembly: GCA_016709225.1. Classification (NCBI taxonomy): domain Bacteria; kingdom Pseudomonadati; phylum Myxococcota; class Myxococcia; species Deltaproteobacteria bacterium. The sequence goes on along the minus strand of JADJEE010000001.1, from coordinate 769,690 downwards.
CGGCGACCGCGGCGGCCAGCGTGAAGCCGGCCAGGCCGCCCGACGCGAACGCGACGTGGGCGCTCGCGATGCCGCCGCCGGTCGGCAGCGTGGCCCCGCTGACGCTGGAGAACGCCATGCCCAGCGCCAGACCGCACAGGCCGACCGGTGCCATCACGGCCCCGAGCGCGTCGAGTGGGCGCCCGCGCGAGAGCGCGAGGTAGCCGAGCGCGGCCACCAGCGCGCCGAAGCTGGTCGCGAGATAGATGTTCTTCAGCGGATGATCGCCGTCGACACACTGCAGCCCGATGAGGGCGGTATGCAGCAGCGCGGCGATGCTGAGCAGCGGTCGCGCACGACGACGCATCACGCTCGGCCCGTCACGGCCGGGCTCGCGTGGCTCGCCGGCCTCGGCCCCGTACGCGAAGGTGGCCGCGCCATAGAAGAGCGCGGCGGCGATGAAGAGCAGCAGCAACATGCGACGTTCGACCCATCATGTCGCGCGCGCGCGCGGTCCCGCAAGCTCGGCCCGGCGCTACCCGGGCAGCGCCGTCAGCAGCGCCGCCAGGTGCGACCAGCGGACCGGCTCGAAAAGGGCCTCGACGCCGCCCTCGCCCACGGGGATCGCGAGGAACCCGGGCCGCACCGAGTACGCGCACTCGCCCAACACCACCGAGGTGTCGTACAGCTCCGCGCCCATCTGCGCCAGCTCCTGCGCGCCGCGGACGCTCCCGACCAGCTGATGCGGATCGCTCTGCGCACCCTCGAGGCGCTCGAACGCCACCGCAGGGCTGAGGTAGAGCGAGATGCCGCCAGCCTCGGCGGGCAGGCGCAGCAGATCGCCGTCGAGGCGGACGCGGCCGGAGGCGAGCCAACGATCGAGCAGCGCTTGTGAAACGTAGATGCGCGGCATGGCGTTGGATCGGGAGACCATGCGCTTCGTCCTGGCGCCCCCGACGACGAGGGGGGGCGAAGCGCGGTGTGAAGATAGTCCCGGCCCGAGGGTCCCGTCCACACCTTGCACCCGCTGGCCGATCGCCCCATGCTTGGCGCCCGCGAAACCGCCCGAGCCTGCTCGCAACGCACGCTGGGACGGTCGTACCGCGAGAGGAAACGAACGATGTCCGAATCCATCTCTCACGTCAGCGACGCCAGCTTCAAGCAGGACGTGCTCGACGCCAACACCCCCGTGCTGGTCGACTTCTGGGCGGTGTGGTGTGGCCCCTGCCGTGCGATCGCGCCGCACCTCGAGGCGCTGGCCGGTGAGCTCGCGGGCAAGGTCCGCATCGTCAAGCTCAACGTCGACGAGAACGAGCAGACCGCGACCAACTACCAGATCCGATCGATCCCGACGCTGCTCATGTTCAAGGGCGGCAAGGTCGTCGATCAGATGGTGGGCAACCCCGGCAGCAAGGCCAAGCTCGCCGACTTCATCAACCGCCACGTGTAGCGCAACCGAGACCGGCGGCGCGTCGTCGTGACGGCGCGCCCCCGGATCGCGCGCCGACGTCCGCGAGCCGCCGCGCCGACGTCCGCTGACGCCACCTTTCGGCCCCGCGGCCGCTAGAACTTCAGATGCAGGCCCATGCCGCCGCCCTGGCGGGTCATCATGGGGCCGACGCGGAGGTTGCTGCCGATGGCGCGCAGGCCCTTCTCCTGCTTGATGTACGCCTTCGCGTCGCCGCGGTCCTGCGAGATGATGATCGCGAGCACGCCGGTGAGCAGCACGGTGGTGCCGAGCAGCACGTCGCCGATGATGGCGCGCTGCCGCACGACCGAGCCGGTGCGGCTGACCTCGGTGGCCAGCGCGTCGTAGCTCTGACCGTTGTGGGTGGCGTACTGCGGATCGCGACGGGGATCGCCGCCGGCCGCCTTCACGTAGGCATCGAGGGCGTCGGTGGAGTCCTTGTAGTCGCCGCGGGCGGCCAATGCTGCGCTGTACAGCGCGATGGTGCCCAGGCCGGCGCCGATCGTGAGACCGAGCGCGACCCATGCACGGGGCTGCCAGTAGCCGAACACCGGGCCACGCTTGCAGCTCGGGCGCAGGTCCTTCGGATCCTCCTTGGACTTGCGCTTGTTGCGGGGGCCGGTGCGGCAGAAGTCCTTGAAGTCCGCGCGCAGGTCGACCTTGATGTTGCTGGTGTCGATCTCCTGCCCGCGCGCGGCGGCCTCGGCCGCAGCACGCTCGGCGTCCTCGATCGCCTTGGCCTCGGCCGCGATCTCCTCTTGGGTCTTCTCGGGCTCGTCGAGCTCGGCGACGAGCTTCTGCTCCTCGGGCGTGATCGGATCGGGCGCCTGGAGGTAGTCCTGGATCGACTTGACCAGCGCGGGCGGCAGCACCACCGGCGCGATGAGGTCGTTCTCGATCAGCGCCGCGTCGAAGCTGCTGACGGTGGTGGCCTTGGCGACGTCGTAGACGACGATCTCGACGCGGTTGGGCGAGCCCGCGACGTAGCGACCGTGGATGATGTAGTCGGCGGCGGTCTTGGGGTTGCTGTTCAGCCACTTGCCGACCGCTGCGAGGCACTCGGGGCTGCCGGGTTCGCCCTTGCACTTCACCTTCGCACCGGCGGCGGCGAGATCGAGCGCGACCGACTTGATCGTGTAGCCCTTCTCTTCGAGCGCCCCTTGCACGCCCGAGCGCACGTCACTGGTCGACGAGCCCGAGAAGCGCAGCAACGCGATGGTGCGACCGTCGGTGGCGGGCGCCGCGGTCTTGGCGGGCGCGGCCACGACCGCGGCCGGCGGCAGGGCCACGCCGAGTGCGACCGCCAGGGTCAAGGCGCGGGTGAGGACGTGGGGCTTGGTCGCGGTCGACATGGGTATCGCGGTCAGTGCGGAGCAACGGAGAGAGTCGAGCGAGGAGCGTGGGCGTTCGCCGCAGGCGCCATGGGTATGGCCGCGGGATGGTAGCGTCGCGGCCGCAAGGGCTCAAGCGGCCCGGGCGGTTCGCGGGCGCGGGCCATCACGCGGGAGGCGGCGTCCCGCCCGAAGCCGCCGCGGGCGGACCGGCGGCCTCCGAGGGCTCGGGATCGCCGCGCAGCAGCGCCACGCCGGCCAGCAGCACCGCGACGATCGCGACGAGCCCGTAGATCCACCGCGCGGGGTCGCCATCGGCCCGCGCGAGCACGGACACGACGAGCCCGAGACCGATCGAGATCCACGATGCGTGCGCGAGTGCTGCGAAGGTGCCGACACGACGACGGGGCCAGACGCCGCGGGCCGCCACACGGACGAGCCCACTGCCCATCACGAGTGCAACGCCGAGCGCCGCGGGGATCAACGCGAGTCCACCGTCGGTCTTACGCGACCACGCCAGCGCGGCCACCAACACGGTCACCGCGACGATCACCAGCGGGGCCCGCGACGCGCTCGGCGCAGCGCCGCCGGAGCCCGCGGCCGCACGCCCGCAGCCCGCGATCAACGCGGTCGCGAGCGTCGTCAGCGGCACCGCGACCGCGGCCGCGACGACGGCCTCGGCCGTGAGCACGTCGATGCCCAGTCGCGTCGCGATCGCGTCGGCGAGCGCGAGCACCACCGGCTCGATGCCCGCGATGCCGCCGTGCCAGCGCGGTGCGAACGCGAGCGCGTCGCTGGTGCCCGCGCACGCCAGCACCAACGCCGCGAGCCACCACGGCCACGCGCGACCACGACGACGCGGGCCACCGCCGGCCGGCCGCCCCGGCTCCCACCACGCCAGCACACCCGCGATTGCCGGCCACGCCAGCGCCGCGAGCCAGGTCGGCGCATCGATGGCCACCACGTTCGACCACGCCCACGCGCGCGCGCCGTCGGGAGCGTGCACCCACGCCGGCAGTCGCGGCGACCGGCCGAGCACGCCGAGCAAGAGCGCGAGCGCCAGCGGCAGCACCGACCACGCCGCGGTCGCGACCCACGACGCCGCCGCACGACCGCCACGCAGCAACGTCGCGGCGGCGATCGGCAGCAGCAGCAACGCCACCCACAGCCAACGCTCCGCACGCAGCCACGCCGCACCGACGGCGTCGTCGCTGCGCGTGCGACCGAGCAGTCGCGACAGGCCCAGACGCTCGTGGCCGCGCTGCTCGGCGTAGCCGGGCCAGCGCCCGGTGACGCCGAGCCCCGCGCTGGCCTCCGACGCGTACTTGTCCGGGCACATCCGCATCGTGAGGTTGTCGGGCGGCGCACCGGCGGGCTCGTCGCGACGGCCGGGGCACACGAACTCCACCCGCGAGCGCGCACCCGTGGTGCCCGAGCGCACCCACAGGCGCCAGTGCTCCGACTCGGCCGGATCGCGATCGATGCGCTCGTGCACGGGTGCGCTCGCGAAGGCCTCCGCGGTGGCCTCGGCGAAGGCCACCCGGGCCCGCTCGGGGCCGTCGGCGAAGTGCAGCTCGGCGATGCGATCGAAGGCGAGCTCGAGCGCGGCCGCCAGCGCGATCGGATCGTAGCCGCGGCCGCCGGCGGGCTCGACGTAGTCGTTGATCGCGATGTCGAACGGGCCCAGCCCGTCGATCATCACCGCGGTGGTCTGGAACGGATGGATGCCGTGGATCGGCCCGCCCCACGCCTGCCCGCGCGCATCGGGGCCCTGCGCCTCGTACCGCGCGCCGATCACCGCGAACGCGAGCGCCACCGCCGGCACCACCGCGCGCGCGCGCCCCAGACGATCGGCCAGCGGCAGCGCCACCGCCACCAGCACCACCGAAGGCACGCAGCCGGGGAACGCGACGAGCAGCTGCCCGACGATCCCCAGCGCGACGGCGGCGAACACCACGCTCGCGTAGCCGGTCGCGAGCACGAGCGACACGCGCAGCGTCGACCCCCGCGCGGCCAGCATCGCCGGCCACGACGACGGCGGCAGCGACAGCCGCGTGGCGTGCCAGCTCGCGGTCAGCAACAGCACGCACGCCAGTGGGAACACGCCCCACGCAGCGCTCGGCCACGGCGCGGCGATCCACGACGCGAGCCCGACCAACGCCACGGCCGCGGCCATCGACGGAGTCGACACACCATGCGAGTGGGGCCCGCGTTGGTCCACGCGACTGCAGTGATAGCCCAAAGCGGCGAGCGTGGGTGACGACGCGCGCCGGCGAAGTGCCCACCACCTTGCGCCGCGTCCGCGCGCTCGGTCAGGGTGGTAGACTGCCGCGCGCATGGCTCCCCCGCCGAATCAGCCGCCGAATCAGCCGCCCGTCGTGCGCCCCCGCGCCGGTGTGCTGCCGCTGCTGCCGCTGCGTACCCTGACGCTGCTGCCCGGGCTCGCGCAGCCGGTCGAGCTCGGGCGCGCGGCCTCGGTCGACGCGGTCCGACGCGCGCGCGAGCGCGGCAGCGACGATCCGCTGCAGAACCTCGTGGTGGTCGCCACCCACCGAGACGCGATGGTCGAGCGACCGCGCCGTGACGATCTCCACCCCATCGGCGTGCTCGCGGAGATCACCCAGGCCCTGCAGGGCATGCCGGGCCGCATGACCGCGGTGGTTCGCGGCATCGAGCGCGTCCGCATCCTCGACGTCGAGGTCGGCGCGAGCCGCTGCGACGCACAGTTCCAGCGCGCCCACGAGACCATGGGCGACCCGACCCTCGCGTATGCGTACACCGGCGCGCTGCAAGACCTGGTGAAGCAGTACGAGAGCCTGCAGGCCACCAGCAGCAAGAACCGCACCCGCGCGCAGGCGCTGGCGGTGCTGCTGGCCGAGCGCGCGCCCGCGACCGTGGCCGACCTCGCCGCCGCCCACGTCGGGCTCGAGCACGGCGAGATCGTCGACATCCTCCACGAGCTGCAGATCAGCGAGCGGCTGCGCAAGGTCATCGAGTTCCTCAGTCACCGCGTGCACGTGCTGCAAGTGCGTCGCGACCTCGACCGCCACGTGCGCGAGCACCTCTCGCGCCACGAGCAAGAGGCGCTGCTGCGACACAAGCTGCGGGCGATCCGCTCGGAGCTCGGCGAGGCCGAGGAGGACGAGCACTGGATCGACGAGCTCGAGCAGCGCATCGGCTTGGCGGAGCTCACCGCCGAGGCCCGTGCGCTGGCGGATCGGGAGCTCGGCCGCCTGCGCCGCATGAACCCGCAGAGCGGTGAGGCCACCATCAGTCGCACCTGGCTGGAGCTGGTCGCGGATCTTCCGTGGGGCGCGAGCCAGACCCGGCCGGACGTGGTCGACATCGCCGCCGCGCGCGACCTGCTCGAGCGCGAGCACTACGGCCTCGAGAAGGTGAAGAAGCGCCTCATCGAATACCTCGGCGTCCGCAAGCTCGCGCCTGGCAAGCGCGGGCCGATCCTCTGCCTGGTCGGGCCCCCGGGCGTCGGCAAGACCTCGCTCGGCCGCAGCATCGCGAGCGCGCTGGGCCGCAAGTTCGTGCGCGCGTCACTGGGTGGCGTCCGCGACGACGCCGAGATCCGCGGCCATCGGCGCACCTACGTCGGCGCGCTGCCGGGACGCATCCTGCAGTCGATGCGGCGCGCCGGCTCGACCAACCCGGTGTTCCTGCTCGACGAGATCGACAAGCTCGCGGCGCCGGACCTCCGTGGCGATCCCGCGGGGGCCCTGCTCGAGGCGCTCGACCCCGAGCAGAACGCGGCCTTCGAGGACCACTACCTCGGCTGCGGCTACGACCTCTCGAAGGTCATCTTCGTGTGCACCGCCAACGACCTGGGCCCGATCCCCGTGGTCCTGCGCGACCGCCTCGAGATCATCGAGCTGACCGGCTACACCATCGCCGAGAAGGTCGCCATCGCCCGCGACTACCTGGTCCCGCGGGCGATCGCCGAGCACGGCCTCGCGGCCGGGGCGGTGCCGATCTCCGACGACGTGCTCGAGGCGCTGGTGGTGCTCTACACCCGCGAGTCGGGCGTGCGAAACCTGCAGCGCGAGGTCGAGGCGCTGCTCCGCGACACCGCGATGTCGATGGCCGAGGGTGCGGCCACCGGTGCGCCGATCACCGTCGAAGACCTCGCGCGCGTGCTGGGCCCCGCGCGCTACCACGACGAGATCCTCGACAAGCAGCCGAGCGTCGGCACCGCGGTCGGGCTGGGCTGGACCCCGGTCGGCGGCCGCCTGCTGTTCGTCGAGGCCGCGACCACGCCCGGCGACGGCCACGTGCGCCTCACCGGCCGACTCGGCGAGGTCATGCGCGAGTCGGCCGAGACCGCGCTGTCGCTGGTGCGCAGCCGCGCGGAGTCGTTCGGCATCGACCGCATGTTCCTGCGCGACCGCGACGTGCACGTGCACTTCCCCGACGGCGGCGTGCCCAAGGACGGACCGAGCGGCGGCATCACGGTGACGACCGCACTGGTCTCGACCCTCACCGGTCGGCCAGTGCGCACGGATCTCGCGATGACCGGCGAGATCACCTTGCGCGGCAAGGTGCTGCCGATCGGTGGTGTGCGCGAGAAGGTGCTCGCCGCCCACCGCGCCGGCATCCGCGACGTCGTGCTGCCCCACGGCAACCGCAAGGACGAGCCGGAGATCCCCGCCGCGGTGCGCGACGGCGTCACGCTGCACTTCGTGTCGGGCATCGACGAGGTGCTCGCGCTGGCCCTCCTGGAACGGCCCCCCGCCGACGCGTGAGCGGGTTCGCGGCGGCCGTCCCAACTTCGGACATCGTGTCCGGTCTTGCAAACACGGCAGCGTTCGATGCCGTCGACTCACATGCGAAGTCGGGTGATTCGAACAAAATTCATTGCATTCCTAACGCGCCGACGGCATGCTCGTCAGGCGCGGAGCGAGTGCGGCCGAGCGGGGCTTGGCCCGGACGGCCGCTTGGGCCGACGGGTGCGAGACGCCCGTCGATGCCAGCGACCGAATCGCCGCTGCCGCGCAGAAAGACACCGACGATGCGGACGACTCGACTCTCCTTGCTCCTCGCCCTGCTCCCCGCCATCGCGGCCTCCGGCTGCGGCACGAAGACCGACGCCGGTGCGAGCGAGGGCTCGGCCAGTGCCTCGGCCAGCGCCGAGGGCGGCAACGAGGAGAGCAGCTCCGGCAACAGCGGCAACAGCGGCAACAGCACCGACCCCACCGACGCCACCACCACGGGCGCCATGGACACCGGCGACAGCACCGGCGAGATGACCATGGGCGGCATCACGATGGGCTTCATCCAAGACCCGGACGGTGCCGGGCAGAACAACGAGTGCGACATCTGGGCCCAGGACTGTCCCGACGGCGAGAAGTGCATGCCGTGGGCGAGCGACGGCGGCGGCTCGTGGAACGCGACTCGCTGCAGCCCGGTCGACCCGGCCGCGGCGTCGCCGGGTGACACCTGCACCGTCGAGGGCACCGGCGTGTCGGGCATCGACAACTGCGAGCTCGGCTCGATGTGCTGGGACGTCGACGGCGAGACCAACATGGGCACCTGCGTGCCGTTCTGCATGGGCACCGAGGCCGCGCCGGTGTGCTCCGACCCGGCCACGACCTGCACGATCGCCAACGAGGGCGTGATCATCCTGTGCCTGCCCAACTGCGATCCGCTGCTGCAGGACTGCGACGAGGGCCAGGCCTGCTACCCGGTCGGCGACGCGTTCGTGTGCGGCCCCGATGCCTCGCTCGAGGCCGGCGTGTACGCCGACCCGTGCGCGTTCATCAACGACTGCGACCCGGGCCTGTTCTGCGCCAACCCGGCGCTCGTGCCCGACTGCGCCGGTAGCTCGGGCTGCTGCTCGACCTTCTGCGACACCACCGACCCCGGCGCCAGCGCGGCGTGCCCGGGTGCGAGCGGCGGGCAGGAGTGCATCGCCTGGTTCGACGCCGGTCAGGCGATGCCGGGGCTCGAGAACCTCGGCTTCTGCGGCATCCCGATGTAGAGCCCGAGCGGTCGGCGTGGCCCCACCCCCCGGGGTCACGCCGACGCACGTGTCGGCGCCGGCGCTCAGCCGGCCGGCGGCACGTACTCGTCGCAGGTGGTGTCGATCACCGCCACCGCCTCCTCGAAGAAGCCCTGGTAGCTGTTCGCACAGACGCTGCCGGCGACGCCGCGATCGCCCCACGAATCGACGAACTGGCGCAGGCGCGGGCTCGGCTCCGCACCGCTGGCCGCGTCGGGGTTGAACGGCGGGCAGATGCCGCCGTTCTGATCGCCGTCGCCGAACAGGCCCAGCACCACCACCGCCGCCTCGTCGCCCTTCTTGGCGGCGACCAGCGCCGCGCGCCAGCCCTCGACGGTGCCGAGTGAGCCATCCGAGGGATCGTCATCCTCGTCGGTGATGAACGTGACGACCAGGATCGCGTCGTCGCGGATGAAGCCCTCGTTGCACGCCGCCGCCGGGGTCCCCGGCGTGACCGCGGCGACCATCGCCTCCATCGGCTTCTCGGGATCTTCGGTGGAGCCGGTGCCGACCCGCGCCGCACACTCGAAGGCGGCGGTGAGATCGGGCTCGTCGCTGTCCATGTACCGCGCGCCGGTGGCGAAGGCACAGTCGGCGTTGGTGGCCTGGGCGCCCCGCGGCCACGTCACGCCCGCGCCGAGCACGTCCTCGCACTCCATCGGCTCGGTGACGTTGCACTCGAACGTGGGGTTGAGCAGGCACGACGGGAAGAACTCGCACAGCCCGGGGCACTGCGCGTACACCCACGCGTCGGTGTCGAGCACCATCACGTGGTAGTCCTGGGCCTCGTCGAGGGTGTTCTGGATGGTCGAGATGAACTGCGGGAAGCTGGCGATGAGGTTCTGCTGCTCGTCCGCCATCGACCCCGAGTTGTCGATGATGAACAGGAAGTCGACCTTGTCGCAGCCGGGCATGTTGGTGCCGCCGTCGTCGGCGGTCATGTTGCCGGTGCCGGCCCCCACGTCCAGCTTGGTCATGCCGGTGTCCGGTGACACCGTGGTGCCCAGGCCGCTCGAGCTGCTGTCCGCGCCGTCGGTCTCGGTGGGATTCTGGGTGGTCGGCGAGCTGGCGCTACCGCCCTGCCCGTCGTCGCGGATGTCGGCGCAGCCGGCCACCGTGGCCAGCGCGAGCACGAGGTTCGTGCAGTGTGTCCTTCGCATCGATCGCTCCCGGTCCTCGCCCCGATGGCAAGGTATCAAGGGTGCGTGTGGCAGCCCCAGCTTTCGGCACCGGGGGCGGCGTGCGTTTCATCGACCCTTGCGGTGATCCACCGCGTCGGCGAGGCGGCCGCCCCTCGAGGGAAGCGCGCGTGTTCGCGCCGGCCGGTCGCACCGCCGCGCGCGAGCCCGTGGCCCAGCTTCAGACGCCGAGCAGCTCGCGGACGCTGCCGGTGACCGCCGCGGTCGGCAGGCACATGCGCGCGCCAGCGGCCCGCGCCGCCTGCCGGATGTCGTCGGTGGGTGCGTCGTGGACCGCGATGATCTGCACGCCGGCATGGGCCGCGGTGAGCTTCTCGATCACCGCGCCGCTCTCGACGTCGGGCACCGTCAAGCTGAGCAGCACGTAGTGCGGCGGGGCCGACTGCGCGACCAGCAGCGCATCGGCGCCGGTCTGCGCCGTGAGTACTTCGACGACCGGCTCGGTCGACGACAGCTCGTCGCGCACGCGGGCGCGGAAGTCGGCGTTCTGCGTCACGATGAGCACGCGCGACGACTCCTCGCGCGGCGCGGCCTGGCGCCCAGCGTTGCCGCCCAGCTCGCGCAGGTGGAAGGCCTCGACCACGTGGCGGCGGACCTCGGCGACGTCGAGCGGCTTGCGCAGGCACGCAGCCGCGCCGGCGCCGAGGATGCGCTCGGTGTTGGTCTCGGTGTAGTAGCCCGTGATCGCGATGACCTCGGTGTTGGCGGTCGCGGGGTCCTTCTTGAGGCGATGACACACCTCGAAGCCGTCGACGCCCGGCATCATGAGATCGAGGAAGATGAGCTGCGGGCGGAACGCGACCACCAAGCGGCCGGCGTCGAACGCATCCTTCGCGACCTCGACGTCGAACTTGTGGTTGAGTTCCTTCACCACGTCGCGCACGAGATCGAGCACGACCGGCTCGTCGTCGACCACGAGGATGCGACCGACCTCGGTGCCGGTCGGCAGGTTGAACGGGATGGCGCGCTCGCGACAGACCCGCTCGAGATCGTCGCGACGCACGCGACGATGGCCACCGACGGTCTTGAACGCCGGGATGAGGCCGTCCTCGATCCAGCGGATCACCGTGGTCGGCGTCACGCAGCAGATCTTCGCGACGTCGTGCGTCGAGTAGGTGTCCTTCACCGGCGTGCGGCTACGGGCACTCGCGCTATCGTCCTTGGCGGTTCGGGGCATCGGGGCTTTTCGGGGGCTGCTAGGCCGGCTTCGTCGGAGCCGGCGGGGTCGTCGGGGCGCCGGAGCCGTCGGCGGGCAAGAACACGGTGAAGGTCGCGCCCCTGCCGGGCGCCGACTCGACGACGATGTCGCCGCCGTGGTCTTGTACGATTCCGTAGGAGATCGCAAGCCCCAGGCCGGTGCCCTTGCCGATCTCCTTGGTGCTGAAGAACGGATCGAAGATACGTGCTTGGATCTCCTCGGGGATCCCGTGGCCCTCGTCGGCCACCGTCAGGCGCGCGCCGCCACCTGGCTGCTTGGTCAGGGCCAGGCGGACGCTGCCGCCGCGCGGCATCGCGTCGACCGCGTTGGAAAGCAGGTTCAAGACCACCTGCTCGAGCTGATCGGCGTCCCCCATGACCGCGACCGGCTCGCGGGCCTCCCAGAGGATGCGCACGTTGTGCATGCGCCACTGGTACTCGCCGATCGCCAGCACGCGCGTGAGCAGGGCCTCGAGGTCGACCTTGCGCCGCACCCCGGGCTCCTGCTGCCGCGAGAACAGCAGCACACCCTCGACGATCTTGCGGCAGCGCTCGGCGCTGGTGCTGATCTTCTCGACCTTCTCGCGCACGTCGGGCGTCAGCTGGCGCTCGAGCAGCAGTGTGCTGTAACCGACCACGCCGGACAGCGGGTTGTTGATCTCGTGGGCGATGCCCGCCGCGAGCAGACCGACCGCGGCGAGCTTCTGCGAGCGCAGGATCTGTTGCTCGAGCGCCCGGCGATCGCGGAGATCGAGGCCCACCAACACCGCGCCGGCGATGTCCTGCCCGCGCCGCAGCAAGCGCCCCTCGAGGTGCAGCGGCAGCTCGCGGTCGGCGTGGTCGAGCAGCACGAGCTCGCGGGCGACCCCACCGTCGCGCAGCAGCGTCGCCCACAGCTCGTCCCAGACCGCGGCGTCGCGGGCTCGCGCCACCTCGACACCGAAGCGACGGCCGAGCGCCTGCTCGGCGGGGATGCCCAGCAGCACCGCGCTCGCACGGTTCCACGTCACGACGCCGCCGTGGCGATCGACGGTGTCGATGAGCACGGCGCTCTGGTCGAGCACCATCGCCTGGTAGCCGGCGAGCTCGCGGGTCGCGAGCGTCAGCAGGGCGCTCTCGACACCCAGGCCGAGCTGGCCCGCGATGGTGGCGATGAGCCCGCGGTCGCGGGCGTCCCACGGCCCCGGCTGCACGCGGCCGAGCAGGAGGTGGCCAACCACGCCCGACGGGCCGCGCAGCGCGACCCGCAGCGCCGCGCGCACGTCGGCGAGCGCTCCGAAGGCCGCGCGCGCGTCGTCGTCGTCGGGCTCGACCTCTGCGACCCCCGCGACGCCCCAGCCCGCCGGCGGTGCGCGGTCGAGCTCGACCTCGTGGGCGAGCGCTCCCGCGGCCACCGTCCAGCGCTGCCAGCGGGGTTGGTCGCCGCCGTGCCGCACGATCGCGACCATGTGGTGGGCCGACACCGCCGCGCCCAGGGCCGCCGCCGCCGCGGCCACGCAGCGCCGTGGATCCGACGACGACACCAACGCACGATCGACCTGCGCCGCCACACGGGCCTCGAACTCGCGGCGTCGTCGCTCGCGGAGGTCGCGGATCAGCACCACCTTGGCGCCGCTGCCGGCCGCGATCGAGAGCTCGGCCGGCAACGACTCACCGTCGGGGCGCCGCAGCGCGAGCTCGCCCTGCCACGAGCCGCCGCGGGCGACCGCGAGTGCGCGCAGCAGCGTCGTGCTGGCGACACCCTCGACCAGCTCCATCACGTTGCGACCGACGATCTGTCCCCCGAACAGCGTCGCACCGGCGGGGTTGCAGTGCACCACGCGACCGTCGGCCTCGACCAGCAGCACGCCCTGATCGATCGCATCGAGGCCGCGGGTGATCGCCAGCCCGAGCTCGGCCTCCGGTGAGCTCAGGGCGGCGGCGATCGGCAGGCACGACAGGCCCACGCCGCCGTCGTCGAGCTTGACCGCGCGCACACGGCAGGCCGCGGGCGGACCGAGCCGCGCGACCAGCCCGGCGTCGATGGCGAATGCGGTGCCGACCTCGCGCTCGCGCAGCCCCATGAACGCGCGGCCGAAGCCCTCGCGCTCGCCGGCACGACCGATCCAGCCGAGGAACGGCTCACCGTCGATCTGTCCCGCGGGTCGCTGCAGCAGCTCCGCGAACGCGCGGTTGTGCCACGCGACCAGGCCCGCGCGATCGAGCAGGCACGCCGCCACCGGCAGCGCGTCGGCAAGCGCGGCGTACGTGCGCGCGGACGGCTCTGCGGCGTGCCCCAGCGGCGGCGCCTGGCCCGACACGGGATCCGCGGAGGCGGGGTCGGAGGTTCGCGGCGGGGCGGCCATCGCAACGTGCTCGGAGGAAGTGCGTAGCGGGTGGTTCGTGGGGGATCGCGGCGGCGGGCGCGTGTGCGCACCCGCGGGCCCGCGCGGATGGAGGGTCGCACGTGCGAGCGTACCCCAAGACCGCCCCTGGGCGTGGTACGTCTGTTGCCGACGACGATCGAGGATGGCCCAGGAGACACCCCCACGCGCCGGCCCCCCGTCACCACGACCCGCCGCCACCGTCGTGTTGGTGCGACCGCGGGGTGACGTGCTCGAGTGCTTCATGCTGCACCGCTCGGCGGCCAGCCCCTTCATGCCCCAGGCGTGGGTGTTCCCCGGCGGCCGCGTCGAAGACGACGACGGCGCGCTCGACGAGGACCTCACGTGGGCCCGCGCGGCGGCCCGCGAGTGCGTCGAGGAGGCCGGCATCGAGGTCTCGGTCGACGCGCTGACGTGGTTCGACACGTGGTGCACGCCGTCGGCCGAGGGGCGCCGCTTCCTCGCGCGCTTCTTCGTCGCGCGGCTCGAGCCCGGCGAGGGCGATCACGGCCGCGCCGACGGCACCGAGACCATCGACGGTCGCTGGTGGACCGCAGCCGAGGCGCTCGCGGCGTGGGCGGCCGGCAACGCCGATCTCCCGCCGCCGACGCTGTCGACGCTGATGCGGCTGCGCGACCTCGAGATGGCCAGCTTCGCGGTCGACGACGCCGACGACCTGCGACGACCGATCCTGCCGAAGGCCGCGATCGAGGGCGGCACGGTGCAGATCGTCATGCCGCACGATGACGCGTACGCGGCCATTCCCGGTGAGGGTGCGCCGATCCCCCTGCGCACCCGCGGCTTCCCGCGCCGGTTCGTGCGCAAGGACGGACGATGGACCCCCGAGTGATGCGTGTCGCGACCCTGGTGGTCGCCCTGTGCGGTGCGTGTGGATCGTCGGGCGAGACGACGCCCGAGCAAGCCGCGGCGCCGGCCACCGCTGCGGCGACGCCCGAGCCCACCGCGGTCGCGCCGACGGGCGCGGACACGAAGGCGGCGCACGGCGGCGCCGAAGCGCTGCTGGCTTGGCTCGATCCCGATGCGGTGTCGATGGCCTACCTGCAGCTGCCCGAAGGGCTCGATGCCGAGGCCTTCGCGAGCGTGTTCGCGATGCCGCCCAAGGCCGCGCGGCTGCTGCAGGACGGGCTCGGTCTCGACGCCGAGATCGACGCCGTCGTCGACGCCGAGGCCGGTCCAGCGCGCAGCTGGTTCGGCCCGGCGACGCTGGTGATGCAGCCGCGCATCGCCACCGGTGCGTACGTGCTGCGCACGCTCGCGCGGCCACGCGAGCAGGTGATCGCCGCGCTGGTGGCCGCGAAGATGCGACAGGAGGTCGTCGAGGGCTTCACGGTGCTGGTGCCCGAGGGCGCGCTGCCCCGCAAGGTCGCGTTCCTCACCGACGAGGTGGTCGCGTTCATCCCCGCGCGCGAGATCGGCAGCGGGCTCGGGCCGCTCACCGCCGGTCGCGATCTGCCGCCGTCGGAGACCCGACGCGAGCTCACCCGCGTGCTCACCGAGGAGCCCGCCGCCGCGCTCGAGCTGTACGCGTCGGGCCCGCTGCTGCACTTCGATCTCGATCGCGACGTGCTGCAGTACGCGGTGCGAGCCCGCAGCTGGCAGGGTCGAGGCCTCGACGTCGAGCTGCGGCTGCTGCCCGATGGTGACACCGCCGCCGCGCTCGCGACCCTCGAGCACCGCGACCTCGCACTCGAGCCCGACGCGACCAAGGCGTTGGCCGCTCGCGTGGGCTACGTGCAAGACGGCGACTTCGTCGAGGGCCGGCTGCAGATTCCCGCGGAAGACCTCGCGGCGCTCGGAGTCCGGCGATGAGGCGCGTGCGGGCGCTGTTGCTGTGCGCAGTTACGACCGCGTGCCCGGCCGGCGGCACGACGACGACACCCGACACCACCGGCGACACCGCCACGGACACGCGCGCCGATGGTCTGCCGACGCCGCGCTGCGATCGGCCGCCGGTGAGCTTCGACCCTGCGGCGTCGTTGCCCCACGACGCGACCATGGCCGCGGTGCTCTCGCTCGGCGACGACGCTCTACCAGCCGCGCTCGATCGCCTGGCGACCCACGCCAAGGGCGGCAGCTCGCGCCTGCCGGTCGCGATCGCGTTCGCGCTGGCGCAGTGGAGCTGGCAGGTGCCGCTGGTGCGCGCCCACCTCGAAGACCTCGGGTTCGGCGGCGCCGAGCTGCACGCGTTCGTGCTCGGTGGCATTCCGGCGTGGTCGCTGCCGCGGGGCTGCACGCTCGAGGAGAGCCTCCTGCGGCTGCAACGCGACGACCGCTTCACCGTGAAGGACACCGGCGGCGAGGTCATCGCGACGGCCATCGATCCCGCACGCAGTGCCTACGACGTGCTGGCCCGCGGCGACGTCGTGGTGCTGTGCCCGCACGGCAAGGTCCGCACGCTGCTCGCCGCCTGGCGACCACCGGCGCCCGGCGGTGCACTCGAGACGGCGCCACCGGTGGTCGCCGTGCACGCGCTCGCGCCGGCGCCGGTGCGCGTCGCGGTGCGCATGACCGCGTTGCTCGAGCCCGACGCCCCCGAGACCCACGCCGGTGCGGTGACCCTGCGGGCCGACGCCGACGCCATCGACGAGCGACGCCACGACGACACCACGCCGTCCGCGACGGCCCCCACCCCACCCTCGACCACGCCATGACCCCGACCAACGTGCCGCAGCTGCTGGAGCTCTTCGAACCCGTACTCGCGAGCATCGTCGCGGCCGGCGAGCCGGTCGACGAGACCGCGGCGGCCCGCGTACGTGCGGCGCTCGAGCACGCGTGGCCGCTGCACGCCCCGAGCGTGCAAGCGCTCCAGGCCGCGCTGCGCGAGGGCATCGCGGCGGGTTGGTTGTGCGATCGCGGGGACCCCGACGCGCGCTTCTGCCGACTCGCGAAGGCCGGCGCACCGACCCACGAGCACTCGCTCGATCTGGTGTGCCTGCGCGGTGCCGGCATGGGCCACGCCCATCCACGGGGCGAGATCACGCTGGCGCTGCCCGCCACCGACACCGACGACGGCGCGCGCTTCGACGGTGCGCCCGCGGGGTGGATCGTCTCGCCGGCGGGATCGGCCCACGTCCCGACCGTCAGCGGCGGACAGATGATCCTCCTCTATGCGCTCCCGGGTGGCGCGGTCGCCTGGAACGTCGCGTGAGGCGGGATGCGCCAGCGGCAACCGGCGCCCTCGCACCCGCGCGTGCAGCCGGCTCGGTCCGTTGGCGGGAACCGAGCCCGCAGTGCGCGCGTGCGACGGTGCGCGTGCGGGCGACCGCGGACGTCGACCGTCGCGATCTTGTGGTACCGTCCCCGCGATCCAAGGAGCTGCTGATCCCGTGAATCTCGTGCGCACCGTCCTCCCGACCCTCGCTCTCGCGCTCTCGCTCGGGCTCGCCTGCGACAGCAAGAACAAGCCCGACGGCACCAACCCGCCCGACTCCACCGGATCCGTGTCGGGTGGCGGCTCCTCCGACGCCAGCGGCGGCGGCAGCGGCGACACCTCCGACGCCAGCGGTGGCGGCGACGGTGGCGGTGGCGACGGCGGCACGACCACGCCGGACAAGCCCAAGACCTGCGATGCCAAGACCGCCGACAAGCCCGCGGCGCTGTTCGGCGAGCGCGTGCTCATTCGCCCGCCGGTCAACGTCGAGCTGGTCGAGGACAACCCGACCATGGCGGTCGCCCAGGTCTCGGGCGGCTTCGTGTCGGCCTGCGACGCGACCGTCGATCGCATGACGATCCTCGTGTTCGAGAACGACAAGAAGAAGTCCGCCAAGGACTTCGCCAACGAGATGATCGACACCTACCTGGTGAAGGGCGGCTACACCGGCGGGACCAAGGGCACCGCAGTGGTCGACACCGCCAACGACTACGACATCTCGGTCGAGTACCCCGCCACCGGCGGCAACCCGGCCAGCGTGCTCTACATCGCCGTGCGTCGCCGTCACGAGAACTTCTTCGCGCTGGTCTACCAGACCCGTCCCGACGAGTTCCCGCTGCTGCAGCCGACGTTCAAGGCCTCGGCGGCGACGCTGCTGGTCGCCAAGCCGTAGGCCGCGCGCCCACGCGCGCCGGGAGCGAACGCCCGCCCACGCCCCGACCTCGGTCGGCTTGCGTGGCGCGGGCGCTTGCGTTACAAGGCTGCCCGCTCGTCCGGCGTCCGCACGCATCCACGAGACCCCATCGTCCAGAGGCCTAGGACGCTGGCCTTTCAAGCCGGTAACACGGGTTCGAATCCCGTTGGGGTCGCCCCTTCGTCCGCGAGGTCACCACGCATCGCGGACCCCTCGAGATGGTGGCGCCGGACGAGCCACCTCCTGCGCCACCTTCACCCGGCGCATCGGGCCTGTAGCTCAGCTTGGTAGAGCAGCGGACTTTTAATCCGCGGGTCGCGGGTTCGAATCCCGCCGGGCTCACCCGTTTGCCACCGCGCCGTGGCGTGATCGTGCCACCGCGCGGGCATGGCGTGGGCCGATCGCCTGCGCGCCAGGGTTCGATCTGGCACCGGGCCTAAGGCCGCCGCCCCGGATCGCCGAACGACCTCCTGCATGCGGTGCTCGAGCGCGACGCTGGTGTACCTGTTGCTGCCCCTGCTCGCGGCGGCGTGCGAATCGCACGGTGGCCACGCCGGGGCCACGCAGGGCTCGACCGGCAGCGACGACGCCGGCGATGGCACGTCGAGCGCGAGCGACGAGCCGGGCGACACGACCACCGACGCGTCCACCACCACGGGCGTCGACGCGGGCACGAGCGACGGCGGCTCCGACGACGGCGGCTCCGACGACGGCGCACCGGTGTTCGATGGCTGCGGCGATCTCGGTGCGGCGCACGAGCTCGTCGCGCTCGGTCACCGGTCGACGCCGACGCTCGTCGCGGTCACGGCCGAGCGGGTGCTCGCGGGCGAGGACGACGCGCGGTGGATCCTGTGGGACGTGCCGTCGGCGAGCATCGTGGCCCGCGGCTTCGGCCGCGTGGTCGGGCGTGGTGGCGGGCGGTTCATGGTCGACGTCGGTGACGCGCTCGAGCCGTCCGCGACCGGCTTCGAGCTGCGCTCGTTCGACGACGGCGCGCTGCAGGTTGCGATCGATGCGCCGCACCGCGACGGCGGCATCGCACAGGACGGCAGCTACGCGTGGACCCACGACGCGCAGGCGCTTGCGCTGTGGAACGTCGATGGCACGCCGCGCGCGGTCGTCGACGGCATCGTCACCGGCGATCGCGGGCTGGCGCTGCCGGACACGTGGCTGGGCCCCGACGACGCCGGCACGATGCACCGGGTCGATGCCGGCACCGGCGAGGTCGAGCTCGCGTCGTTCGTGGGCGCCTTCCGCGGCTACTTTGCGGACCACGAGCAGTACGTGACCGCGGGCTCGGGGCTGGTGGCGATCTATCCGATCGCGGGCGGCGACGCGGTCGCCGTGCACGATCTTCCCCCGGGCACCACGTTGGGTGGTGCATCCGGCTGGCTGTGGCGCTGGTTCGGCGGCGGTCGCAACCTGGACGTGTTCGACATGCACGACACCTCGGCGCCGGTGCTGTCGCTGACCGACGTCGGCCCCGACGACCTGCTACCGGCCGGCCGCGTGCTCGTGCTCACCGACCGCGACCCTGCCACGCTGACCCTCGTCGAGCTGAGCGAAGGGCTCCCCGTCGCGCGATCGATCCCTGCGCCGCGACAGCGGTTCGAGTCGGTCGCGGCCGGCGACGGCCTGCTCGCCCTCGGAGCGGCCCGCGGTGCGCTGTGGACGATGCAGGCGGACAGCTTCTCCCCGCTCGGCCCCGGACAGCCCTTGTCGCTCTCCGGCGCCGACAACGGCTGGGTGGCGGCCGCGTTCGAGGTCGATGGACTGCGGATCTTCGATGCCGAAGACGGCACCGCCGTGGCCGCGATCGATGCCGAGGTGTCGAAGGTGGTGATGCAGTCCGATGGACTCGCCGTCGCAGCGCTCGACAACACCTGGCTCGACGACGCCGCGCGGGTCCGCGTGTTCGCCCTGCCCGACGGCCAGCTCGGCCACGCGGTGGTCGGCGACGATGTCCGCGATTTCGAGCTATCGCGGCACGGCAGCCACCTCGTGCGCATGCGGCTCGCCCCGCCGCGGCACGTCGAGCTCACCGCGCTGACCGACGACGCCGTGGTCTACGACGCCGCTGCCATCGACGACGAGCGGCTCGCGCTCGCGCCCGGCGGTGCGGCCCTGACCCGCTCGACGGCCGAGCCCCTGACCCGCTTCATCGTCGACGGCGCGCTCGTCAACGCCGTCGATGGCCGCGCGCTCGGGTTCGTCGACGACGAGCGGCTCGTGTTCGACGCCGGCGGGGCGACCCTCGAGCTGCGCACGCCGAGCGGATCGTGGATCGGCGACACGCCGATCCCTGCCGGCGTCGACGGCGTGCTGCCCGTGGGCGACGGCCGGGTCTACGCGATCGGAGCGCACCGCCTGTACGACCTCGACGCGGGCGTCGAGCTGCCGTGGTCGGACGCGCCGCCGGACACCACGGGCATCGCCGCGATCGCCGGACGCTTCGTGGTGCACACCACCTGTGACGGCACGCGCTTGGTTGCCACGCCGCGCTGAACGCAGGTACTAGAACCGCATCTGCAGGCCCTGGCCCTGCATCTGCAGCATCACGCGGCCGCGCGCGTCCGCGATCGCGTGACGGCGACGCGACGCACCAGCGGCGATGAGGATGATGCCGGTCAGCACCAGCACGCCGGCGGTGGTGCCGACGATGCGGGCGGCGGGGATCTGGCGGTTGCGCTCGTCGGCCAGCCGCGCGTGCTCGGACCCGCTGCTGGCCTGCTGCACCTCGGCGCGCGAGAGCATGGCCCACGACAGCGTGCTCAGCAGCGCGAAGCCACCGATGCCGAGGCTGAACGAGCCGCCGATGATCATGCTGCGACCGGAGCGGTAGCGCGGCGCGATGTCGGGGTCGTAGCGCAGCAGGTCGCGCACCGCGACGCGCGGCGAGAAGGCCGGCGCGGGCGCAGGCGCAGCCACCACCGCCGGCACCACCACGGTCGGCACCACCGTGGTGGTGGTCGTGGTGGTGGTGGTCGCGGTCGTGACCGCGGTGGTGGTGGTCGGCGTGGTCGTGACCACCGTGGTGGTCGGGGCCACCGCGACCGGGGCCATCGCCGCAGGTGCGACGACCACCTGTGCGGGCGCGGTC
The DNA here is from genome assembly GCA_016709225.1 of Deltaproteobacteria bacterium. Classification (NCBI taxonomy): domain Bacteria; kingdom Pseudomonadati; phylum Myxococcota; class Myxococcia; species Deltaproteobacteria bacterium. The sequence continues at coordinate 748,961 of JADJEE010000001.1, read as the reverse complement.
GCGACCGGCGTCGGCGCGACCACGATCACCTCGGGGGCGGCGTCGAACAGCTGCACGCGCAGGCCGACAGGCGGCGTCATCGCGAGGGGGACGAGCAGCGACGCGGCGGTGAGCTGGGCGAGCACGGGCATGGCTACCGGGCAGCATGACGCCAACTGGGACAAGCGGTCGTGCGCCGCGCCACAGTGCCCACCGACGGTGCGCCAGCCCGGTGCTGCGCCCCGACCCGACGCGCGGGGGGCCTCGCGACGCCCACCCGCACGCGGTGCGGGCGCGCTAGCCGTTGGCGTAGACGTCGACGTCGGGCAGCAGATCCCAGCTCCGCAGGTCGCGGCAGAACGGATCGATCGAGGGGTCGCAGCACGACGGCTCGGCCGCGGGGGTGCAGCAGTCCTGCTGGAGATCGTCGCAGCAGCGGGCATCGGCGGTGGGATCGCAGGCCCAGTACTTGGCCGCGTTCCACGGGAACCAGCAGCGCAGCTCGCCGGCGTCGGTGTCGAGCGCACAGACCTCGCCGAAGGTCAGCTGCACCTGCTCGGGCTCGAAGCCCTCGAGCGGCAGCTCGTCGGATCGCAGCGCGCCCGCGGTGCCGGTGGTCCACAGGCTCACGTCGGAGCTGTACGGGAAGCCCCAACACTGCACGCCGCGATTGCCGTTGGTGTCGTCGTAGACGGCGCAGGTGCCGGCTTCGCCGGCCGCGACGTCGATGTACGAGCGATCGCCCGGGATGTACTGCATGGTCCCGCCGTCTTCGATCGGCAGCTCGACGCCGGTGGGCGTGCCCTTGAACGACGGCGAGAGCTGGTGCGCGCCGTCGTCACCCCAGCAGTAGACGTTGTCGAAGTTCGAGCGTGCACAGGTGTGCATGAAGCCGGCCGAGACCTGCACGAAGCGCTCGCCGTTGGCGGCATAGGGGAGATCGCTGGCACGCACGAGGTCGATGTCGCCGGCGGTCTTGCCCCAACACTGCACCGCATCGCCGTCGATGATCTGCCCGCCGACGTTGCGACGCACCACGCCGCAGCTCTGCGTCGTGTGCAGCGAGAGCGTGCTGAACAGGACGTTGGCGGGGGCATCGGAGACCTGCCCGAAATCGTCGCGCCCCCAGCAGATCGCGTGGTTGGTCCAGTCGGTCGCGCAGTTGTGGTTCTGTCCGACCGCGAGCTGCCGCCAGTCGTGCTCGGGCGGCACGTCGATCTGGCCGTCCTCGTTGCGGCCCCAGCAATCGATGAAGCCACGCGCGTTGAAGCCGGTGGGTCCGTTGACGTCGCGCACGTTCACGCAGCTGTGTCGCTCGCCGGCACCGACCTGGAACGGCCAGCTCGGCGGTCCGCCGAACTTCACGCCGTGATCGCCGCCGAAGATGAACTCCTCGCCACCCCAACACCACAGCCAGCCGTCGTCGTTCGCGGCGCAGCCGTGCTGTACGGAGATGTCGAAGTGATGCACGGGCGCGGCTGCGGCGTGCTGCGGCGCCGCCAGAATCGGCAGCATCGGCAGCGCGGCCGACAGCGCGAGCATCGAGACGTTGGCGGTGGTGCGGTGCATGCGAGGGCGGCGGGGATTCGGGTTCAGGGTCATGTCGGCTCCGGTGCACGCGCATCGCAAGCGGCGGGCCAGATCGCGAGGTTCGCCTCGGCCGCGCTCCTGCGACCTTCCGACAGCGGCTCGGCCGCTCCGCGCCACGGGACGTCCCCGGGGGACGTCTCGCCCACCCGGGCAGGCCGGCGACCGACCCGAGCCAAGGGCGCGCGCCCGCGCAGGCGTGAAGGCCCGCGCGCAGGCGTGAAGGCCCGCGCGCACCGAGCTCGCCCACCGGTCGTCGCGCTGCGATCGCGCGGCGCATGCACGCATCGCGTCGCAGGCCCCGCGCGCGCGGCCGGATCCGTGGACACCGAGGCCCGCGGTCGGCTACAACTCGAAGCCGCAGCGAGCCATGACGCCCACGCGCATCGGTGTCTTCGGCTGGGGCCTCGTCGCGCCAGGGGCGCGTGACATCGACGCGTTCGCGACCATGATGCTGGGCCAGGACAGCCAGCTGTCGCGGTTCGACGGCTTCGGTCCGAGCAACTTCCTGGTCGGCAACCCGAGCTTCGATTTCGCCGCGTGGCGGCCGTGGATCGACGCCCGCTTCCCACCCAACCGCTATCCGTTGCTCGAGCGCAAGTTCGGCGACCCGGCGAAGTTCGCGATCGCATCGTTCATCCAGGCGCTGGGCCAGAACCCGGCGATGGAGGACGAGCTGCGCGCGCTCGGACCGGCCGCGCAGGTGATCGTCGGCGGCGGGCTCACGGATCTGCCGACCTACGATCGGCTCGGACGCACGCTCGAGCGGGTGCAGCGGCGTTGGAATCGCTTCTGGGCCCAGCCCGAGCGCAACGCCGCGCTGCGTCGGCACCTCGCCGGCACGCTCGATGCGACCGCCCCCGCCGATCCTCGGGGGGTCGACGACGAGCTCGCGCGCGACGACGCCGAGGACGCGTGGTGGTCGTACTGGGCCGCGCGCTCGGACGCGCTGGCGGAGTACCTCGCGGCGCTGCGCGAGATCGAGGGCGTCGATGTCGGCGAGGACGTCGACACCGCCAAGGCCAGCGTCATCAAGGCGAAGCAGCGCGGCGCCCGTGAGCTGCGGGTGCGCTGGGGCGCACCCGAGGCACCCTGGGAGCAGTCGATGGCGCCCGCGCTGTGGAACATCGCGTCGACGCCGTCGTCGCAGATCTCCATGCTCGGGCACATCACCGGCATGTGCTTCTCGCCGTACGCGGCCTGCTCGACCTTCGGCTTCGCGCTCAAGCTCGGCATGGACGCCATCCAGCGCGGCGAGGCGAAGCTGGTGGTGGTGGGAGCCACCGATCCGCCGCCCAACCCACTCAGCGTCGCTGGCTTCTACGACGCGCGCGTCATCTCGCATGACGGCGAGGTCTCCAAGCCGCTCACCGGTCTGCGCGGCACCCACGTCGCCGGCGGGGCGACCGTGTGGATCATCGGCGACCTCGACCACTACCGCGCCAAGGGCTGGCGACCGCTCGGACTCGAGCCGGTCGCGGTCGGCGTGACCGCCGACGCCGATCACATCATCACGCCATCGAAGGCCGGTGCCATCGAGGCCATTCGCATCGCGCTCGCGAAGGCCCACGTGGCCCCCGAGGAAATCGGTGCGTTCGACATGCACGCGACCGGCACGCCTGGCGACCTCAACGAGCTCGAGCTGCTGCGCGAGGTCCTGCCGGCGAGCTGCTGCTTCAGCGCCCGCAAGGGTCGCTTCGGCCACGGCATGGGCGCCGGCGGCGGCTGGGAGCTCACCGCGCAGTACCTCGGCCACGTCTCGGGCGCGTACTTCCCGACGCCGATCACCGCCGACGAGCTACACCCGCGGATCCGCGCCGTGCATCGGCGCTTCGTGCTGCGCGACGCGGTGCCGGTCGAGCGCCCGTGGGTCGGCAAGCTCTCGATGGGGGTCGGTGGCGTGAACGCCTGCGTGATCTCGCGGACGCTGCCGGACTGACGCCCCTCGCGGGAGGTCGACGGCAGCGCCCTCGAGGGCCGCCCGGTCACAGCTCGCTGCAATAGACCGCACCGGCGAGCCCACAGCCGATCGCCGCCGGCCCGGTGAACGCCGCGCACACGAAGACCATGCCGACCGCGCATCCGAAGCCCCACGCGCTGTAGTGGATCTCGTCGGGGGTGAGGCCGCCGTCTTGGTACTCGATCGCCGAGACGTACTCGCGGCGCAGCTGGCCCTGCTCGTCGACCAGCGCGGTGTTCCAGGCCTCGACCAGCGGCGCCCACCGCTCGGCGAGCACCGCCGGCATCTCGCCGTCGTTCGACGACCACGCCACCGTGGCGTCATCGAACTCGCCCTGCACGCGCACCTCGCCGGCGTCGAAGTACTCGACCACGAACGCGTCGCCCTGGAACTCCATCTCGACGCGCGACGACACGCCCGGGATCACGCGCAGGCTCGCGATCGAAATTTCCTCGGCCGGCGTGGTCGCCTCGATGACGCCGGCGTCGTCCTCGTAGACCACCGACTCGAACTCCACGCTGCGGGTGGCAGTGCTGGGCTCCGCGACGTCGCATGCGGCGAGCGACAGCGCGCCAGCGACGAGCAGGGTGAACGAACGGGTGCAGAAATTGTGAATCGTCTTCATGGTGTCGGTCTCTCCTTGCGGCATCACGCCGCTCGATCGGGCCGTGCCGCCGCCACGACTTCGGTTCCCGACCGCGAGCACGACGATCGATCTGCGATCGCGCGAAGATTCGAGTGAATGTCGGAGTCGACATCGACGCATGCAGTCGATCGCCCTCGCCGTCTCGATCGCGCTCACCGACGGATTCGTCGGCACGCGCGAGCCCGTCACCATCACCGACGCCGCGCGCTCTTCGTTCGCCGACGTGGTCGCGCTGTCGCTGGCCGATCACATCTATTGCACCGCGACGATGCTGAGCGCGAGCCATGGCCTCACCGCAGCACACTGCATCGCGTTGCGTCGGCCCGACGTCCACACGTTCGATGGTGGCGAGCTCGCGCGCGTCGCCGAGGTCGCAGTCCACCCCGACTTCGACGCCGCGACGCTCGCCCACGACCTCGCGATGTTCCGACTCGAGCAACCGCTCGCCGCCGGCGACGGCGTCGAGCTCGAGCAGGATGGCGCGCCCCGGGCCGGAGATGACCTGATCGCGGTCGGCTTCGGCTACGACGGTCGCGGCTGGGGTCAGCAGCATGCGGGCACCGTCCGCGTGACGGACGTGGGCGACACCACGCTGCAGGTGGAGCCCCACCCGCAGAGCCTGTGCACGGGGGACTCTGGCGCGCCCGCGTTCGCGACCAGCGAGGTCGGCGCGCGGCGACTGGTCGGCGTCACCTCGAGCGGCGACGCCGCGTGCGAGGATCACGGTCGACTCGTGCGGGTCGACGCCGAGGCCGACGTGATCGCGACGCTGTGGCAGTCGCTCGAGCCTGCCGCACGCGGTTGTGCCGTCGGCGGGCCCCCGCGCGGCGGCGAGAAGCCGATCGCGCTCGCGGTGGCGCTGTGCCTGCTCGGCCATCGTCGACGGCTCGACCGACGCGCGCGCGGACGACGTCGGCGATGCGATCGCCCGCGCGGTCCTTGGCCGCCATGCGGTACCATCGGCCCGCCTTGACGCCCATCCCGAGCTTGATGCTCGCGCTCGCGCAAGATCCGGCCGCGCCGCGCGACGAGCCGCCGCCGGCGGGCGAGGTCGTGCTCGAGTGGTCGGCTCCGAGCGCGTGCCCGACCCGGCGCGACGTTCAACGCCGGCTGGGTGAGCTGCTCGGCGCCGCGAGCTCGAACACCGCGGGCGTGCGGGTGTCGGGCACCGTGGTCGCCGAGGGCAGCGGGTTCGCACTCACGCTGCGCACGCACACCGCCAGCGGCACCAGCGAGCACACGCTCGCGTCCCCGGATTGCCGCGCGCTGGCCGACGGCGCCGCGCTCATCGCCGCGGTCGCGGCCGATCCGCTCGCGGTCGATCGCACGCTGCAGGCACCGCCGCCCGAGGCACCACCACCGCCCGACGAGACCGTGGTGACGGTCTCGCCGCCGCTCGACGATCCGCCGCGGCGTCGCGGTCGGCTGCGACTGGCTCGCTTCGCGCTGCGGGCCGAGGGTGCGCTCGAGTCGGGCCTGCTGCCCAAGCTCGGCTTCGGCCCGATCGTGAGCGCTGGGATGATCGGGCCCTACTGGCGCGCCGAGCTGTCGGCGATCTACCTCGCGCCGCGCTCGGTGTTCACCGACGCCAGCAAGACCGCCGGCGCCGCGATCGGGCGCTGGGCCGTGCGCGCGCGCGGCTGCGGGGTCCCGACCTGGCGCATCCTCGAGTTCCCGCTGTGCATGGGCTTCGAGGGCGGCCAGCTGTCGGCGCGTCCGCTCGGCACCGGCATGACCGCCGCCGCAGCCGACGGTCGCGACGCCCGCGGCTTCGGCGTGTGGTCGGCCGGTGGTGCGATCGGCATCTCGCCGCGCCCGTTCGTGGCGTTCTTCGTCGGCGTCGACGGCCTGGTCGCGCTGGCGCGGCCCCGGTTCGTCAGCGGCGGTGTGTTGCTGCACGAGCCCCACCGCGGGGGCGTGCGTGCGAGCGTCGGACTCGAGCTGCGCGTGCCGTAGCACCGCGCTGCACTTTGGGGGGCGACGTGGCCGTGGTAGAACCGTGCAAGGGTGACCATGACCACGATCGCGGACGATCACGGCCTCGTGCTGCGCGTGTTGATGGGGGTCGTGGCCGCCGACCTGCTCGACGCCGACGAGGGCCGCGCGAGCCTGCAGGCCTGCTACACCCGTCTCACCGGCCGCCCGCTCGACGCCGCGGCGGTGGGCACGGGGCGCGCGCACGCCGTGGATCACCCGGGCGCGTGGCTCGACGCCGCACGGCAGCTGGCCCGTGCGCTGGAGCCCGAGGCGCGCGACCGCGTGCTCGCGAGCGCGTTCGAGATCGCATGCGCAGACGGCTTCGTCTTGGAGGAAGAAGACCGTGTACTCGCGACGCTGGCCGCCGCGCTCGGCATGAGCGACGCGGAGTACCGCCACAGCATCGAGCGGCTGTTGGCGGCCGCGCAGGCGTGAGCCTGCCCAGTGCGCCCGAGCGGCCCCGCACCCCCACGTGGGCGCGACTTGCTCCTGGCGACCCGCGTTGACGGCCTCAAACCGTCGGCCGCCTGCTAGCATCGCCGGGGTGGATCGGGAGCGCGAAGCACCGGCGGCGCCGCGAGGGCCGGGCAGCGGCGAGCTGAGTGCACGCTACGACGTGATCGGTCGGCTCGCGGTCGGCGGCATGGCCGAGCTGTTCCTGGGCCGCCCCAAGGGCGCGCCCGCGAACACCGGCGCGGTGGTCATCAAGCGCATCCTGCCGCAGCTCGCCGAGGATCCCGAGTTCGTGCGGATGTTCCGCGACGAGGCCCACCTGGCCTCGACCCTCGACCATCCCAACATCGTGCGCGTGTTCGACATCGGCACCGACGGTGACGAGCCGTTCTTCACGATGGAGTACGTGCACGGCGAGAACCTGCGCACGATCCTCCGCGGCGCGCAGGCCCGCAACGAGGCCATCCCGCTGCCGGTCGTGCTGAGCATCGCCGTCGGGGTCACCGCGGCGCTGCACTACGCCCACGAGCGCACCGATCGCGACGGTCGTCCGCTCGCGATCGTGCACCGCGACGTGTCGCCGACCAACGTGCTGGTGAGCCAGGGCGGTGAGGTCAAGATCGTCGACTTCGGCATCGCGAAGGCCGCCGCCGCGACCCACGTCACGCAGGCCGGCATGCTCAAGGGCAAGGCCTCGTACATGTCGCCCGAGCAGTGCCGCGCCGATCCGGTCGATCGCCGCAGCGACGTGTTCGCGATCGGCATCCTGCTGTACGAGCTCACCACGTTGCAGCGGTTGTTCCGCGGCGAGAACGAGCTGGCGATCCTGCATCAGATCCTGACCGGCACCGTGCCGCCGCCGTCCGGCATCGTGCCCGGCTACCCGCCGCAGCTCGAGGCGATCCTGATGCGCTCGTTGCAGGTCGACCCCGCCGGCCGCTACCCGACCGCGGCCGCGATGCAGGCCGACCTCGAACAGCTGTGCCACCAGCTCGGCGTGCGTCCGAGCGCGGCGCTGCTGTCGAGCTATCTGGTCGAACGCTTCGGCGACAAGCCACTGCCGTGGCAGGACGTGCCGCTGCGACGCGTCGAGGGCACCGGCTCGGAGGCCCGCGTGGAGCGGCCCGCCCCACCGCGATCCGCCGCAGCGCCGGCGGCCGTGCGTGCCGCGGCGCCGACCGGCGCCAAGCCGGCGTCGGCCGGGGTCTCGCGGCGTCCCGCGACCGGCGTGCAGGTGGCTGCGCGCGCGCCCGCACCGGCGCGCTCGGGCACCGAGACCCGCTCCGACGCGCGCATGCCCGCGCGACCGGTCGCGACACAGCCACCTGCGCCGCCCGCCCGCGGCGCCCCACCGGCGCCGCCCGGCGCCGCCCGCCCCACTGCCCCCGAGGCCGCGGTACCGAGTCCGATCGACGCTGCGCCGACGGTCTCGATCCCGGCGGGCCCCGGCAGCGTCGGCGGCCCCCCGGCGCCCTCGCGCGCGACCGTGGTGCCGACCCAGGCCCCCGCGGCACGCAGCACCGTGGTGCCGACCCAAGCCCCCGCCGCACGCGGCACGGTGGTGCCGACCCAGGCCCCCGCTTCACGCGGCACCGTGGTGCCGACCCAGCCGCCCGGCGCGATGCCGGGCCCACCGATGCCCGCGCGCGCACCGATGCCGCCCGGCCCACCGGCACCCACGCGACCGATGAGCGACGAGCAGGCCGCGTTCTTGCGCGGTGAACGACCCGCGGGTGCCGAGTTCACGGCGGGCACACCCGATGCCGCCGCGTCCGCCACCGACTTCGCCGCGACGCTGCCCGGTGCGGCACAGGGCTCCGGCGCAGCAGCGGCCGGTCACACGATGATCGCGCCACCGCGATCGAGTGAGCACACGATGATCGCACCGCCGCGATCGAGTGAGCACACGATGATCGCACCGCCGCCGGCGAGCGAGCAGACCGTGATCGCGCCACCGCGATCGAGCGAGCACACGATGATCGCGCCACCGCGATCGAGCGAGCACACGATGATCGCGCCCGCGTCGTCGGGGGTCGATCACACGATGGTCGCGCCCGCGCTCGCGCAGCTGCCGATGCCGCCGTCGCAGGCCCCGAGCTCGCCGCCGCGCGCGGGTGCGACGCTGCCCGGTGGCGCACCGCCGGCCGCGGCGCGACCGATGGCACCGCCGCCCGCACGCACGATGCCACCCGGCCCCTTCGCGACGCCGGCGCGCGGCGTGCCGACGCTGCCCAGCGGCGCACCGCCGTCGTCCGGCGCCACCCTCCCCGGCGGCGCACCGTCGTCGTCCACCTCGACCCTCCCCGGTGGCGCACCACCGTCGTCGAGCTCGACCCTGCCCGGTGGCGCACCACCGCCGTCGAGCTCGACCCTGCCCGGCGGCGCGCCGGCGTCGTCGAGCTCGACCCTGCCCGGTGGCGCACCGCAGGGCGCGGTGCCGCCGCGTCCGACCGCGAAGACGATGCCGCCGAGCGTGCCGTTCGGCAGCGCGCTCCCGCCCGAGTCGGTCGATCGCACCAGCATCACGCCCGGCAGTGATCCAGCCATGGCGCCGCCGCGCACCGACACCACGGTGTTCCTCGGTGAGGGGCCACGGCCGGTGCCGGCCAGCGATCGCACGATGATGACGCCTTCGCCGGCTGCGACCGCGCCGCCCTCGGGTGTCGATCGCACGATGTTGGCCGCCGTGGACAAGGACGCGGTGCTCGCCATGCTCGCCGCCGCGCCGCCGGTGCCTCCGCCCGGCGCCGATGCGAGCGGTCCGATGTCGTTGCCCCATCCCAGCGCGTCGGCCTCGATGCCGCAGGCAAGCGCGCACGTCGGCGTCACGCAGCCGTTCGCCTCCGAGCCGCCCACCGATCACACGGGCACCTTCGTCGGCGAGCCGAGGCCGCGACGCCGCGGCTTGATGATCGCGATCGCGGCGCTCGTCGGCCTGGTGTTCGTCGGTGGTGGCGTGTTGGCGTGGCCGCGGGTCGTCGCGTGGCGTCAGGCGCGGGCCGCCGCCGAGCAGAGCGTCGCCGCGAACGCGGCGGCGACCGATGGCGAGCCGACCGCGACGCCCGACCCCGTGCCCGAGGTCGAGCCGACGCCGGAGCCGACGCCGGAGCCGACGCCGGACGCTGTGCCCGAGCCAACGCCGGAGCCGACGCCCGATCCGACGCCCGATCCGACGCCCGATCCGACGCCCGATCCGACGCCCGATCCGAAGCTCGATCCGAAGCCAGATCCAGCGCCCGATCCGAAGCTGGATCCGAAGCCAGATCCAACGCTCGATCCCAAGCCGGATCCAACGCCCGACCCGACGCCGGATCCGACGCCCGATCCAACCCCCAAGCCCAAGCCCGAGCCCAAGCCCAAGCCCGAGCCCAAGCCCAAGCCGGATCCCAAGCCCAAGCCCGAGCCCAAGCCCAAGCCCAAGCCGGATCCCAAGCCCAAGCCGGAGCCCAAGCCCAAGCCCGAGCCCAAGCCCAAGCCCAAGCCCGGCCCCACGCCGCTGCCTGGCTTCGGCAACGGACCGCTGGTGCCTCCGTGAGCGAAGCGGGCGTCGTCCGGGTGTGCTTCGTGTGCCACGGCAACATCTGTCGCTCACCGACGGCCGAGGGCGTGATGCTGCAGCTGGTCGAGCGTGCCGGCCTGCGGGACCGCATCGCGATCGACAGTGCCGGCGTGTCGGGGGAGCACGAGGGCGAGCGCGCCGATCCGCGCAGCCGTGCGGTCGCCGAGGCCCGCGGCGTGCCGCTACCCTCGCGGGCCCGTCGCTTCGTGCCCGCCGACTTCGATCGTTTCGATCTCGTGGTCGCGATGGATCGCGACAATCGACGACGGCTCCTGACGCTGACGCGCGACGCGGCCGCTGCGAAGAAGGTCGTGCTGCTCGGCCGCTTCGAGCCCGGCGTGCGTGACGACGACGGGGCCGCCGACGTGCCCGACCCCTGGTACGGTGGACCGGCGGGCTTCGACGAGGTGTTCGACCAGTGCGAGCGCGGCTGCGCGGGCCTGCTGGCGTTCCTGCGCGAGCGCCATGCACTCGCGTGAGCCACCGAAGGCGGTGATCGAGCAGCTCGACGCGCTGCTCGGCGGCGCAGCCGGGCGCGTGCGGCCGACCACCGGTGGCGACAGCTTCGCGAGCTGGTTCGTGGAGCGCGGCGACGTGCGCCTGTTCGTGAAGGTGGGCCGACCCGGCGACGCGCCGTGGCTGGCGGCCGAGGCCGAGGGCCTGCAGTGGCTCGCCGCGGCCCAGGCCGTGCGCGTGCCGGCCGTGCGCGGGCTCGGCTCGGACGACACACCATGGCTCGCGCTCGAGTGGATCGACGTGCACCCGGCGACCGCCGACGCGCAGGCCGAGCTCGGTCGGGCGCTGGCGCGGCTGCACCGCGCGGGCGCTCCGAGCTGCGGCCACGGGCGCGACAACTTCATGGGCCGAGTGCCCCAGGACAACCGGATCGACGACGAGTGGGCGCGCTTCTACGGCGAGCGGCGACTGCTACCGCTGGTGCGACGCACCCGCGACGCCGGCAGCCTCGAGGCCCCGCTCGCCGCTGCGATCGAGGGCGTGGTTGCGCGGCTGCCTGCGCTCGTGGGCCCGCCCGAGCCGCCCGCGCGCCTGCACGGCGATCTGTGGGCGGGCAACGTCCTGTTCGATGCAGCACGGGCGCCGGTGCTCGTCGATCCCGCCGTCTACGGTGGCCACCGCGAGGTCGACCTCGCGATGATGCGGCTGTTCGGTGGGTTCGCGCGGGCGTGCTTCGACGCCTACGATGAGGTCGCGCCGTTGGCCCCCGGCGCAGCCGAGCGCGTGCCGCTGTATCAGCTCTATCCGCTGCTCGTCCACGTCGCGATGTTCGGCGACAGCTGGTGCGGCCGCCTGGCCAGCTGCGTCGACGCGTTGCGGTGACGCGACTTCGCGCCCGCACTGCGGCGGTTTCTTGCGTGCACGCGGGCGCGACCGCTAGCGTGACGCGCGTGAGCCCGTCGGACCCGACCTCTCCCCCCGCGCGCACGCTCGGGCGCCTGGTGCTGCGACGGATCGCCGTGGCCGCGCCGGCCAAGCCCACCGCCGTGGGCATCGTCGAGGAGCCGTGGCCGCCCTCCGAGCCGCCCTACAGTCGCACGCTGTGGGGCGCGTTCCTGCCCGACAGGCGGCGCATCGCCGGCCTCGCGCCCCGCGGCGGCGAGCGTCGGCGCTAGCAGGGTCCCGGAAGAACGCTTCGCGTTCCGCCGCACCCTGCTAGTACCTCGACACAGCGATAGTGATGGGTCAGAACGCCGTCATGGCCGCGACTCCGCAAGGCGCCGTGCCGCCGGAATACCGGGCGTATTTCAAGGTGCGGCAACGCAGCGAGGCGCGGTCAGGGCGGTGTTATGGCCCGTCACTATCGCTGTGTCGAGGTACTAGCCCCAGGGGCGGATGCGGATGTCGCCGTCCTGCGAGGACCACGACTCGTTCACCCACTGCTTGCGCAGCGACAGCGTCTCGCCCTCGCGGGTCGCGAACACGTTGGTGAGCCACTGCGCGTCATCCCGCTCGGGGTAGTCGGCGCGCACGTGTGAGCCACGGCTCTCGGTGCGGAACTCCGCGGCACCGATGATGACCTCGGCGACGTCGAGCAGGTTGCGCTGTTCGAACGCCAGCGCGACGTCGAAGGGCTCGCCGATGCAGAGGTCGTCGTCGATCCGCGCGCGCTGCTCCTGCACGAACGCCCGCGCACGCGCGAGCTTGGTGGCGTCCTTCTCGACCAGCAGCTCGCGCCACATCGTGCGCTGCAGCGCGGGCAGCAGCGCGCCCGGGCGGGTCTTGCCGCCGGTCGCCCGCAGCTTCGCGACACGCTGCAGCAGCAGCGCATCGAGGCCGTCTTGGCGCAGCTGCGGGCCCGGGCGATCCTTCGCGACGTGGGCGGCCTGGCCACCGGCACGCCAGCCGAACACCTGCGAGCCGCCGAGCATGGTACCGCCGAGGCGATCGGCGCCCTGCCAGCCGCAGGTCTCGCCGCACGCGAACAAGCCCACCACCCGTGAGTGGCCGTGTTCGTCGATGCGCACGCCGCCGTTGCTGGTGTGGTGGTGCAGCTGGATCTGCAGCAGGTCGCGCTCGAGATCGATGCCGATGCCGTGCATGTACTCGACGAACACCTCGGGCTGGAAGCCGCGCTTGGTGCCGGAGAGATCGAGCAGCACCGCGTCGTGCTCGGTCGCGCGCCCCGCGAGCACCTCGCCATGGATCGCGCGATCGAGGTGGATCGCAGCGTCGCGGCTCGACACCGGCCAGTGGTAGGCCTTCAGGTTGCTCACCTCTTGCAGCGACAACCCGTCGGGCAGGTACTCGTGCACGAACGACTTGCCGTGCCGGTTGAACATCCGGTACGGCTCCGGCATCTCGTACAGCATGATCATCGCCTGGGTCGGCCACGTGGTCGCGAGCCCCTGCTGCATGAACTCCATGTTGAAGAGCTCGGCACCGGCCCGCAGCGCCATCGCGTAGCCGTCGCCGGTGTTGCCGGGCGGGTTGAAGCTGTACTGGAACAGCTGGCCCACGCCGCCAGTCGCCAGCACCACCGCGCCGGCATCGATGACGAAGGGCTCGCCGTCGTCGTCGACCCCGACCGCGCCGAAGCAGCGGCCGTTCTCGACGATGAGATCGGTGAGGTTGGCGTGCTCGACCACCTGGGTGTTGGTGCCGGCGATCACCGCCTTCTGGATCTGCACGATGTTGTTGGTGCCCTTGGTGTCGGGCGAGGCCGGCATGGTCGCGAGCATCTTGCTCTGGAACTTCATGCCCATGCCGCGCAGGCGCTTGATTGCATCGGCGACCTCGTCCACGAACACGCGGCACAGCTTGGCGTCGGCGGTGCCGAGCCCGGCCTGGACCATGTCGGCCCAGGTCGCGTCGGGCGGGTTGAAGAGACCGCCCTTGGGGCCGACGGTGCGAATGGTCCAGAAGTCCGCCTTGGGGTTGCTGGTGGCCCCGGCCCCGCGCACGCCGGGCACGCCGAACTGCCCCTTGACCGCCAGCAGCGTGCGCGCGCCCGCCTCGTGGGCCGCGATGGTCGCGGCCGTCGCCGCTCCGCCGCCGCCGATGATCAGCACGTCGGTCTCGTAACGCTTCATGCGGCAGCGAGGATGCCCGAGCGCGCGCGCGATTGTCCATGCGCGCGCCCGCGCGCCGCGCTCGGGCAGAACCGCCGCGACACGCGGGCGATCGTCACTGCGGGCACGAGGTCGGGAACGCGTCGGGCAGCGGCGCGCCGTCGTCGACGCGCGCCGCTGCGAAGGTCGAGCCCGCCAGATCGAGCATCAGCGGCTGCGTGACGGTGCCCATCCCCTCGCCGCACCACAGATCCGGCGAGCGGATGCCCGCCGCGAGCACCAGCGACACCCCGAGGTCGCCGCCGGTGATGGGGTTGGCCTCACCGGGGACCTGCAGCCCCGGCAGCGGCACCGTGAAGGCCCCGTCGTCGCCGACCTCGACGACCACCGGCGTCGGCGTGCCGACCGGCTGGCGCGGCGTGGTGGTCGAGCCGACGTCGAGCGACAACGGCTGCAACACCAGCTCGAGTGTCCGCGCAGCGCCGGCGCCCGAGTCCTTCACCTGCACTTCCCACTGCAGTGGATGGGTCGGATCGATGACCGCCGAGAACGCGAGCAGGAAGCGTCCACTGATCTCGCCCTGCGGCGCCTCGCCGGTGCTGCCATCGGGGTCGCCGCTGGTGGAGATCGACGTCGACGTCGTGCTCGACGCTACGGTGGTACCGGTGCCGGTGGCAGAGCTGTCGAGCCCGGTCGTCGCGGTGCCCGAGGCACCACCGCTGTCACTGCTGCCATCCGCACCGCCGTCGTCGGCGACCACCGGTCCGCACGCGCACACGATCCCGCCCACCACCATCCAGCCCAAGCATCGCATCACGTCAGCATGCGCGCCCCCGCCCGCGGCGGCAAGTCGCTCGCCCATCACTCGGGGGTCTGCCAGCCGCCGGGCAGCGACAGCGACGCGCAGAGGTTGCCCTGCGCCGCAGGCACCTCGCCGGTCGTGACGATCGCCTTGCCCAGGTCGGCGTGCACGGTCGCGAGCTCGACCCGAGCACCGCTGCCGGCCAGCGCGCCGGACCAGCTGCGGGTGTGATCGGCAAGCGTGGGCGCGCCGTCGAAGCCCTCGAGCTGCACCTGCAGCCAGAACTGCGGATCATCGGGATCGTCGCCGACGTAGCCGCGCTCGAGCTGCGACACGCTCATCGTCAGCGCGTCGAAGGCGGTGCCGCTGGGTACCCGCAGCCAGCTCGAGCACATGCCGCTCACGAGATCGTCGTCGCCGACGATCTCCATCGCCGCGCCGTCGGTGGGCACCACATCGGCGACCAGGCCGAACGGCGCGCGCAGGCTGAGGCCCTCGACCACGACCTGCGAGAGATGGATGCCGCCGAAGTCGGTGCTCGCGGTCAGCACCAGCGGCGCCTCGCGGGTGCCCTGCGGCACCTCGATGCGCATGTGGCTGCAGCCGGTCGCGGACGCGACCGCGCTGCCGTGATCGGCGGCCGCCTGGTTGCACTGCACCAGCCACACGTCCTGCCAGGTGGTGATCGACAGCTGCGTCGCGACGTCGCGGAAGGCCGCCTCGGCGTCGTCATCGTCGTTTGCACCGGCGTAGAAGCCCGCCGTGACCCTCACGTGATCGAGCCCCGCGACGCCGACGATGGTCACGTCGCCCTCGCCCTGCACGACGATCGGCTCGCCCGCGAACGAGCCCGGCGCAGACGCGACGCTGGCCTCCCAGCTCGACTCGTGGCGCTGGGCGAAGCCGCCGTCCGAGGTCCACACGCACGCGGCCGGCAGCAGCGAGAGGACCAACGGCGTGGCGAAGCGGGCGCGCGAAAGCATGCACCCGCTGCCGACGGACCCGCGGGCGCCTCGATTCGAAGCGGGTGCCACCCCGCTGTGCACTCGCCCACAGCAACGTGGAGCAGCGCCGCGGAATTCACGGCATCCGCGTGAATGCCACCCGCTCGGGCGCGCCGACCGGCGTGCCCGTCGCATCGCAGTACTGCTCGTCCATGCTCAGCGCGTCGTCCTGCACGCGCACGGAGAGCCGGCACAGCGCGCTCGATCCGGCCACGAAGTTGGTGACGCCGCGCTGCTCGAACACCCACGCGTCGCCCTCGCGTGCGACCGCCTGCAGCGTGGCCTGGTTGCCCTGGTTGCAGTAGTGCGTGACGCCCATGCCCTCGCCGTCGGCGAAGAAGACGTCGATGGTCTCGCCGCCGCCAGCGAAGCGCCAGCGCTGCAGCAGCGCCGAGCCGTTGGCGATCGCGAGCGACTCGAGGCGCACGCGATCGTCGGGTCCGCGCCAGCTGCCCACGAGCGCGCTCGACAGCTGCGGCCACGCCTGCGGGTCGACGAGCAGCCGCTCGCCCACGGCCGGTGGCGCAACGGCCGATGGCGAGCTCGGCACCGACGCGACCGCCGGGGACGGCGGGGCCCCGTGGGCGCACGCCAGCGGCAACCACAGGACGAACGAGGCGAGGACGAAGCGAGCGGCGTGTGGCATGGACGGCCCCGTGACACCCGCGGCACCACGCAGCGGTTCCCGCGATCACGCCTTCAGCAGCTCGAGCGCGGCGGCGATGGCCTCGCGCGAGCCGACCAGCGCGAGCACGTCGCCGGCGCGCAGCTCTTGGGCCGACGACGGCACCACGATGTGGGCGTCGTCGCGCTCGATCGCCAGCACGATCGCGCCGGTGCGGCCGCGCAGATCGATCTGCCCGAGCGTGCGCCCGCAGGCCGACGAGGTCGCGGCCAACGTGCACGGCGTGATGTCGCCGAGCCCCGGCAGCACTTGATCGAAGCGCGTGTCCTCGGTCGCCGCCTCCGTCGGTGCGGCCGCCTGCGCGCCGCGACGCAGCAGCTCCGAGACCACCTGCGCGCCCGCCCGCACGTGGCCATCGAGCGCACCGGCGCGGCGCGCCAGCGTGACCACCACCAGAGCCAGCAGCGCGAGCACCAGCGGCGCGGCGATCCACGGCGGCACGAACGGCTGCGTGATCGCCATCATCGGCAGCGCCAGCGCCAGCGAGGCGAACAGCCCGATGACCACCCGCAGCACCTGCCGCGGCGCGAACGCGAGATCGGTGACCGGTCGCTCGCCATCGGTCGCATTCGGTCGCGGCAGCGCGGCCTCGGCCAGCGCGGTCGCCAGCGCCCGCACGCAGCGGATGATGCCGATCACGAACGGCGCGCACGCGAACGCACTGCCGATGCCGATCACGATCGCGCTGCCCTCGAGACCGACGCCGAGCTTGGCCAGCCACACCTCGAGCCGGGGCTCGACGATCGCAGTGCCGACGAGGATCGCCACCACGATCGCGGCATCGACGAGCGCCAGCAGGATCCACCGGCGCACGCCCTCGATGCGTCGACCGGCCTGGGCCTTGCGCAGCGCCTCGAGCCACGTGCCCCACAGCGCGATCACGGTGTGGGCCCGCGCGGGCAGCCGTCGCTCGACGAAGCCCGCGATCGCATCGGCGTGCCGGATCGCGACCGGGGTCGTCATCGCGGTCACGATCGCGGCCAGCACGATCATCGGTACCAGCCGCGGATCGACCACGCCCTTGTCGGCGCCGAGCTGCGCGAGGATGAACGAGAACTCGCCGATCTGCCCCAGCACCAGGCCGGCCTGCAGCGCGACCCGCAGCCGTCGCCCGCCGAGGAAGCCGGCCAGCGTGACCGCGACCAGCTGCCCGACCACGATGACCACCGACAGCCCCAGCGCGATCAGACCCACGGAAGGAACCACCGCGGGATCGACCATCATGCCGATCGACACGAAGAACACCGCCGCGAACAGGTCTCGCACCGGCGTCACCAGCGTCTCGACGCGCTCGCCGATGCCCGACTGTGCGACCAACGAGCCCGCCACGAAGGCACCGAGCGCGACCGAGTAGCCGGCCTGCACCGCCACCATGCCGAGCACGAAGCAGAGTCCGACCGCGACCACGAGCAGCGTCTCGGGGTGGCCCATCGCCGCCACCGGCCGCAGCAACCGCGGCACCACGATCGAGCCCGCCGCCACCAGTGCGAGCAGGAAGCCGAGCAGCTGCGCGATCGTCAGCGCGAGCTCGCCGGCCTGCAGCCCGGCCCCCGAGGCCGCGGTCGTGAGCGCCGCAATCATCACCACGGCAACGAGGTCTTGGATCACCAGCACGCCGTAGACCAGCTCGACCACCGGCTCGGACACCGGCGTATCGGCCAATGCCTTGGCCACCACCATCGTGCTCGAGATCGACAGACCCGCGCCGAGGAACAAGCTGCCGAGGGTCGTGAAGCCCAGCAGCCCGCCGATCACCAGCCCGAACCACGCCATCAGGCTGATCTGCACCAAGCCGACCACGCCCGCGCGTGGGATCGCCTTCGAGAGGTCGGCGGGGCTGAAGTGCAGCCCGATGCCGAACATGACGAGCACCACCCCGAACTCCGACAGCGCCTGCATGCGCGCGGGGTCCGCGAACAAAGGCACCGGCAGGTACGGCCCGACGATGAGCCCGGCCAGCAGGTAGCCCAGCACCGCCGGCTGACCGAAGCGTCGACACAGCGCCGAGGTCACCGCCGCGACGCCCAGCGCGATCGCGAGGTCCTGCACGAACGGCGACACCGCGCCGACGGCGACGAGCCCCATCGCCTGGCTCACCGCCGCCCGAGCAGCGCCGCCAGATCGATGCGATCGAGCACCGCCTGCGGGATGCGATTCTTCGTCACCGCGCGCACCGGCGCGAGCGGCCGGGTGGCGTCGATCGCCAGCTTGCTGCTGGTGCCGTGCTCGTCGACGCACGAAGGATCGAGCGGGGTCCCGCGCAGGCCCTCGATGACCCGCACGTGGCGGTGGGGCTGACACGACAGCGCAATCGCAGCCATGACCCGCGCCATGTCGGAGGGCTCGACGTCGTCGTCGACGACGATCACGACCTTGCTGTAGACATCCTGCAGCAGCGCGTCGGCGATGCGCCGCGGTTCGTCGTCGTCCTGCTTGCGCAACGCCACCACTGCGGTGAGCGGGGCCACCAGCGCGACCTTGGTGACACCGGGTGCGACCGCGGTCGCATCGCGCAGGCAGCGGTGCTCGAGCGCGGGCATCGACAGCATCAGGTGCTCGAGGTGGCCCGAGACGATGTCTTGCACGATCGGCTGCTCGCGGTGACGGATCGCGCTGACGTGCAGCACCGGTGAGCGGGTGCGACCGGTGCCGTAGCCGGTGAACTCGCCGAACGGGCCCTCGTCCATGGTCTCGCCGACCGCGATGCGGCCCTCGAGCACGAACTCGGCGTTGGCGGGCACCAGCAGCTCGCGATCGTGCCGGCAGCGCACCACCGGCAGCGGCGCGCCGAGCATGCCGCCGATGATGTCGTACTCGTCGGTCGCGGCCGGCCCCGAGAACAGCGCGCCCAGGCTCCACGCCGGATGGGCGCCAAGGATCACCGCGACCGGCAGATCACGGCCGGCCGCCACGTGCTTGCGCAGGATGCCGTCGAGGTGGCGACCGGGCTCGATGTAGATGCCGCAGCGATCGCGTCCGGCGATCATCAGGCGGTGGTAGCTGAGGTTGGTGACACCATCGTCCGGGTCGCGTGCGACCACGATCGCCGCGGTGAGGTACGGCTGCGGCGCGTCGTCTTCGTGGTAGCGCAGCGCCGGGAAGCGATGGAGGTCGACCGCGTCGCCCTCCATCGCGCACGCATGCACCGCGGCGTCCTCGACCACCACCGGCGGGTGCGGACGGCGGGCCGCGTCGGCGTAGCGGGCCGCGACCTCCTTGATGCCGCAGCCGAGCCCGAGCGCCAGCCGCCCCATCGAGCCGCACACGTTGGTGACCAGCGGCCACGCGCAGCCGCGCACGTGCTCGAAGTAGAGGATCGGCGAGCGCTGGCGGCCTTCGAGCAGCGTGAGGATCGCGGCGGTCTCGTGCTCGGGGTCGACCTCGTGCTCGACCCGCAGCAGGTCCGACGGGCGCGCGCCCTTCACCGCGGCGAGGAACGAGCGCAGGTCGGCGTCGGAGGGCGTCGTCACACCGGCTCCGCGGGCTTGCCGAGCACCTGCTGCTTGAGCTTGGCGCGGCTGACCTTGCCGGAGTCGGTGCGCGGCAGGTCGTCGACGATCTCGAAGGTCCGAGGCACGCGCACGAACGGCAGCGCCGACAGGCAGTGCTGGCGGAACTCAGCCAGCTCGACCGCCGGGCCCTCGCTCAGGCACACGTAGGCGGCGATGCGCTCGCCGAGCATCGGATCGGGCAGCCCGATCACGGCGACCTCGCGCACCCGCGGGTGCTTGGCGATCACGCCCTCGATCTCCTGCGGGAAGATGCGCTCGCCAGCGCTCTTGATCATCTCGGAGCTGCGACCGGCCAGGAACAGGTGGCCGTCGTCGTCGAGGTAGCCGAGGTCGCCGGTGCGCAGGCGACCGCGCTCGTCGATCTTGCCCAGCGCCCGCTCGTCGCCGGACACGTAGCCCTTCATGATGTTGGGGCCCGACGCGACCACCTCGCCGACCACGTTGGCGCCGACCGGCTCGCCGTCGCCGCCGAGGATCTCGAGCGTCACGCCCGGCAGCGCGCGGCCGAGTCCGCCGCGCTTGCGGAATAGATCGTCGGGGCCGACCCACGTGATGCGCGGCGCGGCCTCGGTCTGCCCGTACGCGAGATGGATGGCGGCGCCGGGGATCGCCCCGTGCAGTCGATCGAGCTCGTCGGGCGTGAGCGCGCCGCCGGTGACGAGCACGTACTCGAGGGCCGGCGGCGGCGTCGCGGCGATCTTGCTGCGATCGAGCAGCTGCTTGAAGTGGTACGGCACGCCCGAGAAGCCGGTGGTGCCGTACTCGGTGAGCTCCATCAGCACCTTCTGGGGGAACTGGAAGCCGGCCGAGAAGTACACCGTACCGCCGAGCATCGCGTGCAGCAGCAGCTGCATGCGGCCGTGGATGTAATAGAGCGGCACCACCACCAAGATGCTGTCGCGATCCGAGCGCTGCATCAGCTCGTTGGCGGCGGCGAGGTTGGAGATGAAGTTGGTGTGGCTGAGCATCACGCCGTTGGGACGGCCGGTGGTGCCCGAGGTGTAGACGATCATCGCGACGTCGTCGGCGTCGCCGTCCGGCTCGAAGCGCTCGCCGCGTTCGTGGGCGAGGATGTCATCGAGCACGTGCAACCCGGCCTCGCGGGCCTTCGCGAACGGCTCGGCGTCGGCGGTCGAGAGCCAGATCGGCGGCAGCTTCACCGGCTCCTCGCCGTCGAGGATCTTCGGCAGCTGCTTCGCATCGACCGCGATCGCCCGCGGTCGCGCCTCGTCGAGCACGCCCTGGATGGTCGCGCGGCCGGCCAAGGTCGGCACGTCGACGTTCTGCGCGCCCGACTTCAAGATGCCCCAGAACCACACCAGCGCCGGCAGCGAGTTGTCGTGGAACATCGCCACGCGATCGCCGGCCCCCACGCCGACCCGGCGCAGGCGCAGCGCCACCTGATCGCTGCGCCGATCGAGCTCGGCGAAGCTGATGCTTTCACGACCGGGGAACACCGCGGCGGGCTTGTCGGGCCAGCGCGCGGCACTTTGGCGGAGCAGCTCGAACAGACGCATGGGCACGCGGCAGCCCCTTCACTTCTTGCGGTGCGACTCGATGTACGCGACCAGCTTGGCCACGCTACCGAAGTTGTCGGGTTGGATGTCGTCGATCTCGACGTCGAAGCCGTACTTGCCCTCGATCCACACCACGATCTCCATCACCGCGGTCGAGTCGACCACGCCCGCGAGGTTGGTTTCGGCGTCGAGGTCCCCCGCGTTCTGCGTGAGCTCGGTCTTGATGTACGTGAGCAGTTCGTCCTGGGTCGACATGCGGATGGCTTCGTTCTCGGTGTGAAGAAGTGGAGCGGCTAGCAGCGTCGCACGGGTGCGATCGCGTGGGCCCGCACCCGTGCCTCGCTGACGCGAAGGCCGAGACCCGGCGCAGATGCGGAGATCTCGACGTCGGGCTCGAGGATGTCCTCGGCGAGCAGGAACGCATTTTGCCCCTTTCCATCGAGGCAATCAAACCCGGGCGTGGCCTGGCCGAAGCGCTCGGAGGCGACCGACAGCACGCCGGTCTCGCCGACCATGGTGCCCAGGTGCAGCGCCACGCCGGCGGTCGCCGCGAACGCGCAGATGCGGGCGGCCCCGAGCGCGCCGCCCATCTTGCCCAGGCGCACGTTGAAGATGTCGCAGGCCTCGGCCTCGACCAGGCGGCGGGCATCATCGAGGCTGCACACCGACTCGTCGGCCATCACGCGCAGCCCGAGCTCGCGCCGGATCCGGCGCAGGCCCGCGAGGTCGTGCTTGCCGACCGGCTGCTCGACCGACGCGATCGCGAAGCGTGTGAGGCCCGACAGCCGCGCGATCGCCTCCTGTGCGCTCCACGCCGCGTTGGCATCGAGCCGCAGCGGCAGATCCTTCAGCACGCCGGCGATGATCGCCAGCCGTGCCTCGTCGTCGTCGGCACCGATCTTCACCTTGACGTGCCTGCGACCGCCGAAGCGCAGCGCCGCGCAGTGACGCGCGAGCTTGTCGGTCGCGACCTCGAAGCCGATCACGATGCCGGCCGGCAGCGCGGCCCCGTGGGCGCCACCCAGCAGGTCGAGCAGCGACACACCGGCGCGCTGGCCCACGAGATCGAGCAGCGCGAGCTCGAAGGCACCAAAGGCGGCCAGCGCGTCGACGTGTTCGTCGATCGCCCGTCGCAGCCACGCGATCGTGCCCGCGACGTCGTCGAGATCGAGCGCGCGCAGGCGCGAGGCAATCGCCGGGCCGTCGCGGTCGAGCACGCTCCCGACGTCCTCGCCGGTGACGTAGGGCCGCGGCAGCGCCTCGCCCCAGCCCTGTCGCCCGGCCTCGTCGACCAGCCGCACCAGCACCGGCTCGCCAGCGTCGCGGGTCGAGGCGGCGTGGCCGAAGCTGCCGCGGAAGGGGATCCGCAGCGGCCACAGCTCGATCTCACGGATTGCCATGGAAGCGCTCGACGATGTCGAACTGATCGCCGAAGTCGGGATCGCGGCTGAGGTGGGTGGGCTTGATCTGGCTGTCGCTGGTGCCGCCCGCCAGCCGCTGCCGACGCCGCGCGTCGTAGCCACCGGCGCGCACGACCGCGAGCTCGGGCGCGGCCAGGCGCTGTGACGAGCGCTTGCCGCCGTACTCGATGTTGTGCTGCTCGAGCGCGTCGTCGAGCCGCTCGGGGAAGGCCTGCAGGTGGCGGCGTTCGACCTCGCCGTCGAACTCGACGTAGGCGACATAGCGCGGGAAGCCACCCCGGGCCGGCGCGAGCGTGAAGCCGGCGAGCTTGAGGTCCAGCGCCCGCGCGACGTCGCGGACCGCCTGCGTGACCTGATCCTCGGTGAGCTTCTCGCCGGTCAGCGAGCAGGTCGCGCCCGCACGGTGGAGGAACTCGATGCACGGCGTGGTCCCGACGAAGCCGCGCACGCGCACCACATCGCCGATGTCGTAGCGATACAACCCACTGCCGTTGGTCAGCACCAGCACGTAGGTCTTGCCGTCCTCGAGCTGGTGCGGCAGCAGCACCTCGGCATCCGCGCGGCCGTACTGCTCCTCGGGGATGAACTCGTAGACGTGCACGCCGACCGCCAGCGGCCCACCGCTGCGTTCGTCCTCGATCGGGATCGCCATCACCCCCTCGGAGGCCATGAGGATGTAGTCGCGCGCGGCGACGTCGACCAGCTGCGGCGCGAGCAGCTCGAGGTAGGGCTGCAGCATCGGGCTGCGCCAGCAGATCGCGAGCCGCAGCGCCGGCCACATGCGGTGCGCCAGCAGCCCCTCCCCGGCCAGCAACGCCGCCAACGCGTCGGCACGCGCGGGGTTGCCGGTGTAGCGCTGGGCGATGGTGCGCCGCACCTCGTCGCCACAGCGAACGCGCTCCGATATCCCGCCGGCGGCGACGTCGGCGACCAACTCGGCGCCGAACTGCGCGATCTTCTGGAACAGCAGCACGATGGTGCTGGGGTTCAGGGTCATGATGACGCTGAAGTCCTCCTCCATCAGGATGCGCGCGATGGCGTAGTAGCGACCGTCGGAGTCGCCGATCTGCGCCACGCTCTTGGGGATGATCGGCGTCTGCGTGAGCGAGGTCGCCCGCGTCACACCGGCCCAGTATGCGCTCTCCGAGCTGCACGGCAGCCCCGAGCCGGGCGCCTTCACGGCCTCGCCGGAGTCCGAGAAGTTGGTGACCATGCGCCCGGCCTTGGCGGCCGGGTGGCGCGCGAACACCTCGGCCCAGTAGATGCCGAACGCCCGCGACTTCGCGCGCACGAAGGTGTTGGTGACCGGGATGTACTTCGACTTCGCGGTCGAGCCCGAGGTCAGGAAGAAGCGCTTGACCGGCTCGGTCGTGAGCACGCCCTGCTCGCCCGCGACCACGCGATCGATCTGCGACTCGAAGCCCTCGTACTTTCGCACCGGCACTGCACGCTGGTACTCGGCAAAGCTGCGGATCTTCGCGAACTCGTGGGCGCGGCCGAACTCCGACTCGCGGTTGTCGGCCAGCAGCTGCTGCAAGAGCTGCTGCTGGGTGGTCGCGGAATCGGCGAGCGCGTCGACGAACACGCGGGCCTGCTGCGATCTGTACTCGGGGGCGGTCATCTAAGGCCTCGCTTCTGGCACGGGGGGCGCGTCGACGAACTCGACCATGGCGGCCGCGAGCGCCTCGGGGGCCTCGAAGCTCACACCGTGGTGTGTCGGCAGCGTGACGACGCGGCGGCGTTCGGCGCCGACGCGCTCGAACGCCGCCAGGGTCTGCGCGTTGTCGGTGGCGCCGTCGTGCTCGGCGAGCACCAGCAGCGTCGGCACCTGGATGCGGGGCAGCCGCGCCAACGCGACCGCCGACAGCTTGTGCGACAGCGCCGAGAACCGCGGCGTGATCGCCCGCAGCCGCAGCGGATCGACGCGGATGAACTGTTCGAGCGCGGGCCCATCGGTGAACAGCTCGTCGCGGATCGGCGTGGGCACGCACGGCTCGTCCTCGGCGCACCGGCTCGCGGCGCTGGCCCCGGCCGCGGCGGCGTCGCGCACCTCGGCGGTCGGGCACAGCCCCGGCGTGACCAGCACCAAGCGATCGATGCCCTCGCCCAGCGCGAGCGCCACGTGCACCGCGAGGATCGCCCCCCAGCACCAACCCACCACGACCAGCGGGCGCGTGCCATCGTGCTCGGCCGCGATCACGGCGCGTGCGTCGTCGACCAGCACGTTGGCCGACTGCGCGTCACCGCGGTGCTCGGGGTTGGGGCCGCTGCCGCGACGATCGGCCCCGACCACGGTGTAGCCGGCGGCGACCAGCGCCGGCTGCAGCGGCCGGAACCACAGCGAGTGGCTCATGATGCCGTTGAACAGCACCACGGTCGCGCGCGGCTGCGGCACCGGCCACACGCGGTAGCGCAGCGACACGCCGTCGTCGCGGAGCAGCGTGCGGATCTCACCGTCGTCGGCCATCACCGGCTGTGCCACGGCCGCCCCGCGATCATCCCATCGCATAGCCGCCGCAGACGTTCAGCGACTGGCCGGTGATGCCGCGGGCGTCGTCGGACATCAGGAACACCGCCAGCGCCGCGACCTCGCGGGCGGTGATGAGGCGCTGCTGCGGGCTCTGGGCCACGATCATCGCCATGTAGTCCTCGGCGGTCTTGCCGAACAGCTTGGCGCGGCTGGCCATGGCGTCGTGCACGAGCTCGGTGTCGACGTGCCAGGGGCGGATGGTGTTGCAGGTGATGCCGAGCTTCGCGACCTCCTTCGCGACCGAGCGCGAGAAGCCGTCGATGGCGGCCTTGCTCGAGGCGTAGGCGGTGTTGTACGCCGCGCCGAGCTCGCCGGAGACCGAGCCGATGTTGATGACGCGCCCACGCTTGCGGCGGATCATGGGCTTGATCGCAGCCTGGGTCGCGCGCATGACCGCGAAGACGTTGAGCTCGTAGAGGTCGCGCCACGCGTCGGCCTTGGCCATCACGAGATTGGCGACGTAGTTGGTGGCGGCGTTGTTGACCAGCACGTCGATCTGGCCGAAGCGCTCGAGGGTCTGCGCGATCACGGCGCCGGCCGCCGCAGGCTCCACCAGATCCGCCGGCATCGCGACCGCCTTGCCGCCGGCGGCCTCGATCTCCGCCACCGCCGCGTCCAGCTGCGCCGCGGTGCGTGAGACCAGCACCGCGGTCGCGCCGGCCTCGGCGGCGACCTTGGCGATTTCCTTGCCGATGCCACGCCCCGCACCGGTGACGACGACGACTTGCCCGCTGAGATCGACCTTCACGTGAGCGGCAAGGGGACGCCGAAGCACGCGGTGTTGTCAACGTGAGATGGCGAACGCGACCGGCCCCCCAGAAAGCCGACATCCGCGGCCCAGGACCCCGTTCGCACGCTCGGGCGCGAACCCGCACCCACGCGCGCGAGCCCACGCGCGCCGCCGTCGGCGGCCATCCGGCCCGCGGGTGGCGGCTACGCCGGTGGCGGCGGCGTCACGAAGCAATCGATGGTCGTGACGATGCGGAAGTTCGACTCGTTGGTGTGGCGCTCGGCGTGGAAGATGTCCATCGGGTAGGTCTCGCCGACGGTGAGGCCGAGCGTGTCCATGTCGACCGAGTCCTCGAGCGCGGGATGCAGGCCGCCGAGATCGATCGCGAGCTGGCCGTTCACGAACATCCACAGGTCGTCGTCGCCGCGGAAGGTGAAGGTCTCGCCACCGAAGTAGGTGAAGCTGGTGTGGACCTCGGTCGTGAAGTGGTAGTTGTGCTCGTTGCCCTCGTCGCCGAAGCCCATGCCGTCGAGCGGGAAGAACGCGGAGTTGTCGTAGACGAACATGCCCGGTGTGTCCTCCATCAGCCCGAGGTCGATGGGGAACGGCATGTTGGTGCCGGGCACGTCGTGGTACCAGTCGGCGAAGCTCGCGGCGCTCGTGATCATCGGCGCACCGGCGTAGGCGGGATCGAGCGTGGGCGTGTCGTCGACGCCCAGGGTGGTCATCACCAGGCCGACCGAGGCCGTGTTGCCGCCGTAGGTCTCGAAGTCGGGGTGGCTGCTCGAGAAGTCGCGGATCGTCGCGACCAGGCCGTCGCAGTTCTCGCCCATGGTGTCGACCGGCGAGCCGTCGGCACCGGTCTCGGCGCCGATGTCGAGCTTGGGGCCGTCGTCGTCGGCCTCGACGTCGTCGTCGCCGCTGCCGCTGCCGCTGCCCTGCGTGAGCCCGGCGGTGATGCCATCGCCCAGCGTGTCGTCACCGACCGCGGGCGGGCTCTCGGCACCGCAGGCGATGAGGCCCAGCGCAGCCAACCAGCCCAGCGCTGGGATCGCACGCCATGTCCGTCGTCGTTGCTCGCGCGCTGCCACCATCTTGGAGTGTAGCAACCCATCGGGGTCGATCGAGGGCAGAGGACCTCATCGTCACGCGCATCGATCGTCTGCGTTGGTGGATCCTCGCGGGCGCAGAGGGAGAACTCCCCCGCCGATCCGCGAGCGTCTCCGCGCGACGCTGCGTTGCGACTCGCGTGAGCTGCCTCAACCGTACGCGGGCAGACCTTGCCTGCGGCGCGCCTCGGCCGGATGCCCGCTTGGCCGCGGTTGCGGCCGCGATCGCGCGACGTAGCCGCGACAACCGTCGCGCGCACGCCTTCATTGTATGGTGCGCCGCACGATCGACGGCGTTCATCGCGAGCGCGTGGATCCTGACAGGAGCGGCCCATGAACGAACCCACCTTCCAGACGGATCCCCGCGAGGTCCACCGCGTGCTCGGCGAGTGGATGCTGGTCGATGGCTTCCCGCTGGTCTACGACACCGAGCGCAGCCGCGGCGCCCACCTGGTCGATGCGATCGGCGGCACGCCGTACCTCGACATGTTCTCGTTCTTCGCGAGCATGCCGGTGGGCCACAACCATCCCAAGCTGCGCACGCCCGACTTCGCCGCCAAGCTGCAGGCCGCAACCCTGACCAAGGTCTCGAACTCCGACATCTACACGCCCGCGATGGCCGACTGGGTCGCGGCGCTCGGCCGCACGATGCCGGCGAACTTCGAGCACCTCTTCTTCATCGAGGGCGGCGCGTTGGCGGTGGAGAACGCGCTCAAGGTCGCGTTCGACTGGAAGGTCCGCAAGAACATCGCGCGCGGGCTGTGCAGCGGTCGCGACGACGACCTGCTCGGCACGCAGGTGCTGCACTTCCGCAGCGCCTTCCACGGCCGCTCGGGCTACACGCTCTCGCTGACCAACGGCTTCGCGCCGCAGAAGACCCAGTACTTCCCGAAGTTCCCATGGCCGCGCGTGAGCACGCCGGCCATGCGCTTCCCCTTCGACGAGGCCGCCCAGGCCGCGACCATCGCGGCCGAGCAGGCGACGGTCGCCGAGATCCGCGCGGCGATTGCCGAACGCGGCCACGACATCGCCGCGATGATCCTCGAGACCATCCAGGGTGAGGGCGGCGACAACCACTTCCGCCCCGAGTTCCTGCAGACGCTGCGCTCGCTGTGCGACGAGCACGAGATCCTGCTCATCTTCGACGAGATCCAGTGCGGCATGGGCCTGACCGGCAAGTGGTGGGCCTTCGAGCACACCGGCGTGCAGCCCGACGTGTTCTCGTTCGGCAAGAAGACCCAGGTGTGTGGCATCGCGAGCACCACCCGCGTCGACGAGGTCGACTCGTGCTTCAAGGTGCCCAGCCGCATCAACTCGACCTGGGGCGGCAACATCGTCGACATGGTCCGCGCCACCCGCTACATCGAGATCATCGAGCAGGAGCGCCTGCTGGACAACGCGCGCGACATGGGTGAGCACCTGCTCGCCGGTCTGCGCGGCCTCGCCAAGCCCGGCGGTCCGGTCAGCAACGTGCGCGGCCGCGGGTTGATGTGCGCGTTCGATCTGCCGAGCCCGGAGATCCGCGGCAACGTCGTGAAGGCCGCCATGAAGGACGAGCACATGCTGGTGCTGCCCTGCGGCAACGCGGGCATCCGCTTCCGGCCGGTGCTCGACATCGATCGCGGTGCGATCGACGACGCACTCACACGGCTCGCTCGCGTGCTCGGCAAGCTCTGACGGGGGCGGCACCGTCGCTGCGTCGCAACGTGCCCGGCGCGCCTCGCCCTTGCGCCGGCCCGGTTCGACGGGCCGGTTCGACGGGCCGGTTCGACGGGCCGGTTCGACGTGGTCGCTCTGCGTCGTCATCCGGGCAGACAGCACACGGTGATCGGATCCTGCGCGGTCGCATCGCCGGTCGGGAGGGACGCCGACGGCGTGCAGGTCGCGTCTTGCAGCGGGAGCTGGAAGTCGTCGATGCGGAACCGCGAGACCGGCCCGCCGGGCAACGCCGCACAGCCTTGCGATGCGCCGAAGTACTGCTCGCCGACCTTGTTGGAGTTGGTGCACGTGCCGTCGTAGAACGAGATCGTGGCGACGCGACAGTGTCCTTCCGGATCCCCGCAGGTGCATGGCGTGCAGCCACGATCGTCCACGACCGACGCGAACAGGCCATCGACGCGCTCGGTGAAGGCCCCGGCGTCACCGCAGTCGCCGTCCCCCTCCTGATAGACGCACAGATCACCGTCGATCACATCGGGCGCACACAGCGTCGCGTCGGCGCAGCTCGGCCACGGCGCCGCGAGGCCACAGATCGACAGCGTCTCCGCCCACTGCGAGGGCTCGATGTCGACCTGCGCCATCGCCGGGCAGCTGCCCGGCGGCGAGAAGGGGCTGGTGATCTCGAACGCGAAACGATCGCCCGCCTCCGCTGCGAAGCCGGGGATGTTCTGACAGCTGAGACCGGCGGCCGAGTGGGCGAGAGCTGGGCATGCGAAGCCACTGGCGGTGTCGTAGTCGAGCTCCTGTGCGTTGCCACAGCCGACGCCGACCGAGTCGCCACACGCACACCCGCAGGTCGCGGCCGAGGCCGTGAGCCCGCGATGGGCCTGCACCATCGCCTCGGGGAAGTCGCCGCCACACGCCCCGGCGCTGACCTGCACGGGACCCGACCAACCATCGGGAAGCGCGAGACACTGGCCGTCGCACGACCCGCCGGCGCCCCCGCTGCCGGTGTCGTCGCCGGGCGTCTGCGTGTCGTCGCCGGGCGTCTGCGTGTCGTCGTCGTCGCCCGCACCGGAGTTGCCCGAACCGCCGCCGGACTGCCCTGCCCCCGATCCGTCGGTGGGCACGAAGACGGTGTCGGCGCCGTCGGACTCGGATGCTTCGTCCGACCGGCTGCACCCTGCGGCTGCGAGCAGACAGACGACGCCGATGGTCGAGCTTCTCGTGTTCACCCGCAGCTGACACAGCCCGGTCCGACGATTTTCCGCCATGACCGAAGAAAAATTACCCGCCCGCGATCAGGCGCTGCGCCGGCGCGACCATGCGCTCGCGGGCCTGCGGCTCGGCGGCGACCGCAGCGAGCACCTCGGTGGCGAGCGTGACGACGCGCTCGCGATCCCGGCCGGCGTGGTCGAGGGCGGTCGCGAGCTGCAGCTTGATCTGCGCCGGCAACAGCGGGCCGAGATCCTGATCGGCCCACAGCACCAGCGCGCGCTCGAGCAGCGTGATCGCGAGCTCGTACTCGCCGCGGTCGCCATGGGCGGACGCCAGGCACGACAGGTGCGGCACCAGCTCGAGGGCATCCTCGCCGCGGGCCTGGCGTTCGATGGCGAGCGCTCGGGTGCAGACCTCGATCGCGCGCTCGGCATCGTGCTCGAGGACGGCGCACTCGCCGATGCCGTTGAGCGCACCCGCGACCAGGGGGTGATCGGGCGGCAGCGCGCGATCGAAGACCGCCAGCGCCGCTTCGTAGTCCGCGCGGGCCTGCTTCACATCGCCGGCATCGAAGTGGATCGACGCGATGAGCCGCAGCGCGCGTCCGATGTCGGCGTGATCGGCCGGCAGGTGCACGCGCCGGATCTCGAGCGCCTCACGGGCGAACCCCAGCGCCTCCGGGCGTCGCCCGACCTCGTTGAGGGTGTCGGCGAGGAACGCCAGCGTCATCGCCGTATGAGGATGGCCACTGGGATACACCCATCGCTGCATCGCCAGCGCCTCGCGCAGCGTGGCCTCGGCCTCGTCGTAGGCGCCGCGGTTGAGCAGTGCGAGTCCGAGGTTGGCGAGCGCCTTGGCGACGTCGCGGTGGCCGTCGGGAAAGCTCGCCCGCAGGATCTCCACCGCGCGCCGCAGCGACGCCTCGGCCTGCGCCGGGGGCTGCAGCAGCGAGAGGTTCACCAGCTCGTTGCCGATCTGCGGGTGCGTCGGGGTCAAGACCTCGCTCGAGCTCGCGATCGCCTGCTCGAAGTGATGGACGGCCTCCTCGTAGCGCCCAGCGAGCTGCAGATCGAGCCCCGCCGATCCCTCGAGACGCGCGCGCAGCAGCGGATCGTCGAGCTCGCCGAGCAGCTCGACCGCGGCGAGGCCGTGCGCGACCGCATCGTCGAAGCGACCCGCGCTCACCGCCATGCGGGCTCGGCTCTCGCGCAGGCGCGCCCGCAGGACCGGCGGCGAGCCGAGTCGACCGATCAGCCCCTCGACGAGGGCCGCGACCGTCTCGAATTCCTGCTCGCGCCCGACGTGGGCCGCCAGCAGCGAGACCAGCTCCAGCCACGCCGCGACCAACGTGCCGTCGTCGTGGGCGGCGGCCGCCGCCTCGGCTGCGGCCTTGTAGGCGGCGAAGGCCCCCTCGTCGTCGCCGTTGTCGCGTCGCAGCTTCGCCCGCAGCAGCTGCGCCTTGGCACGCAGCGGTGAACCGGCCGGCAGCGCCTCGGTGTCGACCACCAGCGCGTCGGCGGCCGGCAACGCCACGCGATACTGACCGGTGTGCTCGAGTGCCTGCACCTGGCCGAGCTCGCCCTGCAGCCGCGACGCGAGCACGCGCTCGGCCTCGGTGCTCGGCTGCCACGCCATCGCCAGCAACGCCTCGGCGTCGCCGCAGCTCGCCACCGGTGGCAGCTCACGCGCAGCGCTCGGCGCCGAGAGCAACACATCGCGCGCGTCGGTCTGCAGCAGCGCGCCGACCAGGGCATCCAGCGCCGCGCGTCGTTCGTCGAGGCACCCCATGCGGCGGTCGAACAGATCGGCCGACTGCCGATGCTCGATGGCATGGGCAACGCACGCCTCACCGCGCATCTGCGTCCACTGCTCGCCGTAGCGATCGAGCGCCGACGAGACCGCGTCGTGCAGCGCATCGGCGCCCGGCAGCTGCTCGAAGTGCGCGCGCAGCTGCTCCCGACGTTGCTCGTTCCACGCCGACGCGAGCGCCCCAGCGGCCTCGTCGCAGGGTCCGCCGCGACCGATGACGTAGGCGATTCCCAGCGCCGCCGTGGCGGTCGCGACGAGTCCGAGCACCAGCACGCGAGTACGGCGCGCGGCGACGTCGAGGCGCGCGAGTAGCTCGGCCATCGAGCCGTGTCGCGCGGCCGGATCGACCGCCATGCCACGCAGCAGCGCGCGTCGGATCGATCGCGGCACCGCACGCCCGGGCGCGACGGTCGCGATCACGCCACCGTCGCTGGGATTTCTCGTCGGCCGCACACCGCACAGCACCTCCCACGCGGTCATGCAGAAGCTGAACTGATCGCTGCGCTCGTCGAACGCCGCGGCATCGCGCGCCTCGGGTGGCAGGTAGGCTGGGGTGCCAGGGGTCTCCCCGGGCCGCGTGACGAGCGAGCCGGCGGCGGTTGGCGACGACGCCACGGGCTCGTCGGCGCGGACCTCCGAGGACGGGAACCGCACTGGACGCGCGAGGCCGAAGTCCGCCACGCGGGCGCGTCCATCGTCGCCGACCAGCACGTTGGAGGGTTTGAAGTCGCGGTGGACCAGGCCCTGGCGGTGCGCGTGCGCGAGCCCCCGGCCCGCGTCGAGCAGCAGCGGCAATGCCTCGCGCCACGCAGGTCGATGCGCGGCGGCGAAGCGATCGAGGCTCTGCCCGCCGATGAGCTCCATCGCGACGAACAGCTCGTCGCCGGCCCAACCGATGTCGAACACCGGCACGAGGTTGGGATGCGACAGCCGAGCGAGCGTCTGCGCCTCGCGCAGCAGCCGACGGCCGTAGTCCTTCGTGGCGCCGGGATGCAGCACCTTGATCGCGACGCGTCGGTCGAGCTCGCGATCGTAGGCCGCATGCACCACGCCCATGCCACCTTCGCCGATGCGCTCGAGCACGACATAGCGGCCCCCGAGCAGGGCCGCCGTCGGCGGCATGCCGTGGTCGGCCACCCGGGCGCTGCGCCCGGGCGTGCCGCGACGAACCTGACCGGTCTGCGTGTCCTGGGGCCCGTGCACGACGATCGCTCGCCACGATAGCAGGCCAGCGCTTGGGGCCGAAGCCGCGCGGGGCCGCCGACGCCCGCGAGCGATCGTGATCGATCCGCCGTGATCGATTCGCCGCGCTCGTCGGACGGAGCCTGGCGAGCGCCGACGCCCGGCGCGAGGAGCCACCCGCCATGTCGCTGTCCACCCTCTCCCCCCTGTCCTTCCTCACCCTCTGCGCTGTGCTGTCGCTCGGTTGTATGCACGACCCGGTCGAGCTCGAGGAGGACGCTGCGTCGTCGAGCGGCGCCCAAGACGGCGACGACACCGACGCCGAACCCCGCGCGGCGCCCAGCTGCGTCGATGGCGAGCAGCTGAAGATCGTCGACTGCAGCTATCGCGTCACCGGCAGCGCGATGACCTCTACGTGCACGCCCCTGTTCGCCTCGGTGCTACCCGATGGGAAGATCTCGGTGACCGCCGAGGGGCGCGGCAAGGACTGCGCGTGCGAGTGGAACAGCCCCGGCAACACCGGCACGGCTGCGGGCACCTGCACCGACCTCGGTCAGGGCTATCATGATCCGCTGACGGGTGCCGAGGATTGCCCGCCGCAGCAGACCACGGCATCCGACGGCTGGCGCACCGCACAGGGCGTCGGCGTGGGCGACGACTATGCGCAGGCCGAGCTCGCGGCACTGGCCGCGTGCGCGGCCAACGGCGCGACGCAGTGCACGAGGTTCTGCGCGAACTGGCCGCGCACGGGCTGGGACATGCCCAAGCGCGAGATTGCGTGCTGCGTGCCCAACACCGAAGTCTGCGGCGACGAGCCCTGCGACGTCGAGCACGACGACGCACAGCCGATGCCGGCGCCCGACGCACCTTGAGCCCGTGGGCGCAGCGCCGGCCGAGCCCGCGGCGGGCGTCGAAGCGCGGCGCCGTCCTTGTTCGCCAGGGAACTTCTTCGACCCACCGCGGTCTGCGTCCCGGTGCATCCGCGCGACGCCATGGCCCTCGCGACGTCGCCGGCGCGTCGCAGCGGGCCGTGCACGGGCTCGTCCGCGCGGCGGATCGGCCTGCGCTTGCTGCTCGGACTGCTCGCGATCGACGGCTCGCTGGTCGCGTCGGCCTGTGCGCCACACGCCCGCGATCGCGAGGACGACGCGCCGCCGCCCACCATCGTCAGCGCCCACGAGCATCGCAGCACGCCCGCGCCCACGCTCGTGGATGGCGCCCGCCCGCCCCGGGTGGACGAGGCCGCGCCCAGCGGGATGTACGAGCTCGTGCGCGAGCCGATCGGGACCGGCGGCCTCGGCGAGCGCGTCCGCTGGGTACCGCGGGTCCGCATCGGTCGAGCGTCGTCGGACGCCGCGGAACACGAACACCTCGCGCGAGCGATCGTGCGGGGACGACTCCGAGAGATCGTCGCGTGCTACGGCGAAGCGCTCCGCCGCGACCCGGGGCTGCACGGTGAGCTCGTGCTTCGGTTTCGCATCGGACGCAAGCGCACGATCGCGGCCGTGGTCCGGCCATCGCCAGCGCTGGCGCAGTCGAGCGTCGTCCGCTGCGTGGCGCGCCGCGTCCGACGCTGGAGCTTTCCCCGGCCGCACGGCGCTGCCGTGACCATTGCCGTTCCCATCGTCCTCGGCCAAGCCGCCACGCACGCGAGCCCTGCGTTCGCGCCCGCGGCTCGAGTCCTCTCGCCGCCGCAGGCCGAGCCCGCTGAGGTGACGCCGCTTCGGGTACGATGATCCTGGGCCCCTGCGCTGTGCGCAGGGTCTGGACAGCGGCGTGCCCGAGCTCGACGACGATACCGACGGCGAACGCCTGGGCGCGACGCCTCCGGGCCGACCGGGACGTGCCCTGGGTCGCGATGGCATGGTCAGCGTCCGCGGGACGCCGCGCGAGCACGCTGCGGGGCGACGCGATCGGATGCTGCTCGACGGGGGCGATCGTGTACTGGACGATTGGGGCACCGGCCAACTGCGCTCGTTCACCGAGTCCCACGGCGGAACCACCGAGTTCACGTGGGATGGCCCGCTGCTTCGCGGGGTCGAACGTTCGGTGTCGTTCGCCGGGGAGGTGCAGTTCAGCTACGGCAACGACTTCTTGCTCGCCACCGAGAGCGTGGTGGGCGCGTCGACGATCGCTTACGGCTTTGATCACGACGACCTCCTGATCGAGGCCGGCGAGGAGTCGATCACGCGCGACCCCGTGCTCGGTGCCGTCATCGGGACCACGCTGGGAGACGTCACGAGCCTCGTGACGTACTCGAGCCACGCCGAGGTGTCCGCGCTGGCGTACGCGCATGCCGGCAATGGCCTCTACGAGATCGCCTTCACGCGCGACGCGCTGGGCCGGCTGCTCTCGAAGACCGAGACCGTCGGCGGCGTGACCACGGTCGAGAGCTACACCTACGACGGGGCCGGTCGCCTCGACACCGTCGAGCGGGACGGCCTGCCCGCCTTCGACGCCGACTACGACGACAACGGCAACCGCATCGCCCTCACGACCAGCAACGGCACGCGCACGTCGTATCACGACGACCAAGACCGACTCATCGAGGACGGCGACCTCGACTTCGTGTTCAACGCGGCCGGCGAGCTCGCGAGCCGCACCGACGTGGTCACCAGCGAGGTCACGGGCTTCGTCTACCATGAGCTCGGCGGCCTGCTCGAGGTCACTCGACCGGACGGAACCGACGTCGGCTACACCATCGACGCCGCCGGGCGGCGGATCGGCAAGGAGATCGACGGTGACGTTGTCGCCGGTTGGCTATATGGCCAGCAACTCGGCCCGGTCGCCGAGCTCGACGCCACCGGCGCGATCGTCTCTCGCTTCGTCTATGCGTCCCGTGCCCACGTGCCCGACTACATGGAGAAGGGCGGCGTCACCTATCGCCTCCTGACCGACCACATCGGCAGCGTCCGGCTCGTCGTCGACGTCGCGACGGGTACCGTCGCGCAGCGGCTCGACTACGACCCCTGGGGCGTCGTCACCCACGACACCAGTCCCGGCTTCCAGCCCTTCGGCTTCGCGGGCGGCCACTACGACCACGACACAGGCCTCGTCCGCTTCGGCCTGCGCGACTACGATCCCGCTGCCGGGCGCTGGACCACGAAGGATCCGATCGGCTTCGACGGCGGCGACTCCAACCTCTACGCGTATGTCGGGGGAGATCCGGTCAACGGGATCGATCCAAGCGGGCTGTTTCTGTTCGGGGCCTGGGACAGCTCGGCCCAGTTTGTCACGAGCATCTCGGACTTCTCAGCTGGTTTTGGCGACACACTGTCGGGCGTGCCGTTCACGAACTTCAGTCTCTCCGGAGCTGCCCGTCGTCTGCTCGACGTCGACGACGTGGTCGACAAGTGTTCGAACGGGTTCCTGGCGGGGGAGGTTGCCGGGATCGCCCACCAGGCGTTGAACTTGCATCCCAAGTTGCCGGGCTGGCTGCTCGGGCGTGGGTTCAAGAACGGAGGTCTGTTGAACCGCTGGGACCGCCTGAGATTCGGCTGGGGTTGGTCAGGGTCTGGAAAGGAAGGCAGCCATGTGCTGCGCATCGCACTCGGCACAAAGCCGAACGTACGGCACATCGACATCTTGGCATACCCACGTTCATGGTGGGGCGGCACGTGACCACCGTCGCATCTAGAGCTTTCGAACGAGCATTCGCCGATCTGGTGGACCAGATCCTCTCGATTGCGCCCGACGTGGTTGGCCAGTGGGAGACTGCTCGGCGAGGCCTTGTCGTGACGGAATTTCTGTTACCGGAACAGGAGGCACTGCCTTTTGCCGTGCTGCTCCAACTTCAGGATGACGCACTGTGCCTCGGAGTTGGTACGTCGCTCTGGATTGAGTATTTTCCACTGAACTCGCCTGCGACGTGGAGTAGTATCAGGGCCGCGGCCGCGGGGTTATTGCTAGGTGAGTGTCGGGTCGTCGAGCATTTTCGGAACGGGGTCCCGATCGGCGCAGATTTGGAGGAACATGATGGGATGTCCTGGCGCGGGCTGGCGCGCTCCACGAAGTTGCACCTTCCTGGTGGGCATAGGACTGCCCGAATACTACTTCGAAGGCCGACAACGCGAACTGGACGTAGCTGAGGAGCACGCACAGCGCAAGATGAAGGACTGGTGGACCAGGTGACGTCCCCGGACCGACACGCGGGGGGCGTGGGGGGCGTGGGGGGCGTGGGGGGCGTCGAAGTAGCCATCCCCACGAATCGAGACGCCTTCCACTACCTGCTCGACTATTGGGAGCCGACGATCGACCAAATTGAAGCTGGCCCCCGGCCGCCCGACTACGACGAGTGCGTGCGGCACCTGCAGCCCTCGATCGTGGAAGCTTGGAGGTCCCCGCGTTCACTCTTCTCCCGCCGCCTACGACGCACGCTCCATGTGCGCAGCCGCCCCTCGGCGTGGACGCCAGACGACCTGTTGCTCGTCGACTCGCTGCCGGCCCTCGCGCAGCTCCACCGCAAGTACTTCGACAGCCCCGGAGACAGTCGCGAGCAGGGGCCAGCGACCGCCTCGCCTGTGCTCGATCCGGGGGAAGTGCAGACTGTGCTCGACTGGCTCGGCGCGCGCCCGCTCCGAATCGGCCAAGCGCTGGTCAGCATCTCCGGCGATGGCGACTACATATTCTCG
Source organism: Deltaproteobacteria bacterium (assembly GCA_016709225.1). Classification (NCBI taxonomy): domain Bacteria; kingdom Pseudomonadati; phylum Myxococcota; class Myxococcia; species Deltaproteobacteria bacterium. The sequence continues at coordinate 711,464 of JADJEE010000001.1, read as the reverse complement.
ATCACGCGATCAGTTGATATCGGCGAGCTTACTGGCAGTGCCGGCAGTGCGTCAGGATCTCCGCGATCGGGAAGCGACGGCGGCAGTCCATGAAGCGCTCCATGTCTGCGTCCAGGCATCGCCTCGTCACCGCCACGGCGTCATGCTGGTTCGGGATCACGGCCCCTGCGTGCACGCGTCTCGTCGCGTCGACGTCGGCAGACGCCGATGGCGAGACATCGACCACCATGGCCACGACCGCGGTCTTCCCGAACTCGCTGGACGCGTCCGACGCCGGCGCAAGCGTCACCGCGAGCAGCGGCCCCGGATCCTCGACGGACACGAGCGATCCCTCGGGTGCCACGCGAGGCGCGACCGAGGCCACCACCACCACGGCCGCCGAGTCGACCTCCACCTCCACCTCCACCTCCACCTCCACCTCCTCCGACGCCAGCAGCTCCGGTGCCCCCTCGCCCGAGCCCGTCTGCGGCAACCTCTGGCTCGAGGACGGCGAGGATTGCGACGATGGCAACCTCGACGACTACGACGGCTGCACCACCACCTGCACGCTGAGCCTGCGCTCGCTCTCGCTCGGCATCGACTACACCTGCTCGACCAACCAAGGCGCGCTGCGCTGTTGGGGCGGCAACTCGGCGTTCCAGCTGGGCGTGGGTATCTCGGATCCCATCGGCGACGACGAGCATCCCTCCGAGGTGCCCGAAGTCGACACCGGCGGGCTGGTCGCACAGATCGAGACCGGTGCACTGATGGCGTGCGCGCTGCTCGTGGGCGGCGACGTGCGCTGTTGGGGCGACGCGGCCGGGTGGGTCTTGGGCGGTGACGCCCTCGCCACCGCGGCCGAGTCGCCGCTGCTCGACCTGGGCGGGCGCGCGGTGCAGATCGGCGTGGGCTACTGGCACGGCTGCGCGATGCTCGAAGGCGGCACCGTGCGCTGCTTCGGCAGCAACACCTCCGGCCAGCTGGGCTACCCGGGCGTCTATGACGTCGGCAACGTCGATGCCGCGGGCGCGGGCGGTGACGTCTCGCTCGGCACGCTCGCGGTGCAGCTCGACGTCGGCGTCGACGGGTCCGCGGTCGTGCTCGACGACGGGACCGTGCGCCTGTGGGGCCACAACGACGGCGCACCGATCGGGGACGACGAGCTGCCGTCGTCGATCCCCGCGATCGATGCCGGCGGCACCGCGATCTCGGTGCGGACGTGGCCCGACAACGGCTGCGTGGTGCTCGACGACGGTGGCGCGAAGTGCTGGGGCGACGCGTACCGCAGCGGCCTCGGCATCGCGGTCGCCCGCAACACCCTCGCGGCGCAGCCGTCGATCGACGTCGGCGGCCCGGTGCTCGGTCTCGGTGTGGGCGATACCTCGAGCTGCGCGGTGCGACACGACGGCGGCGTGGTGTGCTGGGGTCGCGCGTCGGGCCTCGACCAAGCCCCGCTCGGCTACGGTCTCGGCGAGGTGTGGCTCGAGCGTCCGCAGCTCGCAGGTGAGCTCGGCGACGTCCCGCTGGGTGGCACTGCGGTCGCGCTGCGCGGCGGCCCGGCGCACACCTGCGTCATCCTCGACACGCTCGCGATCCGCTGTTGGGGCCTGGGCGGCTCGGGGCAGCTCGGCTACGCCAGCACCGACGACATCGGCCGCGACCAGACCCCGGCTGACGTCGGCGACGTCTCGGTGTGGTGACGCGCCGTGGTAGCGTCGCTCTGATGCGCCGCCGCCACCTCGTCCTCGTGCTGTGCGTGCCGCTCGCCTGCGGCGGCGACACCAACGAAGCCGCGACGCAGGCGTGGATGAGCGCGAGCGACGACGACGGCACCGCGTCCGGCGTCGGACCCGACGACACCACGGGCAGCGACACCGACGCGCCGGGCTCGAGCAGCGCGGCCGACAGCGACGACACCACCGCGCTCGACGAGAGCGGCGACAGCAGCACCGGCGAGCCGCACTTCGACTGCTCGCCGTGGTCGACCACGTGGATCGGCGCGCCATGCCTCGACGACGGCGAGTGCAGCTACGACGGCGGGCTATGCCTGCGGGAAGACGAAGGCTTCCCCTGCGGCACCTGCTCGCTGCCGTGCGAGGGGCTGTGCCCCGACCTCGACGGCGTGCCCGAGACCTTCTGCATCGACGCGGCCGACGTCGGGTTGGCCTCGGCCGGGCGTTGCCTCTCGAAGTGCGACGCCGCGTTGCTCGGCGGCAACGGCTGCCGCGATGGCTACGCCTGCGCGCCGCTCGAGCGCTACGCCGATCCCTCCGCGGGCGCGGGCGTGTGCGTGCCCGAGCCGTTCGCACCGCCGCTGTCGGCCTGCGGCGCCCAGCTCGACGCGCTGGGGGCCGCGTGGCAACCGACGTTGCACCCGCCCGAGCACCCGGATGGCTATCCCGATCTCACGTGCACGATCGACGAGCCGGTGATCCTCGTCGAGCCCTACCCCGGCGTCGCGCTGCGCTACGTCGATTCCGACGCGCCCGCGGGCGTGCTGCTCGGCTGCGCGGCCGCGGTCGCCACCGCGCAGACCGCCGAGGTCGCGGCGTCGCTCGGCGCGGTCGAGTTCGTCCACTACGGCACCTACAACTGTCGCCCGATCGCCGGCACCAGCACGCTCTCGCAGCACGCCTACGCCAACGCGATCGACATCTACGGCTTCACCCTCGACGACGGCAGCGCCTACACGGTGATCGACGACTGGGAGGACTTCGTCGACGCGCCAGTGACCGCGGGCGGCTCGTGGCTGCGCGACATCACCGATGCGCTGTGGGACATGTCGATCTGGAACATCATCCTCACGCCCGAGTACAACGACGCGCACGACAACCACGTGCACGTCGATCTGACACCGGGCGATCACTACTACTACTGGGACTAGACCGACGTGGGTCGCGCGCGGCGGCCCACGTCGCGGCCGCGACCGATCAACCGCTCGGCACGCCGCCGCCGGCGTTCGTGAGCGCGTAGCCGGTCATGTCGCTGTACGTGTACGCGCCCGAGAGGCCGTTGTACGAGGTCACGGAGCCGTCGCTGGGATCGAGCCGGTGCGCGCCGTTGCCGTTCTCGACCGTCCACACGTAGCCGTAGAAGTCGATGCTCACGCCGTACGAGCCCGGCACCGGCCAGTTGGCGTCGACCGCCAGGGTCTCGCGGTTGACCCCGACCAGGCTGTTGCCCGACGCCATCCACAGCAGACCATCTTCGCCGCGCTCGGCCATGCAGCCGGTCCAGCCGCCGACGGTCGCCTGCGTGAACGTGGCGGTCGCGTAGTCGAAGCGCGCCGCGTCGCTCGAGCACAGCCACACGTTGTTCTGGTCGTCGACCGTCATGCCGTACCAGTGCGGCCCGACCGGCGTGTTCCAGATCTCGTAGTCCATGGTGTCGATGTCGACGCGGATGAGACGGTTGCCCGAGCCCAGCGTCGAGGCCCAGAAGTTGCCGTCACCGTCGACCGCGCCGCCGTACATGCCGTAGAAGTCGTTGGTCAGGCCGACCACCGCGACCTGATCGACCACCACGCCGGTGTCGCCGTCGAGCAGCAGCACGTCGAAGTTGTTGCCGACTCGGCCCGCGGTCCACAGCCGCTCGTTGATGTACGAGCAGGTCGTGGTGTCGAGCGTGCCCTGGGCCCACGCGACCGGGCGCTGGCTCTCGTAGTTGAACGGCGTGTGCCAGGCGACGCACTCCTCTTCGCCCCACGGGAGGTAGGTGCTGTCGTCGGAGGTCTGGATGCCGGGGGTGCCGTTGCTCTCCTCGCAGAAGGAGATGTCGGCGTAGATCTTGGTGACGCCGCCCACGCGGTTCGCCACCGCGACATGACCCGACTGACTCACGCTCGTGCGCGACGGGTCGCCGGCGCCGTCGGGCCGCGTGATGAAGCGGCCGACCTCGGTGACGGTCTGGGTGTCGATCTTGGAGATCGTGCCCTGCGAGCTGTTGGAGGCCCACAGGAACGAAAACTCGGGGCCCTTGCCGCCACCCTCTTCACACGGTGGCACGCCGACGTCGGGCAGCACGCCGACGTCGAACACCACCGGCGGCGGTGCGGTCTCGCCGGCCTCGCTGCCGGAGTCGGCCGCGGTGCTCGACACCGTCGTCGCCGCGGTCGCGCTCGCGCTCGCGCTGTCGCCCGTGGTCGCGCCATCGGTCGCACTGGCGCTCGCGCTGTCCGTGATCGTCACGGTGCCGGCGGTGCCGTCGGCCGCACCGGTGCCGTTCGGCGTGCCGTCGTTGCAGCCGGTGAGCAGCACGGCCCCCGCGACCACGCACGCCTCGGCGACCCTGCCCTGAACGCTGAGAACGCTTCGCATCATGTTCATGCCCCGCGTGGCCACCATCGCATGGTCGATCGGGCGGCCACAACTCCGCGCCTGTTCCAGCGCGCGTGCGCCAACGCGGGTGCGTGGGTGCCGAGGGTGTTCCGCGCGGTTCAGCCGGGCGAGCGTTTTGGCAGGAGCGGTGCGCGGTCCGTCGATGCTGCGTCGGGCTGCGCCGATGCCACCGTCGCGCCGCGTGACGCTCGAACCGCCCACGCCGGCGGTGGCGGCGGCGTCGGCCGACGCGGCGCCGACGGTTGGCCAGGGGCGGCGGCGCGGCGCAGCCATGCGAGCATGCGCTCGCGCCAGCGGCCGTCGCGACCCGCGAAGCCGGCGGCCTGCTCGAGCATGCGACACAGCGCCTGCTGCTGCGCGGCATCGCCCACCGCGGCGCCCGTGCGCGCGAGCAGATCGTCGAGCATCACCTCCGCGGCGGCGCCGCTGCCGAGCGCGGCGTGGCAGCGCAGCGAGAGCTCGACCAGCTCGAGTCGCAGGGGCGAGCGCCGACGCGCCAGCTCGAGCTTCTGCAGTGCCTCCGCGACCTGCCCGCGACGCAGGTAGATCCGTGCCAGCTCGAGGGTCGCGTCGGCGTCGAGCCGCCCGTGATCGATGAGCGTCTCCGCCAGCCGGACGAACGCACCGGCGCGCCCGCTCGCGTGCATCCGCGCGGCGGCGTCGGTGAGCAAGCTGGCGCCACGCTCGCGGTCGCCGTGCTGCAGGTCGACCTCGGCGACGCGCATGGTCTTGGTGACGCTGCCGGGATCGCACTCGAGCAGCAGCTCGCGCAGCTCGCGGGCACGATCGAAGCGACGCGCGGCGCCGTGGGCCCGCGCGGCGATCTCACACAGCGCCTCGGCGGGTGCGCCACACGATCGCACGATCGCCTCGATCCGCGATCGCACCACCTGCTCGGGGTCGAGCGCCGCGGCGCGTTGCGCCAAGCCCAGCGCGCGGCGGTGCTGACCCGCACGCGCGAGCGCGGCGGCGGCGGCCAGCCAACCCTGCGCGGCGCCGGCGGGCTGGCGCGCGCGCCAGCAGCAATCCGCCCAGCGCAGCGCCGCCGCCACGTCGTCGGCGTCGAGCCGCACCATCGACTGGTACTCGAGCGCAGCCGCGGTCCAGCGCCGTTGCCGTCGCAGGCCATCGGCGCGATCGCCCATGACGCCCTTCGCGAAGCCCAGCGGACGATCGTCGCGGTGTTCGTTCTCGGTCGACTCCAGATGTGACGTGGACAACGCGAATCCTCCGACCTGGAGCGGCCATCCGCGCGATCGGACCGTCGCGCGCTCACCCCTCCCCACCATCGGACACCAGATCGACGCGCTCTTTCGGCGCGGCCTCCGATGCCGACGCGCGATTCCAGGATCTGCCCGGCGTTCGCGCGGACGATCGCCGCGAGCGCGCCCGGTTGCGTCGCGACCGAACGTGCGCGCCGGCTTCCTGCTACCTTCGAGGCCGCCCTCCGCCCATGCGCCTGCTCGTCCTCGTCCCCGATCTCGTCCGCCAAGGCCCCCTGCGCAGCGTCACCGAATTCCTCGCGCGACACCCCAAGGCCGAGCGCATCGCCATCTCCCGCCGCATGCTCGTGCACCCGCGCCTGTACACCCACGTCGCATGGGGCGGCACGCTCAACAACATGCGCCACGCCGCGCTCGCGCGCTCGCTGGGGGTCGACGCGCGCCTGGTGTCGCCGTCGGGCAAGGACACCTACGGCGACTTCAACGTGGTCAAGCTGCCGTACATGCGATGGTCGGATCGGCGCGACGACGACGTCGTGCTGGTGCCGGACTTCTGCACCGAGCTCGCCAACGACGTGCGTGGCCAGGCGATCGTGTACTTGCAGGTGCCGATCCATCTGCACCCGAACTTCGACTACATGTCCGATCGGATGACGTTGTGGACCGACTCGCCGCACATGCTCGAGCTGTGTCGCAAGGCGTTCCCGGGCAAGGACATCCCGATCGTCCCGAACATCGTCGACAACGACACCTTCCCCTTCGTGCCGCAGAGCGAGCGCGAGCCCGGGCTCATCTTCGCGTTCCCCCGCAAGGGCCCCGAGTACATCCAGGCCACGCGCGACCACTACGCCCGGCTCGGCGGCAAGTTCTGGCGCTTCGAGCTGATCGACGGCGTGCCGCTGCAGGAGCTCGCGGCCCGCATGCAGCGGGCGCAGGCGTTCCTCGCGTCGGCCGACGTCGAGGGCTGCGCTCTGCCACCGCAGGAGTCGATGGCGTGCGGCATGGTGGTGGTCGGCAAGTCGGCCAGCGGCGCCAACTTCTCGATGGAGCACCGCAAGACCGCGATGATCGCCGAGACCCCGGAGCGCGCCGCCGAGTGCCTCATCGAGCTCGAGGACGCGCAGCTGCGCGACACCATCTCGAAGAACGCCTACGCGTTCATCAGCCGCTACTTCCCCAGCGGTGAGCCGCGCGCGTTCTGGCGTCGCACGCTCACCCAGCTCGGCTTCGCCTTGCCCAACTGAAGCGACGGCGGCAGCGACCCCCGACACCATGGCGCAGGTCGAGTTCAAGACGCTGGCGCGCAGCACCCTGGTCGCATGGCTGGCGGAGGCGTGGCGCATCGGCTCGCGCTTCATCCTGACGCCGATCGTGCTCGCCAAGATCGGCAAGGACGGCTATGGCGTGTGGACGCTGGTGTTCAGCCTGTCGAACTACGTGTCGATGGTGAACGCGAGCTTCGGGGTCGCCTACATCAAGGCCACTGCCGAGTGCATGCGCAGCGGCGATCAGGCGCGGCTGGAGCGGATCCTCGGCTCGGGCATGCTGGTGATCGGCGGCGTCGCGGTGTTCGGGCTCGGCGCAACCTGGGTGCTGGGCGCGTCGATCCTCGACGCCATCAACGTACCGGCCCGCTTCATCGGCCAGGGGCGCGTCGCGCTGATGTTGATCATGGGCTGCCTGGTGCTGCGCATGAGCGTGGGCTGTGCGCTCGAGGTGCTGGCCGGTCTGCAGCGCATCGATCTCACCTACAAGCTCTACATCCTCGCGTCGTTCGTCGAGTTCTTCGTCACGCTGCCGCTGTTGTTCCTCGGCTTCGACATCGTCGGCATGGGCGTCGGCTATGCCGTCGGCCAGGTGGTGTGCATCGCGGTGGCGTGGATCAGCCTGCGACGCATGGCGCCGCAGCTGCGGCTCAGCCCGTTGGCGTGGACCAAGGACGGCGTGCGCGAGGTCTTCTCCCTGGGCGGACGCTTCCAGGTGCTGGGCATCGTCACGACCAGCGTGATGGAGGGCGTGAAGATCCTGCTGTCGGTGCTGCTCGGGGTCGGTTGGGTCGCGATCTACGATCTGTGCGACAAGCTGCTGACCCTCGGCAAGTCGCTGTCGTCGTCGGTGCTGGCGCCGCTGCTGGCCGCGTTCGCCGATCTACAGGCCGGCGGCGAGCGCGAGCGCGAGCGCGGGCTGTTCGTGCAGGCCAGCAAGGCGCTCGCGGTGGTGTCGAGCGGCACCTTCGCGTTCCTGGCGGTGCTGGGCGGCCCCGTGCTGCTGGCGTGGACCAACCAAGACGTCGCGGAGGCCGCGCTCGCGCTGCAGCTGCTCGCGGTCGGTGAGGTCTTGATGCTGCAGACCGGGGTGATCTCGGCCAACCTGCGCGCGCAGGGCAAGGTCATGCTCGAGCTCGCGACCGCGATGATCGCGACCGCGATCGTGCTGGTCTCGGTGGTGCCACTGGCGCGTGCGTTCGACTTCGACGGCATCGTGGTGTCGCGCCTGGCCGGCCAGGCCATCGCCGCGCTGTGGTACATGCGGGCGTTCTTCCGCTTCGCGAACCTGTCGGCGCGCAGCTACGTCGAGGGCGCGCGCATCGGCCCGGTCGTGGCCGTGGTCGCGATCGCGGCGGCGCTGGTGTTCGCGGGTCACCTGCTGCTGGCGCCCTTGCTGGTCGGCGTGATGCCACCGCGGTGGGCCGCCGCGCTCGAGGTCGCGGTGTTGGCGGTGCCGTATGCGGTGGTGCTCGTCGGCGGCAGCTGGCGCTTCGTGGTCGCGGCCGACGAGCGCGACCAGCTGCGCGCGATCGTCATGCGCAAGCTCGGCAAGCTGCGGCGCGGCGCGGCGCCGCCCCCGTGAGGCCCGCGGCGCCCCGCGGGCGGCACGTGCCGGCGGCCGGCGACACCACCACCACACCGCCTGCACCGGCGCGCACGGGCGCCCCGCGCTGGCGCGCGTAGACTGCCAGTCGATGCGACGCACGCCGTTCCTCGCCATGGTCGTCCTGGGCGCGTGTGTGGGCGACGCCGAGGCGTTCAACGGCAAGCAGACCAAGCTGCTGTGTCGCCTGAGCGACAAGTGCGGCGAGTGGGACTTCGGGCTCGACAGCGAGGGCGACTGCGAGCAGAGCCGCAGCGAGCAGCTGGACCACTGCGCGCAGGCCTGCGACTACGACGAGAAGGCCGCGCGCACCTGCATCCTGCGCCTGCGCAAGGCGCTGCGGCCTCGCCTGCTGGGCCCCGACTGCAACCTCGATCGCCGCGGCCTCGAGGCGTGCGCCGCGGTCTACACCAACTGCGAGCCCGACCCCGATCGCGACGTCGACCAGGACTCGAGCTGCGACGTGCCGCGACCGACCTCGACCTGCGCGGTGTCGCCGAACCCACCGCCGGCGGCGGCGTGGCTGCTGCTGCTGCTGCCGTGGCTGCATCGACGGCGGTGCCGCTTCGGCTATCCTCGCGAGTGATGCCCGGCGCCGGCCTGCGCGATCCCGTGGCTGGCAGCCGGCAGCTGTCGTGGTTGCTGCGCCACGGCGCCAGCGAGGTCGGCCTCGTGATGGATCCCGCCGGCTGGGCCGATGTCGCGGCGGTGCTGGCGTACACCCGGCTCACGCGGGCACAGCTCGAGCTCATCGTGCGCACCAACGACAAGGGCCGCCTGCAGCTCGACGGCGATCGCGTGCGCGCGTGCCAGGGCCACTCGACCGCCAACCTCGCCATCGATCGCGACGCGATCGAGGCTTCGTGGCAGCTGCACGGGGGCGACGCCTGGCTGTGGCACGGGACCACCCGCGAGGCGCTCGACGCGATCGCCCGCGAGGGCCTGCGACCAGTCGCCCGCACCCACGTGCACCTCGCCGAGGATCCGACGTCCACGGTCGGCAAGCGGGCCGGCGTCGCGTGGCTGCTCGCGATCGATCCGGTGCGGGTTCGGGCCGCCGGCTACGCGGTGTTCGTCGCACCCAACGGCGTGCGCCTCGTCCGCGCGGTGCCGCCGTCGTGCATCGTCGGCGCCCGCGCGATGACGCGGCGCGCCGCGGCGCGAGCGGCCGAGGTGCTCGCGCTGCTCGACGTACCCGCGGTGTGAGGCCGAGCTCGCCACTCCTGGAGTGGGCAGGTCGCCGTACGATTCCGCGAATGCCGGCCGCGACGGCGACGTCGTCCTGCGTGGGCCGGCATTGGGGCCGGCCGCCGCTTTCGTCCGTCGACCTCACGGGCGGCCACCGACGACCAACAGCCAGGCGCACATGTCCGAAGCCATCATCGACGCGTACATCGATCGCTACGACGCCGAGGACGCGTTGCTCCTGCTCAAGGCGCTCGGCCATCCCAGCCAGGGCGGGCTCGGCTACCGGATCGAGAGCTTCAACCCCGCGATCGACATGGACGGCTACGAGGTCGACGCAGAGGCCAAGGTCATCCGCCTCGACACCGCCGGCATCTTCTCCAACAACTCGGCGCAGGACATGGCCGCGGCGCTCAAGGACGCGCTCGACATCGACGTGTTCGAGCGCCGTCACTCGCTGCTGTATCGCGTGGGCTGGGGCACCGGCAAGACCGTGCTCGGGGTGATCGAGACTGCCGTCGGCGTGGTCGGCATCCTCATCCCCGAGCCCGGCACCACCGCCGCCGGCGTGGTGATGGTGGGGCTGGGCGCCAACGCGATCGGCGACGGCGTCAGTCAGATCTTCGGTGCCAACAACGGCGAGGGCTACAACGTCCTCGGCGAGGGCTCGGCGTGGGTCGGTGCCAACGTCGCCGACCTCGTCGGCGCCGACCCCGAGAACGGCGCGATGCTCGGTCGACTCGGCTTCACGGTCGCGTCGGTCGCGGTCGGCAGCTTCGGCTCGTTTCGCATCCTGCACGCCCCCGGTCGCAGCCTCCTGCGCATGACCGGTCCGAGCGGTGGCAGCGGCTTGGGCGTGGGCCGCATCGATGCCTGGTACGGTGTCGCGCTGTCGGAGGCGCGCGCGGGCAACGGCGCGCTGACGGTGATCTCGGTGACCAACAACAGCAACCAGAGCATCCTGCGGGTGGTGCTGCAGGCGGTCGATGGCAACGCGGCGCGGCTGTACGTCAACGGCCGCATCGTCGGCGTCGCCGGCGGCAACCTGCTCAAGCACGAGAGCAACTGGCGCATCATCGCCAAGGGGCTCGCGAAGCTGCTCTACCACGGCGCGAGGTCGGGCTGGTAGTCGACGATCTGACGTGGCCCGAGGGGCCGCTCGACGAGCCACACGCACGCGCGCTCGCATCGAGCATCGTCGCGCGGGTGTCCGAAGCGCTCGGCGACGGCCAGGCGCCGCTGTTCGTGCTGGTGCCCGATCCACCGCTGCCGATCGATCGCGCGACGCTGGCCGAGCTCGCGACGGTTCGCACGATCGGTCACGACCTCGTGGTCACGACCGGCGTGCGCGATGCCGCCGCGGCGGCGCTGCGGCGGCTGCTCGAGGCGCGCTGCGACGTCGTCACGGTCGCGGCGATCGGTGACGGCGCGACGCTGGGGCCGGCCGCGCTCGCTGCCCTCGTGGCCGCGCTGCTGCGGCGACCGCTGCGTTGGCCCGAAGGTCACGCCCTCGCGGGGTTGGTGTTCGACTGGGGCGAACCGATCGCGCGGCTCGATGCCGGCGGCGCGCACCCGCTGCCGCGGCGTACGGGCCGGGCTCGGTAGCGGCGCGGCTCGCCCTGGCGCCGTCGCGCCTACGGATAGCCGCAGGAATCACCCGCGCAGATCATCGCGTCGGGACAGCTCGCGCCGTCGCTGCAGCGCAGACGACAGCCCCAGAACGCGACCGCGACGCAGGTGCCGCTGCCGCCGCAGGCCTCGCCGCCGCTGCAGTCGGCGTGCTCGGTGCACGGTGTGCCGCTGCCCCCGGCCTGCTCGAAGGGGGTGCACACGCCGGTCGCGTCGCCGCTGGCCGCCGCGGGGCACGGCGCGTCCGCGCCGGCGCACGTCGGCGCGCAGCTCGACGCGCCGGGTAGCTCCACCGGCACCGTCGGCTGGGGGCACGTGCCGCCCTGCGGCGCGGGGTACTCGGGATCCTCGGCCGCGCCACCGCTCGAGCCATCGGCCGCGCCGCTCGACGACGCATCACCACTGCCGCCAGACGACGCTCCGCCCTCCCCGCCAGACGACGCACCGCCCGACGTGCCCGACGACGCGGTGCTGGTGTCGCTCGCGCTCGCGATGCCCGTGCTCTCGCCGCCACCGTCGTCGCCGCCACAGCTGGCCAGCGCGATCCAGATCCACGTCCACGCAATCGATCGAGTCGTCATGTCGAGCGACGGGCAGCGTAGCACCGCGCTCACGCCTGCGACCACGGCGGTACGTCGTCGACCGGCAGGCCCAGCTGCCGCCGCATCGCCGCCACGCAGCGCGCGGCCGCGAGGCCGTCGCCGAACGGATTGCGACGCGGCACCACGGCGGCGTAGGCCTCGGCGTCCGCAAGCCACGCGTGGGCGTGGGCCACCAACACCTCGGGCTCGTAGCCGACGATCTTCGCCGCGCCCATCTCGACCGCCTCGGGGCGCTCGGTCGCGACGCGGGTCACCAGCACCGGCTTGCCGAGCTCGGGCGCTTCCTCTTGGATGCCGCCCGAGTCGGTGATGACCAGGTGGGCCCGTGCGATGAGCCAGATCGAGGTGGCGTAGCCGACCGGCGCCACCAGGTGCACGTTGGCGAGATCACCGAGCCCCCTGGCGACCTCGGCCCGCACGTGGGGGTTCAGGTGCACCGGATACACGAAGTCGACCTCGGGATGCGCCGCCGCCAGCTCGCGCAGCGCCTGGCACACCCGCGCGAGCCCGCCCTCGAAGCTCTCGCGGCGATGGCCGGTGACGAGCACGAGCTTGGCATCATCGCGCAGCGACGGCAGCGCGGCCGCACGCTCACGAAGATCGCCCTCGGGGGCGCGCGCGCGGATCCATCGCACCGCGTCGACCACGGTGTTGCCGGTCAACACCACGCGCGACGGATCGACGCCCTCGCGCGCGAGGTTGTCGCACGCGCGCCGTGACGGGCACAGGTGCAGCGCGGCCAGCTGCCCCACCAACACGCGGTTGTTCTCCTCGGGGAACGGCGCGCTGCGATCGTGGGTGCGCAGGCCGGCCTCGACATGGGCCACCGGCACGCGTTGCTGCGCAGCCGCCAGCGCGGCACCGAGCACCGTGGTGGTGTCGCCCTGCACCACCAGCAGCGCCGGCGCCTCGGCCACGATCACGCGCTCGACCGCGGTGACCACCGCCCCGAGCAGTGCGCCCAGGCTCTGTCCCGGCACCATCACGTCGAGCTCGACGTCGGGCACCAGCGCGAAGGTGTCGAGAAACGGCCGCAGCAGCTCGCGGTGCTGTCCACTGCTGCACAGCCGCACGCGCCAGTCGTCGTGGGCGGCCGCCGCGTGGATCACGGGCGCGAGCTTCACCGCCTCGGGCCGCGTGCCGAGCACGAACGTGACGGTCGGCGAGTCGGTCTTGGGCGCGGACACGCGACCGCAAGCGTAGCAGGCCGTGGTCCAGCTGCGCGGCGCGAGAGCGACGTCTTCGGCCGGCCGCCCCACGTCGTCGCCGGCTCCGCGCCCACCTTGGGTGCGCTGTCGCGGCCGCGCGATTCTTGCTAGCGTGCCGCCCGTGCGCGTGCTCGTCACTGGCGGAGCGGGGTTCATCGGCAGTCACATCGTCGACGCGTTGCTGGCCGACGGCCACGACGTCACGATCGTCGACGATCTCTCCTCGGGCCGCCGCGAGAACTTGAACCCCGCGGCCCGCTTCGAGCACGTCGACATCACCGACGCCGCCGCCGTCGAGCGCGTGTTCGCGGCGTTCGAACCCGAGGTCGTGACCCACCAGGCCGCGCAGACCTCGGTCGCGGTCTCGACCCGCGAGCCCGCCCGCGACGCGCAGGTCAACGTGGTCGGCTCGGTGCACGTGCTCGAGGCCTGTGTCCGCCACCGCGTGGGCCGGCTGGTGTTCGCGAGCACCGGCGGTGCGATCTACGGCGAGGTGCCCGAGCCGCGCCGCGCGGTGGTCGGCGACCCGACGCTGCCGCTGTCACCGTACGCATGCAGCAAGCTGGCGGTCGAGCACTACGTGCACATGTACGGCCAGGCCCACGGCCTGCACGCGACCATCCTGCGCTACGCCAACGTCTACGGCCCGCGCCAGGATCCCCACGGCGAGGCCGGCGTGGTGGCGATCTTCAGCCGCAAGCTGCTGTCGGGCGCGCCGTGCCGCATCAACGCCCGGCGCGAGGCCGGCGACGACGGCTGCGTGCGCGACTACGTCAGCGTGCGCGACGTGGTGAATGCCAACCGCCTCGCGATCGCCGGCGTGCTCGGCGACGGCACCATCAACATCTGCACCGGCCGCCCGACCACGACGCTGGAGATCGCCCGCGGGCTCATGCACGCGCTCGGGCTCGACGTGCCGCTCGAGCACGGCCCGTGGCGCGCCGGCGACCTCGAGCGATCGGTGCTCGACGACACCCAGATGCGTGCGCGCGTGGGCGAGCCGCTCGGGCTCGACGAGGGTCTGCGGGACACCGCGGCGTGGTTCCGCGACCACGGCTAGCTAGCGCAGCAGTAGCCGCTTCACGCCACGCTTGGCCCGCTGCACCTGCGCCCGCACGGTGCGCTGCAGCTTCTCGGCCGGCATCAACACGAAGCCGCGCAGGAGCTCGTCGGGGCGCGCGCGAAAGATCGTGCTGTGGGTCTTGCCGTCCCAGGCCGGCGGCGCCTCGCGGGTGTAGTAGTAGGCTGCGAACGACTGCCGCGCGACGTCCTCGGGGCACTCGACCGCCGACACGCCGTGGAAGCTGCGCTCGCTGGTCTCGAACACCACGCAGCGGTTGAACGCCGGCAGGAACGCGTGGTGACAGCGCTTCACCTCGCGGTCCCACAGCTCGATGTGGCCGCCCCACTGATCGCGCCACACCGGATTCAAGTAGATGAGGATGTTGAGGCGGCGGTGGATCTGCCGCTCCGCGATCAGGTTGAAGTCGACGTGCACGTCGAGCCGACCGTGCGAGCCCATCACGTGCATGCCGCCGCCGACCAGCTGCTCGTCGGCGAGCAGCTTGGGGATGCCGGTGATCTCCGACAGTGCGTCGCGAAACGACTGCGACGCGATCGCGGCCTCGAGTCGCTGCACCGGCTCGGGGAACTTGGTGCGGTCGGTGACCTGCACCTTCTTCTTCTCGTTGACGAAATCGAACGCGCGCCCGCGGCTCTTCGCGCTCTCGAAGCTGGGATACGACTCGGCGACCTCGCGGGCGAACTCCGGCTGCAGGAACTCGTCGACGACCATGAACGGGAACGGCTGCGCCTCGCGGAACTCGCGGCGCAGTCGGGGGATGTCGAGGGGGCGCAGCACGTCGGTCGGCATGGCTTCGGAGGCGATGCTAGCCAAATGCCGCACGCCTCGCATCGATGCCATACTCACGCGCGCATGGGCCCGCGTTCGTCGCAGCGTCACAGCACGTGGATCGGCCTCGCGCTCGCGCTCGCGCTCGCGTGCACGCGCGGCGCCGCGCCACCGCCCGCGCAGCCACGGCCGGCCGATCCCGCCACCGACGGCTCCGACGGCGCAGCGCCGGCGCCGACACCCGGCAGCGCGATCGTCCGGCCGACCGCGTTCGACGGCTGGACCGTCGAGCCGGCCGCCAGCGGCGGGCTGCGGGTGCGCAATCACTTCGCGGACGTCGTGCGCAGTCGCTACGTGCTGTTCGGCGCCGACTATCGCTGGGCCGATCCGCAGGTGCAGACCCGTGAGGACGCCGGGGTCGCGGGCGCGAGCATCGCGTCGACGCCGCTCGACCTGCGCGGACACGCGACGCTGTCCCTCGACGACCCCCGCGACGTCACGATCACGTGGCAGCTCGAGCTCGGCCGCGCGCTGCAGAACGTGTCGGGCGGCGGGCTCGAGCTCGACGTCACGCTGGCGCCCGGACTGTGGGGTGGCCGCGCGCCCAGCTTCGCGCTCGACGACGGCGACCGTCGCCTGCGCATCGGCAGCGGTGACGACGCGATGGAGCTGCGGCTCGAGGGCGACGCGTTCGGCTTCGTGCGCGAGCCCGGCAACCCTGGCCGCGTGCGGGCAATCCTGCTGCGTGGCGATCTCCCGGCCGGCACCCGCGAGGCGACGCTGCACGTGACGCTGCCGGCATCGACCCGGGTGCAGCCGTCGATGGCCGCGCGCCTGGCCGCGTCGTCGTCGGCATCGTGGCCCACCGGCGTGGTGAGCTGGGACGGCGCGCCCGTCGACGTCGGCGACACGCTCGGCCGCGAGCCCGCCGGTCGCCACGGTCGCGTGCGTGCCGACGGCGACGCGCTCGAGTTCGAGGACGGCACGCCGGTGCGCTTCTGGGGCACCAACGTCGCCGCGTACGCCTTGTTCGACGGCGACAAGCCCGACATCGAGCGGCAGGCGCGACGGCTTGCGGCGCTGGGCTACAACCTCGTGCGGCTGCACCACCACGACTCCGCGTGGGTCGAGCCCAACATCTTCGAGCCCGGCTCGAGGCGCCTGCGCGAGGCCTCGCTCGACGCCATCGACTGGTGGATCAAGTGCCTCGGTGACGCCGGCATCTATGTATGGCTCGACGTCCACGTCGGCCGCCGCTTCCGAAGTGGCGACGGCATCGGCGGCTTCGACGAGCTGCCCGACGGCGACGGCCGCGGCTTCTCCTACGTCGACCCGCGCATCGAATCGCTGATGACCGACTTCGCGTCGCGCTACCTCGCGCGCAGCAACCGCTACACCCAGCGCGCGCTGCAGGACGACCCCACGGTGGCGCTGGTGCTGCTGACCAACGAGAACGACATCACGCACCACTTCGGGCCGCTCATGCTGCCGGGCAGCGGCCGCCCGGTGCACGAGGCGCTGATGCGCAGCCGCATCGAGCCGTTTGCGAAGCGGCACCACCTGCCGCTGGACGCCACGCTGCAGACCTGGGCACCCGGGCCGGCCAAGCTCGCGATGGCGGAGCTCGAGCACCGCTGGGGCACCCGCGCGATCGCGGCGCTGCGCAAGCTCGGCGTGCGCGCGCCGATCGTCACCACCAGCCTGTGGGGCGACGAGCCGCTGTGGTCGCTGCCGTCGCTGCAGGCCGGCGACGCCATCGACGTGCACAGCTACGGCGACGAGGGCTCCCTCGGCACCAACCCGCACTTCGAGCCCAACTTCCTGGCGATGGCCGCGATGGCGCAGGTGCTCGGCCGCCCGCACCTGATGAGCGAGTGGAACGTGCCCCTGCCCGCCCGCGATCGCCAGGTCGCGCCGCTGTACGTGGCCGCGATCGCGGCGCTGCAGGGCTGGGACGCGCCGCTTCTGTACGCGCACGTGCAGGATCCCCTGCGCGCGCCCAGCTCGGTGGCGCCGTTCTCGACCTGGGTCGACCCGGCCCTGGTCGCGCTCGCGCCCGCGGCCTCGATCATGTTCCGCCGCGGTGACGTCGCGGCGGCGCGCGAGACCCTCGTGCTGACGCCTGCGCTCGCCGATGTCTACGGCGCGCCTTTGCGGCCCGAGACCGCGGCGGCACTGCGCACCGGCTACGAGCGCTCGCGGGTCGTGCTCGCGCTGCCCGATGCGCCGGAGCTGTCGTGGGACGCCAAGCCGAAGCTGCCGCGCGGCGCGACCGTCGTGAAGGATCTCGATCGCGATCTGTTGCCGCGCGACGGCCACCGCGTGGTCTCGGACACCGGCGAGATCACGCGCGACTGGGCCGAGGGCACGCTGGTCATCGACACGCCGCGCTCGCGTGCCGCGGCGGGCTGGATCGGTGGCCTGACGATTCCCCTCGGCGACGGCTGGGTCGCGCTCGATCTCCCGAGCGCCGCGTTCGCCCTCACGGCCCTCGACGACGCACCGCTGCAAGAGAGCGCGAAGCTGCTGGTGACGATCGTCGGGCAGGCCGAACACGGCGAGGCCGGCCGCGTCCCGTTTCGGTCGGAGCCGCCCCGCGGTCGCTTCGCGCTGCGCTCGACCCACGCGCTGGTGGCGGTGCCGTTGTCGGGCGGCAGCGGCACCAGCGGCGCCGATCTCTCGGCGCGCGTGCCACTGCGACCGCGACGCGAGGGGGATCTGCAGGTGTTCGACCTGGCCGGGCCGGTGCCCACGCACTGGTACCTGCTCGTGCCCGAGGGCAGCCTCGACGCCGGCAAGCCCCGCGGCGCGGGCCCGCCCGCCCGCTGACCCCCACCCGATGACCAACCCGATGACCACCCCGATGACCAACCCGATGACCAACCGGCCGCGCCCACGCCGCGCTGCCCGCGGCCGCGACAAAGCCCGAGAAGCCCCGCAAAAACCGCGTTGCGGGCGACATTCCGGGGTTTGACACCCGCCGGAGTTGTGGGCCATATAGTGGGTCGTGCGCTCACACGGTCGCGTCGCGGTCGCCCGGGTGACGATGTGCGCGAGGGAACTCCCGTGAGCGACGAGCCACGCGCTGCCTTCGCCGGCCAGATCGCCGAGGTCCCGGTGGTGGAGCTGCTGCAGACGATCCTGCAGGGGCACCACACCGGCATCGCCCGCTTTGAAACGCCGGTGGGCGCAGCCACGCTTTGGTTCCGTGAGGGCGCGCTGGTCGACGCCGACATGGGTCGGCACCACATGGAGGCCGCGGTCTCGCGCCTCTTGTCCCTCGACAGCGGCACCTTCGAGGTCGAGTTCAAGCCGATCACACGTCGCCAGGTGATCAAGGCGACGACCGCAGAGATGATCGCGAACGTTCGGGGCACGCCCACGCCGACGCCGAACGAGGACGGTGTCCCGGTCGCCGTCGGCATCGAGGACACCGATGCCCGCAGCAAACGACCGCGGCGGCAGGGCGTCAGCTGGCATCCGACCGGCGGTGGCAAGGGCCGCCGCATCGACGGCGCCGACGCCAGCGGTGCCATCTCGGTGGTGACCCCGACGCCACGCGCGACCACCACGGGGATGCCGGCCGCGGCGTCGGTCGTGCTGGGCGCGAGCACGTCGACCGATGGTGCCGCGCCGATCGTCGGTGCCCCGGCCCACACCCGCGCGGCACCTGCGGTCGAACCGATGCTCGGGGCCCGCGGCGGTGCGTCGCCGATCGCCGGCGACGCAGCGGCGGCCCCGGGCGTCACGACGCCGAGCGCCGCGACCCCGGTGGTCACGTCGCCGAGCGCCGCGACCCCGGTGGTCACGTCGCCCGACGTCTCGACCCCGCCGCCGTCGTCGTCGAGCCGCGTGACGCCGGTCGCGATGCCACCGCGGACGGGCCCGCGCGGCACGATGCTCACACCGATCGCCGAGCCGAACACGACCGTGGTCGCACCGCCCCGTGCGCCCGTGGACGCGACGGTGATCGCAGCGGTCGCGAGTCCGCCGGGCCCATCGACGCCCGTCGCAGCGCCGCCCACGGTCGCGACCCCGCCCGTCGCCGCGACCCCGATCGCGACCCCGCCGGTGGTCGCGACCCCGGTCGTCACGCCGCCCGCGACCCCGATCGTCACGCCGCCGGTGGGCGCGATGCCGGTCGCGACGCCGCCCATCGCCCCCGTCCCGGTCGCGACGCCGCCGCTCGCGGCACCGATGACCGCGGCCCCGGTCGCCGCCACGCCGGGCGGCGCGGCCGGCCGACGCACCGCCTTCGGCATGCCCGCGGTCACGCCCGTCGAGGCGGCCGCAGCGAGCACGGTGCCTGGCGCGGTGGTCGAGGATCCCGAGTCCTACGATCGCACGCTGCTGCGCTCGGGGCCGATCCCGATCTTCACGCCGCCGGTGTCGCCGGCCTCGCCCACGATGCCGAGCACCGCGATGCCAGGCACGCCCGCGATGCCAGGCACGCCCGCGATGCCAGCCACGCCCGCGATGCCAGCAGCCACGCCCGCGATGCCGAGCGCCGCCGTACCGGCCGCGAGCACCGTGCCCGCGCCGGCGTCGCCCGTCGGGGGTGCAGCGCCGACGATGCCGAGCGCCGCGCCGCCGGGTCGCACGCTGTCGCTCGAGCACGAGCCGGCGCAGTGGGGCGGCATGGACCAGGTGGGTCCCACGATGCGTGCGCCATCGGGCGCGGTGCCGCCGGTCGCAGGCGCGCCGTCGTCGGCGTCGATCGAGAGCGGACAGGGCACCAGCGCGCGCGGTGACTTCCGGCCGATCGAGCGCACGGTGCTGCTGCCGGAGCCCGCGCCGGTCCCCGCGAGCGCGCCGGCGCCCGACAAGATCGTGGTCTCGCCCGAGCTGCCGTCGTCGCAGACGATGACCGCCGGCTCCATCGCGCGCCCGCCCGCGTCGACGCCATCGCGACCCGGCGGTGCGCGACGCGTCGAGCAGCGCGCGGCCGCGGTCGCCACCGCGATCGGCATGACGCCGACGATCGGCGAGCGCCGTGCCGTGGCCGACGGCGCGCGCCTCGACCAGCAGGTCGAGGCCGCACGCGCGGCGGGCCTGACCGGCGCGTCGGCGCCGGCGGTGGTCGGCCGCTACGAGGTCCTGCTGCGAATCGCCCGCGGCGGCATGGGCACGGTGTACCTCGCGCGCATCACCGGCGAGGGCGGATTCCGACGTCTGTTCGCGCTCAAGGTCATCCGCGATCACCTGAGCCAGAACGACGAGTACGTGCGCATGCTGCTGCAGGAGGCGCGCATCGCATCGCGCCTGCACCACCCCAACGTGGTCGGCATCGTCGACATCGGCACGCTCGCCAACCAGCACTACCTCGTGATGGACTACGTCGAGGGCTGCACCTTCAGCGAGCTGCTCAAGGTGCACCGCCGCACGCGCCCGGCCCACCTCATCATCCCGCTGATGCTCGACGCGCTGACGGGCCTGCATGCGGCCCACTCGTTGGTCGACGACGACGGCGCGCCGCTGGTGCTGGTGCACTGCGACTTCTCGCCGCAGAACATGCTGGTCGGCACCAACGGCATCTGCCGCATCACCGACTTCGGCATCGCCAAGGCCGCCAACGCGCTGCACGAGCGCTCGAGCATCACGCGCGGCAAGCCGGCGTACGTCTCGCCGGAGCAGGTCATCGGCCGCGCGCTCGATCATCGCTCCGACGTCTTCTCGGCCGGCGTGGTGCTGTGGAACGCGCTCACCGGCGAGCAGCTCTTCAGCGGCGACTCGCCGGAGCAGACCCTGCAGGCGGTGCTGCAGCGCCCGATCCCGCCGCCGTCGACGGTGGGCCTGCGTCCGCCCAGCTGCTTCGACCGCGTGTGTCTGAAGGCGCTCGAGCGCGATCCCAACAACCGCTACCAGTCGGCCGAGCAGATGCTGATCGACCTGCGGCGCATCGCGATCGCGCAGGACTTCCTGGCGCCTTCGTCCGACGTCGGCCGCTGGGTCATCGACACCTTCGGTCGCCAGCTCGAGCTGCGGCGTCAGGCCGCGGGCATCTCCAGCCGTCCGCTCGGCATGGACAGCCAGCCCATCGCGATCTCGGTCGCGGTCCCCGAGCTGGGCCTGGGCGATCCCGAGCTCACCGCCGAGACCCGCGCGCTCCCCTACGACTACGGCCAGACCCCGGTCGAGTCGAACGCATCCAAGACGACGCTACTGCACAGCGACGTGGCCGCCGCGTTGCCACCGCCCGCACCGCGGCCGTCGCATGCCAAGGCGATCGCGATCGGCGTGGTCGTCACCTTCATCACGGTTGCGATCGCGATCGCGATCGCCCGCCCAGAGTGGATCCGCGGCGGCGCCGTCGACGAGTACGGTCGCTACGGCGACGCGAAGCCCGACGACACCAAGCAGGCCGACGGCGGCGACGCCGACGATGCCAAGCAGGCCGACGGCGGCGCGACCGACGATACCAAGCAGGCCGATCCGCCCGCGGAGACGAAGGTCGACGGCGACGCCAAGGCGCCCGACGCCAAGGCGCCCGACGCCACGGCGCCAAGCGGGGGCACCACCGCGGGCGACGCGAAGGCCGACGACGCCAAGGCGGGTGCCACCGCCGATCCGACGCCGCCCGCCGACGTGCCGCTCGCGCCGCCCGCCGACCGCAAGCCGAGCAGCGGCGGCACGGCACGTCCGACCGAGCCCACGCCCAAGCCGCCCAAGCCCAAGAAGCCGCGCCCGATGCCGCCCGAGCCGGTCGATCCACCGCCCGTCGATCCCCCGGCGAAGCCCAAGCCACCGCCGCCGCCCGACCCCAAGGCCAAGCCCAAGCCCGCCGGTGACGGTGGTGAGGTGCCGCCGCCGCCCGACCCCGCCGAGATCCTCGAGCCCGGCTAGGAGCGTGACCCCTTAAGGGGTCTCGCGCCTCCGTGCCCTGTACCCGTGCCCGCCGCCTCGCGGCTCAGCTCGCGCCCTTGTGGAACAGCACGGTGGGCACGGTCTTGAGGATGATCTTGATGTCGAGCCACAACGACCAGGTGTCGATGTAGCGCAGGTCGAGCTGCATCCACTCCTCGAAGTCGACCTGATTGCGGCCCGACACCTGCCACAGGCCCGTGAGCCCCGGCTTCACCGAGAGTCGCCGGCGCTGCCACGGCTGGTACTGCTCGACCTCGGACGGCAGCGCCGGCCGCGGCCCGACCAGGCTCATGTCACCCATCAGCACGTTGAAGAGCTGCGGCAGCTCGTCGAGGCTGGTCTTCCGGATGAAGCGGCCGACCTTGGTGATGCGCGGGTCGTGGCGGATCTTGAAGACCGGGCCGTCCATCTCGTTGAGGTGATCGAGCTTGGCGCGCAGCTTCTCGGCGTCGACCACCATCGAGCGGAACTTCAGCATCGTGAACTTGCGGCCGTTGCGACCGGCGCGGATCTGCCGGAACAACAGCGGCCCCTCGGACTCGATGCGCACCGCGATCGCAGCGGCGAGCATGATCGGCGACGCCAGCAGCAGGCCGAACAGGCTGCCGGCGATGTCGAGCAGGCGCTTGACCGCGAGGCGGGCCTCGTCGGTCGGGACCCGCCGCAGGCCCAGCATGGGGTAGTCGAAACCCGACACGTTGGCGACCTCGACGGTGCCGCTCGAGGGGTACTGCGGCGGCAGCGTCAGCAGCACGTCGACGCCGCGGTCGTCGCAGGCGGTGATCGCCGCCTTGAAGATCTCCGGTTGCTTGCCGTGCACCGCGAACACGACCTCGTCGACCGGCTGCCGATCGAGCACGCCCGCGAGGCTGCCGATGAAGCCCAGCTGGGGCCGCGCCCGCACGTCGACCGCCTCGCCGGGCAGCTGCACGAAGCCCACCAGGTTGATCGACCACGGCGAGTGCTTGCGGAGCGACTCGAGGAACGCCACCGCGGTCGCGTCGCTGCCGACGATGACCACGCGGTGACCGTCGCCGCGGCGACGGCGGATGATCTTGGTGGCCTCGACCAACGCCACGCGCCCGAGCAGCAGCGCGGTGAACTGCACGGCGCCGAACAGCAGCACGAAGCTGCGCGCGACGAACAGCAGCTTGAACACGAACGTGGCGAGGATGAACAGCCCCAACCCCAGCAGGGTCGCCTTGGCGTAGCGGTAGGCGGCGCGGCGGTAGATGAGCCGCAGGTCACCGCTGCTGGCGTAGTGGAACGACACCGCCCAGATCGGCGCCAACCCGATCAGCAGCCACTGGTAGTCGGCGGGATTGATGCCGGGCGGGACCCCACCGATCGACTTGAGCAGCGTCGCGATCGGGCCCGTGCGGTCCTCGGCGCGCGCGAGCCAGTCGCGCACGAACAAGGTGGCGAAGAACGCGGCCGCGCTCACGATCACGTCGAACGCGATCACGGTCTGGCGGAGGAATGCAGAGCGCTTGCGCCACACGGCTGGATTCGAACTCTTTGTCGGGGCGCCGCGTACGTGGGGCCGAACATGGCCCCCAACGACCCGCGGCGGCGCGGCGGATCGTGGCAGGTTTGACGACGACGCGGAAGACGCCCGGTTGCGACCCGGCGACACCCGAGATCAGGCTCGAAAGTGCCCTCCGGCGCGGCCCTGGGCTCCAGGTGCCGTCGCCGACTGCGCGCGCGCCGGTCTCGGATCCGCCGCACCGCAATGGCGTCGGCGATCGGCTCACAGTAGGATAGCGCGGACGATGGATCAGACCCGCACAGGACGCACGGTCGTTCCCGGCGCGATCATCACGGGCCGCACGATGGGCCCGGGTGAGCCCGGCCTCGACAAGATGCTCGAGGTGGTGGGTTCGAGCCCCGACCCCGTCGCCGCGCAGGCCTTCCTCGTGGTGCTCTCCGGCGGCGAGCCGGGTCGGCTGCATCAGCTGCAGCGCCCCGAGATGGTGATCGGTCGATCGAAGTACGCCGACATCCGCATCAACGAGCGCGCGATGTCGCAACAGCACGCGAAGCTGGTGCGGTGGGGCGATCACCATCGCATCTACGATCTCGGCTCGACCAACGGCACCTTCGTCAACAACCAGCGCATCACCGAGGCCGAGCTCTTCCCCGGCGACACCGTGCGCACCGGCGAGACCGTGTTCTCGTACATGGCCGGCTCGCAGCCGACCTCCAGCGAGCACACCATGGCGATCGGCACCGCCCGCTCGCGGCCGCCCTCGACCGGCGGCGGCGCGCTCGCGCCGATCCCCTACCCGCCGCAGCAGGCCCCGGGCGCCACCAGCACGCACCTGGCGCGACGCAACCCCAACACCGGCCTCGTCGCCGCGCCGCCCCCGGGCGCGCGCGTGTTCGAGGTGCCGATGCCGCGGGTCGGCCCCGAGCCCGAGCAGGACCTGCTGGGCCAGCTGCTCAAGATCATCGCGTTCTTCAGCCGCTACTGGCTGTCGATCCTCATCTGCGCGTTCCTCGGGGCCGCCGGCGGCTTTGCGTTCTACAAGCTGAAGAAGCCCGCGGCCAAGGCCGAGTTCGAGCTGAGCCTGGTGCCCAAGGCCACCGACAACCCGCTCGAGGCCGGCCGCCGCATGAACTTCGAGTTCTTCCGCTCGGCGCAGCAGAACTTCGTGCGACCGCTGCTCATCCTCGAGACCCTGCAGGAGCTGGGCGAAGAGGACGTGCCGGAGGACCGCGTGCGCGCGATCCAGAAGCGGCTCGAGTTCCAGCGCACCGGCGAGTTCTCGTACTCGGGCGCCTTCGATGCCGCGACCGCGGAGGAGGCCATCGCGTTCCTCGAGGTGCATCTGCGGCTCTACCTCAAGCAAGAGGTCGACAAGACCCTGAAGGCGCTGGTGCTCGAGGTCGAGACCCTCGAGCAGCGTCTGCGCGAGACCGAGGAGTCGATCACCGCCACCGAGCAGGCGGTGCTGTCGTTCCGCAAGGAGCACACCCAGGGCTTGCCCGAGCAGGCGCAGGAGCTGGCCTCGAACCTGATCGCGCTCGGCACCGAGCGTGGGCGTGCGGCCTCCGAGGTCGCCCGCACCTCGGCCGAGCTGCGGCTGTCGAAGCAGCGGCTCAAGAGCGAGTCGCCGATCATCGAGAGCCGGCTCGAGATGGCGCGCCCCTACGAGAACACGATCGCCGACGTGAAGCGACAGCTCGCCGAGGCCAAGGCCGCCGGTAAGGGCAACCAGCATCCCGAGGTCGTCGCGCTCAAGTCCCAGCTCAAGCAGCTCGAGGACCTGCGCGACGACGTCATGCAGAACGGCACCGGCACCGACATCGTCCGCGCCAAGAACCCCCTCTACAAGGACGCGCGGCTGCAGGCCGATGCCGCCGAGGCCGCCCACGCGATCGCGGTCGCCGAGCTCAACCGGCTCACCAACGACATCGAGCGCTCGCAAGAGATCGCCGAGCAGATGCCGGAGCTGCAGGCCGAGTACGCCGAGCTCGTGCGCTCCTACGAGGCCAGCAAGAAGGTCCACGACGCGCTCTTCGAGAAGCTGAGCGCCAGCCGTACGCAGCTCGACATGGAGCGCGCCAGCGTGACTGGCCGCTTCGACGTGATCGTGCCACCGAACGTGAAGCTCACGCCGTGGATCCGCACCCTGGCGATCCGCGTGGGCGCCGGACTCATCGCGGGATTCATCTTCGGCATCTTCCTCGGAATGCTGCGGGACCTGCGTCGCCTGGTGGCGGCGCGACTGGCCGCGCGCACGTAGGGTCGCGCGGCGACCGGGCATCGACGCGGCGCAGGGGTTTGGACGCGCGCGGCGGGTTGGTGCGCTGGCTCGGCTATCGCACGGGTACGCCGCCGTTGCCGACGTTGGCACCCTGGCCGGAGCCGACGCCGCGGCGCGTGACCTCGCGGCCGCCACGGGCGGTGCCGCCGGCGATGCGGAAGGCGACGTACAGCCACGCCTCGAGCTGCGTGCCCGTGAAGCTGCTCGACGCGAGGTGGGGCGTGCGGATGTTGGCGATGAAGCCGAACTCGACGCTCTTGGTGTCGTCGATGCGGTAGCCGATCGGCACCTGGTTGAGGAACGAGCTCTCGGTCTGCGGCACCCCGTTGGAGGCCGTCGGCAGCGGGCGCAGCGTCGCAGCGGTGTAGATCGCCGACACCACGCCGAAGGTCCAACGCGGCGGCATCGCGACGGTCAGCTGTACCGAGCCGGTTGCGCGCGGGGAGACGTTGCCGCCCAGCACGTCGAAGAAGCCCGACAGCCCGGTCGCGAAGGCGCCGTCCATGGTGTAGCGCGCGCGGGCGCGCAGGCGACCGCCGAGCCGGAAGCTGCCCACCGGCAGCACGCGTCCGCGCAGGCGATTGGGCGCGTCCTGCTGCGCCAGCACCTGGGCGTTGAAGACGCCGCCGTCGAGTCGGGTCTCGAGCCGGCGACGCACCTGACGGGTCCATCCCACGCGGGTGTCGCTGTTGACGAACAGGCCGCCCGGCCGGAAGTCGACCACGCCCTGGTAGCTCTGCACGTAGACGTCGTCGAGCGGCGCCACGGCCTCGGAGTAGGCGAGCCCGAGGTTGCCGGCGTACTGCGCCGGGAACGAGGTCTGCCCGGGCGCCGGGCTCTGGTTGAACGGCACGCGCAGGCCGGCCGACGGCACGATCGCGAGGCTGCGGCGGGCGTCGAGCCGCCCGGTGAAGTTGAGCCCGAGATCGCCGATCGCGAACTGGATGACGTCGGCCTGTGGCGCCGCGGTCTGCTGGCCGTTGAAGGCGATGCCGAGCGCGGTGTAGTCGAGCTCGCCGACGCTCGCGGCCGCCGAGGTCGTCATGTTCCAGCGACGATCGAGCGCGACCGAGTGCGACAGCTGCAGCTGATGGAGGAACAGCGGCCGCTTCAGCGACAGGATGTTGGGCAGTCGCAGCAGCATGCGCGGCGCGTAGCCGAAGGTGAGCGTGCCGCCACGACGATGCCGGTAGCGTAGGTCGACGTTGGGCGTGACCAGGGTGAGGAACGAGAACTGCGACGGTTGATTGGGCGCGACCGGGGCGTAGCCGCCGCGCACCTCCGCAACGACGCCGCCGGAGAGATCGACGCGACTCGCCTGCGGATCGATCGCGAGCACGCTCGCGAGCAAGGTCGAGACCTGGATCATGAACCCCGGGCCGCCCTACTCGACCACGATCACGTCGCCGTCGCGCAGCTCGAACTGCGCGCTGCGGGGCACGCCGCCGGTGAGATCGGTGTAGCGGAAGCGGATGCGCTCGGCCTTGGGATACTTGCGCACGACGTAGATGCTCTGCGGATCGGCGAACTCGGTGAGGCCGCCGGCGAGGGCCAGCGCCGCCAGCACGCCGTCGCCGTGGGCGACCGGGAAGCGACCGGGCGCACCGACCTCGCCCAGCACCGTGATCTCGGGCAGGCGCGGCGTGACCACCGAGACCCGCGCGTCGGGGTTCACCACGATGCCGTTCAGGCGCGCGTTGAGCTTGCGCGCGGCGGCCTCGGGCGTGAGGCCCTGGACCTCGAACGGCCCCACCAGCGGCAACACGATCGAGCCGTCGGCACCGACCTCGAACGGGGCCGCCGCCCGCAGCTCCTCCATCCGCGAGACCGTCACCGAGATGGTGTCGCCCGGTCGCAGCGGCACGCTGCCGATCGGGACCTCGGTATGCGGCATGTCGTTGACCCACACGTAGGGATGCCGGGGCGCGCAGGCCGGCGCGGCGAGCAGCAGCCCGCCGACGAGGAGCGTGGTCATCACGGGGACGCGGGACGAATCGAAGGTGCGCACTGCGGGACGATGATTTGCCGGTCTGCGCGCCCGCGCAAGCCCAAAGAGGCCGCAAAGCGGCCGACGATCGACGCGCGCACGCGTGCAGCGGCCGCGGACTCTACCGCCGCCGCGCCGTGCCGCCCAATGCGTGGCGCACGAAGTCCCGCAGCTGTCGTGGCGGGTCGACGGCGGGTTTGCCTTGGATCCGACGGCGCAACCGCCACGCGGTTGCAGCCGCCAGCCAGCCGACGTTCGCGAGCCACAGCTCGGGCTTGCCGCCCTGCTTGAGGAAGTAGTAGCGCCGCGAGTCGAACCAATAGGTCGGCACCGGCTTCTTGTTGTCCTTGATGCCGGTCGCCGCCGCGACCTCGTGCACGACGGTGGCCTCGCGCACGAACCACCGCTCCCACCCCGCCTCCGCCGCGCGGCGGCAGAGATCGGTCTCCTCGAAGTAGAGGAAGAAGTTCTCGTCGAACAGACCCACCGACTCGAGCAGCTCTCGGCGGATCATCGTGCTGGCGCCCGAGACCCAGTCGACCGGCTCGGTGCGATCGCACGGCAGGCTCCACACCGACCAGCGCTGCAGCAATCGCGTGGCGAGCCCCAGCCGCAGCGCGCCCTCGACCTCGCCCAGCGGGCTCGGGAAGCGGAACGCCGACACATGCGTGGTGCCGTCGGGGTTGACGATGTGGCTGCCCGCGATGCCGGCCGCCGGGTGTTCGTCCATGAAGCGCACGAGCGTGTCGATCGCCCCCGGCTGCACCACCGCGTCGGGGTTGAGCAGGTAGATCAGCTCGGGCGGATCGTCGCCCGACAGCGCCTCGCGGATCGCGAGGTTGTTGCCCGCCCCGAAGCCGCCGTTGCGCTCCGAGAGCAGCAACGAGACCGGCGCGTCGCCCAGCGCCGCCAGGCCCACGCGCAACACCGCCGGCGAGTCGTCGCCCGACGCGTTGTCGACCACCGCGATGCGACCGCCGTGTCGGCTCACCTCGGGCAGCGCGCTGGCGACCGCACGCAGCGACAGCGACGCGGTCTTGTAGTTGACGATGACGACCAGCAGTTTCATGAGCGACCCTCGCTAGGGGCCCCGCGGCGGTACGCCCGGCGAGCCCGATGGATGCGTGCCCGGAGGATACGCGCCCGGCGGATACGCGCCCGGCGGATACGCGCCCGGCGGATACGCGCCCGGCGGATACGCGCCCGGCGGATACGGCTGCGGCGGGTACGGCATCGCGGCGGCCTGCGGCTGCGGGGCGATCGCAGCGCCGGGACTGCCGCGCGCAGGCGCGCCCATGCCCTCGCAGACCCCGGCCAGGGCGCCGGCGAAGAAGTACGGGAAGACGGTGAAGAGGCCGTTGGGCAGCAGGTCCAGCGTGTGCAGCGCGGTCAGCAGCGACAGCGCATTGATGACGTACACCGCCTCGGCGTCGGCGAGCCTCCGGGTGCGCCGCCGGGCCATGAAGATCGGCCACACCAACAGGCCGAAGGCGCCCACGAAGCCGACCACGCCGCGGCTGCCGTACCGGATGATCCACTCGCCGTCGGTGACGGAGATGTCCTTGCCGCGCTCGTCGTAGACGCGATTGCGGCCGAAGCCGCCCCAGCCGAACCACTGCCGCTCGTTGGCGCGCTCGAGCAGGATGTCCTCGTTGTCGAAGCGAAAGCCCAGGGATTGCGCCCGCGCGGCGCTGTACTTGGCCGCGAACGCCACCAGATCGTCGGCCGGGAAGGCCTGCGTCGCCCGCAGCGAGGGGAACGCGATCACGAACAGCGACAGCACCACCGCCAGCCGCCCCGCCGACGCGACCTTGCGGCCCAGCAGCAGCGGCATCGCAGCGAGCGCGTAGATGTTGGCGCCGACGTTGCGCGAGATGAGCAGCATGCCCCAGAACACCGGCAGCAGGACCCCGGCGCCGAAGCCCGCGACCTTCTCGCGGGCGCGTCGCAGCATCGCCAACGAGAACATCCCCGCCATCAGGAACATCGCCACCGCGAGGCCCGACGAGAGGAACAGCGACGACTTGAAGCCGCCGCCGCGCATGTTGTGGGCGAAGTCGAGCGCGTAGTAGCCGTAGATCCAGTAGTGCAGCTGCGGCGAGAACCGCAGCTCGAACAGCATCAGCGGCAGCAGCAGCAGCATCGTGCCGGCGATGACCCGCGCCATCACGAGTGCATCCTCGCGGGTCCGAATCAGCACGCGGCCGAGGTGGAACGGCAGCAGGATCCCGAGCACGTCGCGGACCGTCGACGACAGGATGTCGTACTTGGTCATCGCCTGCAGGGTGATCTCCGGCAGACGTGTCTCGCCGTCGTAGTCGATCCCGCCGCCGATGATCACGGGATCCGGGTTGGTCAGCGACGTGCCGATGTTGCCGATGATGACGAGCAGGAACCACGCCTCGGCGCCCCGCAGGAAGCGCGCGCGGGCCAGCTCGCGACGTGCGAGCAGCATCGCGCCGAGGTAGCTGGCCAGGCATGCCACCGCCATCTTGTCGATCGGCGGCAGCGCCGGGGGGTCGAACGCGGCCAGCTCGGGCAGCAGCATCACGCCCAGCACCAGGGCCGTGATGCCGGCCTTGATGGGCTTCATGCTCGCGAACATCACGATGCCGATGGGGATCCAGACCAGCAGCGCGAGGTAGGCCTGTGGCCTGATATCCACCCAAACCGGCATCGTGCGCGTCTCGACTCGCCCCCGGAGGTCCGTGGTCTCGACCACGACATGCCCCGTGGCATGGTACGCGATCGGCTGCGCGCGCGTGCCTCGGGACCTGCCGCGAACCGCACGCCCTTCGCGTGTCGCAGGACGCCCCAACCGCGCCCACCCGCGGCCCGCAAACGGCCCGCGATCCGGCTGCGCCGGTTTTGGCCTGCAGGGCAAGGTCTGCTACCTTTCGAGGGCGACCGGGATGGGAGGCGATGGTGGCGGACAACACCGACGAACGACGCAAGTACCCGCGACTCAACGCGCCGCTCTACTTCCGGCCCGCACGGCGTCGGCTGCCACGGCGGCAGGTGATCGACGTCGGCATCGGCGGCATCCGGGTCTACAGCGACGAAGCGCTGTCGATCGGCGCGCGCTTCGAGATCGAGCTGTTCATGCCGGATCAGACCAGCTTGACGTGCCTGACCGAGGTCATCTGGGTGCGATCGATCGAGGGCGGTCAGCCGGCCGCGTACGACATCGGCCTGCAGTTCCTCGACGTGCCGCCCGAAGCGCTCGAGCAGCTCCGATCCCTCCTGGCCGCTGGCGCGTGATCCGGCGGCGCGACGCTCACAGGCGCGTGAGCACGTCGGTGAGGTTGCGCTGCCAGCTCGGCATGGCGCCGAGGATCGCCTCGGTCCGCGCGAGGTCCAGCACGCTGTAGGCGGGGCGGCGCGCCGGCCGTGGGAACTCGGCGCTGGTGCACGGCTCGACGCGGCAGCTCGGGGCCACCGCGGCCGCGATCGCGCTGGCGAAGTGGAACCACGTGCACTCGCCCGCGTCGGTGACGTGCGTGATCCCGCGGGTGCCGGATTGCAGCAGCCGCCAGCTGGCCTCGGCGAGGTGCTCGGCGCTGGTCGGGCGACCGCGCTGATCATCGACCACGCGCAGTGACTCCCGCTCGCGCGCAGCCTTGGCGATCGTGCGCACGAAGTTGTGGCCCCACGGCGCGTACAGCCAGCTGGTGCGCACCAGCAGGTAGCTACCACCGGCGGCGAAGAGACGGCGCTCCCCCAGCGCCTTGCTGCGGCCATAGGCGGCCAGCGGCGCGTGAGCGGCATCGACGGCGTACGGCACCTGGGCCTGACCATCGAACACGTAGTCGGTGCTGTAGTGCACCAGCGTGGCGCCGGCCCGCTGGCACCGCGACGCGAGCACGCCCACGCCATCGGCGTTCACCGCGGTCGCACCGGCCTCGTCGCGCTCGGCCCCGTCGACGTCGGTCCACGCGGCGCAGTTGACCACCACGTCCCCCGCGACCAGCGGCAATGCCTCGACGTGCTGTCGGGCCGTGAGGTCGAAGTCGGGGTGCGTGCGCGTGTCGTGCGGTACGCGCTGGCGCGTCAGCAGCTCGGTCCACGCGCGGCCGAGCATGCCGTCGGCCCCGAGCACGTGCACCGTCGTGCCGACGCCCGTCGGCGTGGTCATGCCTCGCCCCCGCCGGCAACCGCGAAGTTCGGCAGTCGCTCGCGCGGGAGGTCGCGCAGCCGGCCGAAGGCGAGGTCCTTCGGCGACAGGCTCGGGCTCGCGATCGGCCACTCGATGCCGAGGTCGGGGTCGTCCCAGGCCACGCCGAGCTCGGACTCGCGGTGGTAGGCGTCGGTGCACTTGTACGAGAACAGCGCAACTTCGCTGGTCACGCAGAAGCCGTGGGCGAAGCCGCGGGGGATGTACATCTGCGCGTGGTTGTCGCCCGACAGCGTGTTGCCGACCCACTGGCCGAAGGTCGGCGAGCCGACCCGCACGTCGACCGCGACGTCGAAGACCTCGCCCATCACGACGTGGACCAGCTTGCCCTGGCCGAACGGGTGCTGCAGATGCAGCCCCCGCAGGATGCCGCGGCGCGACATCGAGAGGTTGTCCTGCACGAAGGTCTCGGGGATGCCGACGTCCTCGTAGCGCTTGTGGGACCAGGTCTCGAGGAAGAAGCCGCGCTCGTCGCCGAACACGTCGGGCTCGATGAGCAGCACGCCCGCGAGCTTGGTGCGGGTGACCTTCACCTCGCCCTCCCCTCGTCGCACAACCGCAGCAGGTAGCGGCCGTAGTCGTTCTTCGCCAACGCCTCGCCCTGGCGGCGCAGCTCCTCGGGGGTGATCCACCCGCGCGTGTAGGCGATTTCCTCGGGACACGCGATCTGCAGGCCCTGCCGCTGCTCGATGGTCTGGATGAAGTTGGCGGCCTGCAGCAGCGCCTCGGGGGTGCCGGTGTCGAGCCACGCGATGCCGCGGCCCAGCAGCTCGACCTGCAGCTGGCCCTGCTCGAGGTAGCGCCGGTTCAGATCGGTGATCTCGAGCTCGCCGCGCGCCGACGGCTGGAGATCGGCCGCCAGGTCGCAGACCTGCTGATCGTAGAAGTACAAGCCGGTGACCGCGTAGTTGCTGCGCGGCGCCTTGGGCTTCTCCTCCAGCGAGATCACCCGCCCGTCGGCGGCGAACTCGGCGACGCCGTAGGCCTCGGGGTTGCGCACCCAGTAGCCGAACACGGTCGCGCCCTGCTCGCGCCGCACCGCCAGGCCGACCAGCTCCTGCAGGCTGTTGCCGTAGAAGATGTTGTCGCCCAGCACCAGCGAGCAGCCGCGGCCGTCGCAGAAGCGCTTGCCGATGATGAACGCCTGCGCGAGCCCGTCGGGGCTGGGCTGCACCTCGTAGGTCAGCTCCATCCCCCACTGGCTGCCGTCGCGCAGCAGCTCGGTGAACAGCGCCTGCTCGTGCGGCGTGGTGATGATCAACACCTTGCGGATGTTGGCCAGCATCAACACCGACAGCGGGTAGTAGATCATCGGCTTGTCGTAGATCGGCATCAGCTGCTTGCTGATGGACTTCGTCAAGGGATGCAGCCGCGTGCCCGAGCCGCCGGCCAGGATGATGCCTCTGTCGATCATGTCGGTCTCCAAGTTGGCTTGCTCGGCGTCGCGCGCCGGCGGGAAGGCGCGCGGGCTAGCGGCGCTCGTAGTTCTGCTGGATCCAGTTGCGATACTCGCCGGTGCGGACGCCCTCGATCCACGCGCCGTTGTCGAGGTACCAGCGCACCGTCTTGCGTAGACCGGTGTCGAAGGTCTCGCTCGGGCCCCAGTCGAGGTCACGGCGGATCTTGCTGGCGTCGATGGCGTAGCGCAGGTCGTGGCCGGGCCGGTCCTTCACGTAGGTGATGAGCCCGAGCAGCGCGTCCGACGGACGGCCGGTCTCCTGCGCGATGAGCTCGCACAGCTTGTGCACCACGTCGATGTTGCGGACCTCGTTGTTGCCGCCGATGTTGTAGGTCTCGCCGACCTTGCCGCGGGTGACCACGGTCCAGATCGCCTCGCAGTGATCCTGCACGTACAGCCAGTCGCGCACGTTGGTGCCCTGGCCGTAGACCGGCAGCGGCTTGCCGTCCTGGGCGTTCAGGATCATGAGCGGGATCAGCTTCTCGGGGAACTGCAACGGCCCGTAGTTGTTCGAGCAGTTGGTCAGCTTGACCGGCAGCTTGAAGGTGCGGTGGTAGGCCCGCACGAGGTGGTCGCTGGCGGCCTTGCTCGCCGAGTATGGGCTCGAAGGATCGTAGCGGGTGTCCTCGGTGAACAGGCCCTCGTCGCCGAGCGAGCCATAGACCTCGTCGGTGCTGACGTGGTGGAAGAGCCCGTGATCGGTGCCCCACGTGCGGCGCGCGGCCTCGAGCAGATTGAAGGTGCCCTCGATGTTGGTGCGCACGAACTCGCGGGGGCCGGAGATCGAGCGATCGACGTGGCTCTCGGCGGCGAAGTGCACGACCACGTCGGGCCGGTGCTCCTCGAACGCGGCATCGACGGCCGCGGCGTCGGCGATGTCGACCCGCGTGAACTGGTAGTTGGGCCGCTCGGCGATGCCCGCCAGACTGGCGAGGTTGGCCGCGTAGGTGAGCTTGTCGGCGTTGACGAAGGTGTGCTCGGGATGACGAGGCACCAACAGGTTGAGGAAGTTCGCGCCGATGAAGCCGGCGCCGCCAGTGACGAGGATCTTCATGGGCAGCTCTTGCTCGCCGCGGCCGTTGTTCGGGCGGTCGCGACTCTCCCTCGGTGCTTCTAGTATCAGGAGCGCCGGTTCGACCGCAACCGCCGCCCCCGATCCCGCATCGACGCCGTCGCGGGCACCGTTCGGATCAGAGCAGCGCGAGGAAGGCCGCGAGTGCGGCGCGCTCGTCCGCGGTCAGCGACGCGCGGGGATCGTCGCGATCCCCCGGCGCGGTGCCGCCGGCGTGGCTGAAGCTCGGGCGCAATCGCACGCGCGCGAGCACGTCGGCCAGCGTGGCCGCGCTGCCGTTGGTGAAGTACGGCCGCTTGATCCAGAGCCGTCGCAGCGAGGTCACGCGGGCGCCCTCGGGGTGCACGTAGGGCTCGATGCCGGTCCGCAGACGCGCGTCGCTGGCCCACACCAGTGGGCCTCGCGTCGACAGCACCTGCGCCTCCCACTGCGCCGGCGCCACGCGAGTCGTGGCATCGTCGGCGACCGTGCGCGCCTGGTGGCAGCCCTCGCAGTGCTGCTCGAACACCGCGGCACCAGCCCGCTCCTGCGCGGTGAAGCGCGGCGCGTCGCCGCTGCGCCGGGCCTCGCGCAGCCGTGCGACGACCTCGGGTGCGGTCTCGTGATCGAAGGCGACGAGGAAGTCGACCAGCGCGCGTCGCAACGCTTCGGCGTCGAGGACCTCGGTCGCGCCGAGCGTGCGCAGCCACGGGTGGTCGTCGGGCGAGAGCGCGAACGAGGGCCCCTGCGCGCTGCCGCGGTTGGCGACCGCGAACTCGTTGTCGACCATGGTCGCGAGCGTGCGGTCGAGCGCGCGCGAGAAGTGCGGACGATTGACGAACAAGCCCAGCAACGACTTGGTCGAGGCGTGCACGTCGGCGCGCCCGGTGTAGTGCACGCGCCCGTCGACGCCGCCCTCGAAGTGGCAGGTCTCGCAGGTGAAGCGGCTGCGGTGGCCGTCGCTGCTGGCGTGCGGCGCCATGATGTGGCTGAAGAACAACGCCTCGCCGACCCGCACGGAGGTCTCGGCGCCCGGGCGTGGATCGGCCGAAGCGACGGTGTCGACGTGGCCGTCGTCGCCGACGACGACCCAGCGATCGAGCAGCGGATCGGCGGCGAGCCAACCCTCGGCCATGCGCGCGACGTCGCGGATCCCCGGCGGCACGCGCGTGACCACGGGCGACGCCGAAACCCCGCCGTCGAGCCCGATGCGCACGCGCGCGAAGGCATCGCCACCGTAGCCGGTCACCGTGACCTCGACGTCGTCACCGACGCGCTCGAGCCCGACCCACTTGGGCAGCACCACGCCCCAGGGCCCGACGTCGATCGCCGCGACCCTGCGCGTGCACAGGCCGCCGGGCCCGGCGCAGCGCGTCGCGTGCAGCAGG
Organism: Deltaproteobacteria bacterium; assembly: GCA_016709225.1. Taxonomy (NCBI): domain Bacteria; kingdom Pseudomonadati; phylum Myxococcota; class Myxococcia; species Deltaproteobacteria bacterium. The sequence goes on along the minus strand of JADJEE010000001.1, from coordinate 675,885 downwards.
TAGAGGAAGGAGTCGACGTAGCCGAACGAGCCGTCGCTGCGGTCGAGGGCGTGGTCCTCGACGCCACCGGCGGCGATCCACCAGCCGTCGTCGCCTGCGATCGCGGCCAGCGACCACAGCGGTCCGTCGTGCTGCACCTGGGCCTGCGCGCCGTCGTCGGTGCGCAGCCGCAGGCCGCGATCGAACAGACACGCTGCGCCGAGCAGCGATGGCGCGGCCGCCACCGCGATCGCGCCTGGACACCCGCCGACCGTCGTCGCGCCGCCGGTCGCGGCGTCGAAGCGACGCAGCTCGCCGCGGTAGCCGTCGGCCAGCACCGGCCCGCCGGGGCCCGCGACCGCATCGCGGATCACCGCAGCGCCCACCGCCTCCACGACCGCGACGGCACCGAAGCCCTCGGGCGTCACGGGCACGCGGGCGAGCTCGCCAGCGAGCCCGGCAATCCACAGCGCGTCGCCGTCGCGGACCACCGCGGTCGGTCGCGGCGGCGTCGAGGCCCGCGCCAGCTCGTGGCCCCCGGCGTCGAGCAACACCACCGCGTCGGCGCCCTGCAGCACGCCCGCGGCGCGCTCGCCCGTCAACGCGACGATCGCCCACGGATCGTCGCCGGCGCGCTGCGACCACGGCTGCAGCGTATCCGGCCCGAGCTTGGCGCGGCGTTCGTCTTCGTACGCCTGCAGCCGCGCGAACGCCTCGTCGGAGCCCGACGCGCGACCCGGCGTCACCGGCCCGCCCGCGCTGCGATCGACCGACGCCGACTCACACGCGAGTGCGAGCACGAGCGACGCCGTGGCGATGGCCACAGCGCGCATCGCAGCTCACCAGCCGCCTTCCTTCTTCTCTTCGGCCTTCTTCTCCTCGGCCTTCTCCTCGGCCTTCTTGGCGTCCTTGCCGTCCGTCTTCTTCTCTTCGGTCTTGGCGTCGCCGGACTTGTCGCAGGCGAGCGGGGCGGCGGCGAAGCCGAGGGCGACGAGCGTGCGGAGGATGAGAATGGACTTCGTCATGGGGTGTGGATCCTGGGTAGAGCGCAGACGCGAGGACTTGGCTTCGCACGAGACGCTCGAGCGTGCGGTCCGATCTGAAATCGATCGCGTCGGATCGACTACTGGCGACGTCGGCCGTCGTCGCGCAGCAACGCGGCCACGGTGCGCAGCAGCGTGAGCGAATCATAGGGCTTGTCCAACACGCCGTCGACGCCCGCCTCGCGCAGCTTGCGTTCGCGGGCGGGCTCGACGTAGCCGGTCGAGATCAACACCCGCGCGCCCGCATGGATGGCCCGGATCCGCATCAGCGCCGCCTCACCGTCCATGATCGGCATGTCGAGGTCGAGCAGCACGAGATCGATGCCACCGGCGGCGGCCGTGAAGGCATCCACCGCCTGCTGGCCATCGGCCGCCTCGATCACCTCCAGGCCCGCCTGGGTCAGCACCCGCGAGGCCGCCAGGCGCACCAGCGCCTCGTCGTCGGCGACCAGCACGCGGCCCCGCAGCGGGCTCGACTCGTCGAGGGTGTGCCGCTCGAGCTTCGGCGCGCCCGCGCGTAGCGGCAAGAACACGAACACCGTGGTGCCGATCCCCGGCTCGCTGTTCACCGCGATGTGGCCACCATGGTCCCGCGCAATCGCCAACGCGGTGGCGAGCCCGAGCCCGGTGCCGGCCCCCCGCGGCTTGGTCGTGAAGAACGGGTCGAACGCGCGGCGGCGGATCTCGGCGTCCATGCCCACGCCGGTGTCCGAGACCGTCACCATCGCGAGCTCACCGGCCGGCAGCATCAGCTGCTGGTCCGCGACCTCCTCGGGCAGGTCACGGCACTGCACCGCAGCGATGCGCAGCAACCCACCGTCGGGCATCGCCGCGATCGCGTTGAGGCCGATGTTCGTGAACACCTGTGCGAGCCGGCTGGCCTCGCCGCGCACCGCCATGTCCGGCGCGCACTGGACCTCGAGCGTGATGTTCCGGGGCAGGCCCGAGGTCAGCAGGCGCGCAGCGTTCTCCACCACCGCGCCCAGCGACAACACCTCGTGCACGCGCGGGCCAGTGCGCGCAAACATCATGAGGTCGCGGGTCAGCTCGCCGGCACGGCGGGCTGCGATCTCGACGTCGCGCAGCACCCGGCGGACCTCCTGCTCGTCCCAGTCGTCGAGCCCCTGCACGTGCGACACGTTGGCGAGCACGACCCCCAGCAGGTTGTTGAAGTCGTGGGCGATGCCGCCGGCGAGCTCCCCCAGCGCCTGCAGCTTCTGTGCGCGCAGCCGCTGTTCCTCGAAGCGATCGCGGGTCAGGAACTGCAGCACCGTCGCGCCGCCCATCGCGATGCGATCGCCGATCGTGAGCACTGCCTCGCTCACGCGTACGCCGTTCACGAAGGTGCCGTTGCGGCTGCCGAGGTCACGAATGACGTAGGTGCCGTCGCCGCAGTGGTTGATCGCCGCGTGGCGACGCGAGACGCCGTCGTCGTGGATCGTCAGCTCGACCATGCCGCGGCCGAGCACCAGCTCCTCGTGGATCGGCACCGACTGCCCGACGGTCTGGCCGAGCAACACCACCAGCTGCACCTCGGTCGACGCCGACACGCCGTCCACGAGCGGCGTGCGACGTAGTGACAGGGTCGAGAGTTCCAGCTCGGGCTGGGCCACGGCGCGTGCAGTATAGCGGGGTCGATGCCCGTCGGTCGTCCGGGGCAGCGCTGCGACCGCTGTCCCGTTTTGCATCCGCGCCGGCGGGGTGAGACGAAGAAGATGTGGGCAGGCCCCCCACGACGGCCGCGGTCGCTCGACGCGGGGTGGCGCGCTCACCAGGGCGATGACGTCACGTCATCGCACGACCAGGAGGTTCGTTCGCATGCGCTTGGGCAGGGCCTCGCGCAGCGCGAGGAGATCCACGTCGTCGAGCGCGACGCATCCGAGGGTCCAGTCGACCGAGGAACCACCGCCGTGGATGAGCACGGCGCCGCCGAGCCTGGTGTTCTGCGGCGGCACGCGACCGGCCCGCACATCGGCGACGATGCGATCCCGCGTGGCGCCGCCGATCCGACCGTCCCGCGCGGCCGCGACGGCGTCGGCCTCGTTCGGATAGTGGATCGCGATCGCGTGCTCGAAGCTCGACCATGGCTTGTCGGAGGTGCGGTACCAGCCCTCGGGGGTGCGGCCATCGCCCTGCACCTGCTTGTGTCCGGTCGGCGAGAAACCGAGGCCCACGCGATAGCAGGCGACGCGGGTGCCGGCGGCATACAAGCCCAGCCGCCTTGCACCCTTGAACACCACCAGCGTGGTGCTCGCGTCCAGGCGCGGATCGTCGGGATCGACCCCGTCGACGCTGGGCAGATGCGCAGTATCGAGTGGACAGCCGGGGTCGTCGGCTGCGCCAGCGTCGCCCGCGGGCGCCTCGAGCTCGCGCGCGTCGGCCTCGGCGACCGTCGTCGTGGGGGCGATGGTCGGGGCCGGCGCGGCGGCATCCGACGTCGCGGCGGCGACCGGGATCGCGGCGGCGACCGGGATCGCGGCGGCGGCCGGCGGCGCCAACGATGGCGGCGTCGGCGTGGACTCCGGTGGCGACGCGGCTCCGCAAGCGCACGCGGGCAGCGTCGCCAGCGTTGCACCGACGAGACCGACGCGTGACCACGCAGTGGCGCGACGCAGAGCTTCCACGACCGCCTCCAACGTACCAGCACGGCCATCGGTTCTGGTGTCGGCGAGCACGTTCGTGCGCGTGCCCGCCAAAAGTCTGCGACACTGCTCGGGTCCGAAGCCCCATGAGCGAAGACAGCACCGGCGCCACGCCCTCGGCCGAGTCCGAGCCGCCCGCGGCCAACTCCGGTGCCACCGTCACGGTCACGCTTCCGTCGGTGCGCACCCCCGAACACCCGAGATCGCCGCGGATCCGCGACACGTGGGAGCGACCGCTCGACCCCAGCGCGCCCGAGGCCTACCTGACGCGCGAGCTGACGTGGCTGAACTTCGCCTTCCGCGTGGTGCAGGAGGCCGCCGATCCCCGCACGCCACTGCTCGAGCGGGTGAAGTTCCTGGCCATCGTCGGCGGCACGATCGACGAGTTCTTCATGAAGCGGATCGGCGGGCTCGAGCAGAGCATCGCCGCCGGCATCAGCGAGCCTGGCGTCGACGGCCGCACGCCCGCGGAGCTGATCACCGCCTGCCTCGACGCGATCCGGGCGCTCGACGCCCGCATGCGCCTGTTGTGGCGAGGGCTCGAGCCGGAGCTCGCCGCCGAGGGCATCGCGGTGGTGCCGTTCGGCGCGCTCGAGCCCGAGCAACGCCAGCAGCTGCGCGACGCCTACTTCGAGAACGTGTTCCCGCTGATGACGCCGCAGGCGATGGACCCGGCGCACCCATTCCCGTTCATCTCGAACCTCTCGCTCAACCTGCTCGTCACGCTGCACTACCCCAACGACGCGATGCCGCTGTTGGCCCGCGTGAAGGTGCCGGTCGGCGCCGGCATCCCTCGGCTCATGCGCGTCGGCGACAGCCTGCGCTTCGTGCTGCTCGAGGACGTGGTCGCGCACAACCTCGACCTGCTGTTCCCCGGCATGGTCATCGAGAGCTGCACCGCGTTCCGTGTCACCCGCAACGCCGTCACCGAGGGCGACGAGGACCTCGCCGACGACCTCCTGGCGATGATCGAGTCGGAGCTGCGCGAGCGGAAGTTCGCCCAGCTGGTGCGCATGCAGGTCGCGCCCGGCATGCCGGCGCTGCACCGCAACCTGCTGGCGTCGAAGTTTGGTCTCACCGAGGGCGAGGTCTTCGAGGTCGACGGCATCATCGGCATCCGAGACCTCGCCGAGATCGCCGCGCTGCCGCTACCGCACCTGCACGACGTGCCACACCGGCCCGTCGACCACCCCGAGTTCGCCGACAGCCGCAACGTCTTTCACCAGATCCGCGACGCCAAGTCGATCCTCGTGCACCACCCCTACGAGTCGTTCTCGAGCTCGGTCGAGCGACTGCTGCGCGAGGCCGCCGAGGACCCCAAGGTGCGGGCGATCAAGATGACGCTGTACCGCACGTCGGCCGACACCCAGGTCGTGCGTCACCTGGTCAACGCGGCGCGCAACGGCAAGCAGGTCGCCGCGGTCGTGGAGCTCAAGGCCCGCTTCGACGAAGAAGCAAACATCCGCTGGGCCGCTCGCCTGGAGGAGGCCGGCATCCACGTCAGCTACGGCGTGGTCGGGCTCAAGACCCACTGCAAGGTGGTGCTGGTGGTGCGGCAGGACTCCGATCGCCTGCGACGCTACACCCACGTCGGCACCGGCAACTATCACGCCGGCAACGCCCGCAGCTACACCGACTTCTCGCTCTTCACCTGCGACGACACCATCGGTCAGGACATGACCGAGCTGTTCAACTACCTCACCACCGGCTATCGGCCCAAGCGGCGCTACGGCAAGATCCTCATCTCGCCGAAGCTGCTCAAGCAGGGCCTGCTCGAGAAGATCGAGCGCGAGATCGCGGTGCACGAGCGCGAGGGTGGCGGGCTCATCCAGATGAAGATGAACGCGCTCGAGGACGCCGACGTGATCGCGGCGCTCTACCATGCCGCGCGTGCCGGCGTGCGCATCGACCTCATCGTGCGCGACACCTGCCGCCTGCGTCCGGGCATCCCAGGCCTCTCGGAGACCATCCGCGTGGTCAGCGTGGTCGGCCGCTTCCTCGAGCACGCGCGGGTCTACTACTTCCGCAACGGTGGCGACGAGGAGTACTACATCGGCTCGGCCGACTGCATGACCCGCAACCTCGAGAGCCGGGTCGAAACCGTGGTGCCGATCGAAGCACCACATCTGCGCCGCGAGCTGCGGGCGGTGCTCAAGCTCCAGCTCGCCGACAACCGCAGCGCCTGGGACATGCAATCCGACGGCAGCTACGTGCAGCGCCAGGGCACCGAGCAGGGCACGCAGCAGCTGCTCATCGACCGCGCCGAGCGACGCCATCGCGAGGCCCATCGCCTCAAGCGCCGTCGGCCGCGGCCGATCGCGACGCGCCGGGTGTAGTTCGAACCCCGGAACGACGAAGGGCGCCGACGGTCGAGACCGCGGCGCCCTTGGTACGGCGAGCGGCTCGCGCCTACTTCTTGTCGAGGTTTTCCATGCGCTGCACGGCGCCCATGCTGAGCTCGTCGACGTTGGGCTTCATGCCGCCCGAGGGCGACTGGATCCAGCTGCCGACCTTCTTGTAGGCCACGCCGTAGGCGAAGCCGAAGACCAGACCGTACATCGCGATCCACGGCATGATCGACGCGTTGGACACGATGTGGACCAGCCGGATGCTCATGTCGAGGTCGACGTGGGTGGCGTTCTGGCTGCCCCACACGAGGATCGCGATGCCGGCGAACACCATCGCCAGCGAGTACAGGTTGGTGTGCGTGAGCTTGCCCCACAGCTTGCCGCGGTCGTCCTGGCGGAAGAACTCGAGGCTGTAGCGGATCGCCGAGTGACCGATGAAGTAGATCGCCGTGAGCGCGCCGTCGAACGGCATCAGCGGCAGGATCGCGTACATCACGGCGAACATCGCCAGGTAGATGCACAGCGCGTAGAGCTGCGCGGGGTGGATCTTCACGTTGTGCAGGTGGGGCGCGCAGCGGACCACCTTGGAGTCGAGGCTGGTGTAGCGGACGCCGAAGCGGCTGTCGGTCGGGCGCCCCCAGCAGCAGCCGTAGACGTAGCAGCCCAGGCGCGCGATGGCCTCGCCGAGCGGCAGCGCCAGCGCGGGCGCGTCGAGCAGACGCAGCACCGGCACGTCGGCGATCACCGCCACGGCCCACAGGCCGATGACGCCGCCGAAGATGCCGCCGTGCAGCATGTAGCCGGGCTTGACGATGGTCTGCAGCGGGCGACGGAACAGCTCGCGCCACTCGAGCATGATGCTGAACAGGCGCAGGCCCACCAGCACCGCGGGCACCACCACGAACAGGTAGAGCTTCGCGATCAGCAGCACGTCGAGGCCGGCCATCGCGTCGTACCAGAGCGACCCGGCGAAGCCGGTCGCGAACGCGGCCGCGGCCAGGAACGCGTAGGTGGTGAAGATCCAGTTGCCGGCGCGGAACAGCACCGTGCGGTTGTGGAAGTCGAGCGTCCAACGCCGCAGTAGCGACATCGGGCGCGCCGTGGCGGCAACGCCGTGGTGGGGAGCGGTCGGTGAACCGTGCGACATGGCGGAAGGGTTCTCGCCCGAGCACGCCCTGGGAGTCAAATCCAATGGGCCATTGGGGCGTCACGAACTGGAATCGAGGCGGCGCGCGTCGCGAGAACGCGCGCAAGCGCCCGAGATCTCCTGCGATCGCCCGTTCGCGCCCGCCCCTGCCACACGGCCGAAACGCGCATCCATGGGCCCGCGTGAGTCGCCCCTTGGGCGCCGATTTGCCCGCCACGTGACGCTGTCGTAGCGTGGCGAACGGCCTCGCCGAACATGCACCATCACTGCGACCACGACCACGGCCACGCCGATGACGACGGCGAGCCCAGCTCGACCGGCTTCCTGCCGATCTCGCTGGCGCTCGCGCTCTTCATCACCGGCCTCTTCGTGCTCGACGTGATCCCCTGGCACTGCTGAGCGTCGCGGCGCCGAGACGGCGCGCGCCCGAGGCACTGCGGCAGGGAGCTTGAATCGCGGACTGCGTCGCCGACCCGGGCCCGAGCGACCGTCAGCGACTGCGCTCGGCGTCGACCCACGCGTCGATCCCCGGATCGTCCTTGCGCGCCTGCGACAGCAGCTCGGCGGCGGTCTTCTCCGACCCGCTGCGCTCAGCACACAGCGCCAGGCCGGCCCGCGCCCGCGCGCGCTGCTTCGCGTTGCCGCGCTCGACCACCGCGAGGTAGTCGCTGCGCGCAGCCCCGCAGTCGCGGCGTCGACGGGCTTCGTCGCCGCGGGCGAGCTGCTCGGCGGGCGCGATCGCATCGACGCCACCGCCTCCGGCGGCGCCGGGCAGCTCGCGCGGCGGCGTGACCGGGCTCGCCGGTGGCGCAGCGCCGCTCGAGGGCTTGGGCGCCGACTTCGGCGCGCTGGGCTGCTTCACGTCGCGCTTCGCCTTGCGCTCCTGCTCGCCGCCGAGCGGGACGTCCGCTTCGGCCGCGCTCGCGTCGTCGACCGGGGTCGCACTGGCGCCGCGGGGTGCCGGCGTGGGCTCGGGTGCCTCGCCCTTGGTGCGCACGTCGGTGGCGGTTCGCCGCGCACCGCCCTCGTCGAAGGCGTCCTTCTCGGTGGCGACCAGCCCATCGCCGCGGGCGGCCGCCTCGGGCGCGGGCTCGGCCTGCGGCGCGGCCTGTGCGATGGCCGGATCGCGCCGCAGCTCGAAGGCCGACTCGCGCGGCGCCTCGGCCTTCGACGCGCCCTGTGCCACCGGTGCCTGCGCGACGGCAACCGGCTCACGATCGCCCTGCCGGATCACCAGCGTGGCCGCGAGCGCACCGGCGCCGGCGGTCGCGAGGCTCGGGATCCACCACACGCGCCGCAGCCGTGCCCACAGCCCCGGCCGCGGCGGCTCCACGACCGCCACCGCGGGCGCGAGCTCGCACGACGCACGGGCCTGCGCGAGCACGGACGCCAGCACGGACGCCGGCGGCGCGACGTCGAGGGCGATGCGCGTGTACTGCTGCAGCGCGCGGTACTCCTGGGCCCGCGCCCGCACGCGATCGCGGGCCTCGGCCGTCAGCTCGCTCGGCCAAGGCAACGCCTCGTCGTCGTGCTCGAGGCGATCCTCGAGTGCGTCGAGCTCGGCGGGCGCCCACGGGCGCTCGTGCAGTGGACCTTGCGTGGACATCGTGCGCGGATGTTCGTGGCAACGCGTCGCCGGGTGGGTTCGGTCTTTCCGGCGATGGTGAGCTGCCTTCGGCCTAGCAGGTTGTCGGGCCTGAGGGCAAGATGCCCTCCGCGTTGGTGCGCGCGATCACGATCGGACTCGTGCTGAGCGCCGCGAGCTGCGGGCCGCAGGCGGTGCTGCTGCGCGACGACACGCCGATCGTGGTGCACGCGAGCCCGCGCGCGCCCGAGCCCACTGCGCCGCCGGAAACGCCGCGCCTGGCCCCGTTGCATCGCGCCCCGGCGTTCCTGTTCCACCCCGCGGCGGCGCCGCTGTCGGCCCGCGCGGTGACCAAGGCGGTGCGCGTCGCAGCGGTGCGCGCCGATGGCCTGCGCATCGAGGGCGACTGTCGCGGCGCCTCGCAGGTGACCGCCGCCGACGGCACACGTCATCGACTGCCGACCCGCGCCGACGCGTCCGCGATCGCGATCGCACCCGACGGCGCCCACGCTGCGATCTCGACCGACGCGAAGGTCTCCCTGGTCGCGCTCGATCCGGTGCGCACACTCGGCACCTGGGAGGGTCGCGACGCGGTCTGGCTCGACGGCGACACGTTGCTGCTGCGCCAGGGCTGTCGGCTCGAGACCCTGCACGGCCTGCGCGGGACCCCGACGTTGTCGGTGCTGGGCGAGAGCTGCGGGCGCCCGCTGCGGGTCGAGCCTGCGCGCGGCCGGGTATGGCTGGCCGAGTTCGACGACGCAACGCCAGCCGAGGGCTCGCCGCGGCTGCAAGCGCTGGTGGGCATGCAGCGCGGCGCGGCGCCGCAGCGCGTCGAGCTATCGCCCGAGGACGACGCGCTGCACGATCCCCGGCTGTCCCACGACGCGAGCATCCTGTGCGGCACGGCGCGCCGCGAGGATCGCAGCGTGCTGTTGTGTCGTCCCCGCGATGCCGGTCGACTCGAGCCGGTCGCGCAGGACATCGTCGGCGCGCCGGTGTTCGCCCGCGACGCACCGCGGCTACTGGTGACCGTGGGCCCGCGCGCGCAAGGCCCCCGCGATCTCCACGTCGTCGACTTCGAGCTCGCGACCGTGCGGCGCATCGCGCGGGTGCCCCACCGCCGCGTCGAGTTCCTGCCCGGCGCGACGCAGGTGTTCGCGTTCGACGGTGCGCGCGGCGTCGTCTACGACCTCGACACCGGCGTCGAGTCGCGGGTCGGCGGCGAGCAAGACGACTGGGTCGGCGTGCTCCCGAACACACCCGACGCGGGCTCGTTCCTCGCGCTGCGTCTGCGCGGCGGCTGCAACGAGCTGCTGCGGGTCGAGCTGCCGTCGGCGTCGGCGGCCGACGACCCATCGGCCCCCTAGCGCGACGTCAGTCGACACCCGCGGCGGCGCGATCGAGCAGTTCGTCGAGCGCACCGAGCAGGTCGACGTTGCCGTCCTGCTGGTAGCTCGACAGCGCCTCCTCGCAGGCCGGCACCGCGTCGAGGAAGCGTCGCACGGTCGCGGCGTCGTCGATGACCGGCGCAGCCCGACCATAGCCGAGATGCTCGACCCAGCGCGCGTTCAGGGTCTGCTCGAACTGGCCCTGCAGCGGCACCACCAGCATCGGCTTGTGGAAGTAGGCCGACTCGCTGATCACGGTGAAGCCGCCGCCGACCACGACCGCGCGCGCGCTGGCGAGGTCGGCGATGAAGCCGGCCTCGGAGAACGCCCGGTGGCGGAGGTTGCCCTCGACCTTCTCCTCGGTCAGCCCGCGGTGCATGCCGTACACGCGACACTCGATGCCGACGGCGTCGAGCGCCCGCGCCAGCGCATCGTGCCCCTCGGCGGTCTGGTACACCAGCAAGTGATCACCGGCGGTCGCGGTGGTCGCGAGGATCTCGGGCCGCAGAATCGGCGGGTGCAGCGAGGTGTCGGGCTTGCGGATCTCGGGCTTGAAGAAGGTCGTGATGAGGTAGTGATCGCAAAACGGCAGCTTGCCCTTCACGAACGCGCGGGCGATCTCGAAGTTGGCCTGCTCGCCCTCGAGGATCTCGGGCGGGTGCCGACAACGATTGATGATCTGCATGTTGTCGATGCTGTAGACCGGCAGCCGATGGACCTTCGCGTAGAGGTAGGTCCACGACTCGAAATCGCTGATCACCACCTCGGGGCGGAACTCGGCCAACAGCTCGAAGTAGGCCTCGATGTTGCGCGGCAGCCCCATGCTGCCCGACAGCACGTTGGACCACAGCGTCTTGCCCAGCCGCACCCGGTTCTCCTCGGTCACGAAGTGCAGGCCGTGGATGCGGTTGACGCCCTCGAAGCGCTTTGCCAGAAAGTCCTTGGCGCGCCCCGAGGTCATGATCTCGACCTCGTGCCCGGCACCGATGAGGTGCTCGATCACCACGCGCGAGCGCGTGGCGTGTCCCATGCCTTCACCGACGACACCGTACAGGACGCGCATTGCCCGACCAGGATAACGTAAAGCCCGCGGGGCCGCGCGTGCGGGTGTTCGCGGAGCAGGTGCCGGCGGCCCGGCTGCGCAGTCGCGAGGTGATGACCGCGCTCGGAGAACGCGACATGCAGCTGGTGGCGGCGGTGTTCCCCGGCGACGATCCGTTGCCGACCATCGCGGCCGCACGCGAGCACGGCGTCGCGATCGCGCTGTGGCCGATGCTCGACGACCGCCACGGGCGCTGGGCCAACACCACCAACGCGCCGCAGTGGGCGGGCTTCGTCCGCGGGCTGCTGCACCGCTGCGACGCGCATGGACTCCGGCCCGACGAGCTCTGCGTGGATCTCGAGCCGCCGATCGCGAGCATGCGGCGCGCGCTCGACGGTCGCTTTGGCGCCGCCGCGCGCGGCCGCGGCGAAGCGCACCATCGCGGGCTCGCGTCGCTGCGGGACGCGCTCGACGACGCCAACGCGCGCGGCGTCACCAGCTGGGCGGCCGCGGTGCCGCTCGTGCTCGCCGACGGCGTCGACCGCGGCGGCTGGCAGTCCCTGCTGCGCACGCCCATCGACGCACTGCCGCTGGCGCGCGTGAGCGTGATGCTCTACAGCAGCCTGCTGGTGGGCTACGCCCGCGGTGTGCTGCGTCGCGACGACGCCGAGCCGCTGTTGTTCGCGGCGGCCCGGCGCGCGCACCAACGCTTCGGCGCCCGCGCATCGGCGGCACTCGGGGCCGTCGGCCGCGGTGCGCTCGGCGACGAGGCCGTGCTGCGCGACGTCGCCGAGTTGCGTCGCGACGTCGCGCTCGCACGCGCCGCCGGCATCGAGGACCTGGCGCTGTTCGACCTCGGCGGCGCGCTGCAGCGGGGGCCGTTCCAGCACTGGCTCGACGCGATGGGCCAGCCGGCGTGTGCCGACGTGCCGATGCACACCCGGCGCGCGCGGCTGCTGTGGCTGGCGTGCGCGGGCCTCGGGCGCGTGCTGCCGCGCGGGCGCGCGGCTCAGGGTGGATCGAGCTCGAACGACAGCGACAGCGCGGCATGATCCGACACGCGGCCGCTCGGCAGGTCGCGCGGCAGGGTCTTGGCCTCGCACGGCCGCAGCCCACGACCGGCGAAGTGGTCGACGCGCATGGGCACGCAGCCGTCCCACGCCGCCAGACGCTTCTCGAGCCAGCGAAACAGCGGCGGCGGGATGTACTGCAGGCTCTTGTCGCGCAGCTCGGGGTCGTTGAGATCGTAGTGGATGGTGCCGGCGGCCGGATCGGTGAAGCCGGCCCGCTCGAAGCCGGCGCCGTCGAGCACCTCGAAGACCTCGCGCTCGAAGTACTGCTCGGGGGTCATGTACTGGCGCACGGTGCCCGCGAAGCCGAAGCGCATGAGCTTGTGGATCACGTCGATGCCGAGCCCGATGGTGCTGCCGAGGTGATAGGTGTTGGTGTTGAAGTCGCCGCCCACCAGCACGCGGCGGATGCCGGTGGCGGCGACCGCATCCATCACGCCGCGCAGCTGGGCGGCGCGGTGCACCGGTGGCGCGAACGGATCGAGGTGCACGACCACCACCAGCAGCGGGCCGTCGTCGAGCACCAGCTCGCACAGCAGCGCGCGCTTGCTACCGAGCCGCTTCTCGAGCGCGTGGAACTTGTCGGTGAACTCCGGCAGCTCGACCGCCCACGCGCGCCGCACCGGCCAGCGCGTGAAGATCGCTGCGCCGTGCATGCCGAGCTGGTTCTCGAAGTGCGGCTCCTGCTCACCGGCGTCGCCTGGCGCGAGCACGAGATGGAAGTTGACGTAGACGTAGCCGAGCCCGGTCGCGTCGGCGATCGCCTGCGGGATGTCGCGATTGCCCGAGCGGCCCATGCCGAGGTCGACCTCCGTCAGCAACAGCAGGTCCGCCTGGGCCAGCGCGGGCTGGGCGAGCGCGGCCATCAGCGCGTCGAATCGCTTGCCCCGCTCGATGTTCCACGCCACCGCGTGGATCGGTCGTTGGGTGCTCGCGAGCGTGGTCGGACGCAGGTCCCACGCGAAGCCGTCGAGCATGCGGTCGATCTCTGGTCGCGCGCGCCGGTAGATGGGGTCGCGCTCCAGCAGGCGTCGGTGGCTGAGGCCCGCGAGGTGGGCGAAGTGCGGTTGCAGGCCGTGCACCAACGGCGAGCGTGGAGCCTCGGGCACCAGCTCGACCACGCGCGGGTCGCCGTGGACCCGCGGCCGGGGCTTCACGGCCTTGGCAACCGCCTTCTGAGTGATCGCGCGAACACGGCCGTGATGCGTCGCCACAACCAGCGCGGTACCAGACGCGCGCCCCACGAGGCAAGGCCGTAGACGAACCCCGGCACTGCCCACGCCCGACCGGCCTGCAGCGCCGCGATCGCGACCTCGGCACAGTGCGCCGCCGTGACCGTGGCCAGCGCCGGCGGCGTCACAGGCACCGTGCCTTGCGCCTGCTCGTGGAACTCGGTCGCGACCGGACCGGGCAACACCTGAGTCACGACCACGCCGGTGCCGGCCAGCTCGGCGCGCAGCGTGTCGGTGAAGCCGGTGACGTAGTGCTTGGTGCCGACGTACACCGAGAAGCCCGGCAGGTAGGTGATGCCGAAGCCCGAGCTGACGTTGAGCACGCCACCGTGGCCGCGCGCGACCATGCCCGGCACCAGCGCGCGACACAGCAGCGTCGGCGCCGTGATGTTGAGCGCGATCATCCGCTGCAGCCGCGCGGCGTCGGCGTGCTCGAGGAAGTTCTGATCGCCGAAGCCGGCGTTGTTCACCAGCACATCGACACCGCCCAGCTCGGCGAGCGCACGGGCGGCGAGCGCCTCGGTGGCGCGCGGGTCGGCGAGGTCGCAGTCCCACACGTGCACGCGCAGCTCGGGCCGCACGCCACGCAGCTCGTCGGCGAGCGCCTCGAGCCGATCGACGCGCCGCGCGACCAACACCAGCTGCGCCGCCGTGCGCCCGAAGCCCCGCGCGAACGCGGCCCCGATGCCCGACGACGCGCCGGTCACCAGCACGGTGCCGCCGAGCGAGGCCGACATCGCGGCGCTCAGCTCTTGATCTCGACGCCGGTGGCCATCAGCACGTGCTCGTCGCGGCTGCCCGCGACCGTGCTCGGATCGCCGCCCTTGTCCTGCTCGAGGTGCTTGACCTGGGCCTCGTCGAAGGTGCGCTTGGTCAGCGTGCCCTCGACCAGCACCGGCTTGCCGCGGCTGTCGACCGGCACCGCGAAGGCGTGGTCCTTCATCATCACGCGGGCGCTGTCGGTGCCGTCCTTCACGACCATCCAGCAGCCCTTCTTCTGGCACACCGCCTCGACCGTGCCGCTGACGAGCACGGTGTTGCCGGCGCCCTCGCCGATGGCCTTGGTCAGCGGCACCGCGGCGGCGACCGAGAACGGCGCGCCGAAGTGGCCGCTCGACGCCTTCGGGGCGTCGGGCTCCTGCCCGCCGCCGGGGCACGCACCATGGCCGTCGGCCTCGGTGCCGGCGTAGATGCAGCCCGCGTGTTCACCCTCGCCGGCGTGCGAGGCGTGCGCGACCTTGTCGGCGTCGGCGGTGGCCACGGTGTTCTGCGCCTGGCTCGGCGCGTCGGTCTTCGTGGTCGAGGCCGGGCTCACGTCGCGCGCACAAGCAGCGGTGGCGAGCAGCGAGAGGATCGCGAGGCGCATGATCGTCATGGCGGGATGATGAACCAAAGCCGACGCCGCCTCAAAGGGGGCGGCGTCGGGTGGATCAGTGTGGAACCGCTCGCGCGCGAGGCGGCGGCCGAGGTCACGCCCGCGCGCGACCTCGGCGTGGCCATCAGCCCGCGTGGGCCGAGCCGCCGGCGTGGGCTTCGGCGCTGGCCTTGACCTCGACCGAGATGCTCACGTTGGCCTGGATCGATGCTGCGGCGTCGATCGCGGCCTTGAACGGCGCGACCACGCACGCGGTGAGGCGCGCGCCGATCTTCGGATCCGACTTCAGCGAGACCACGACCTTCTGCGCGCCCTCGACGACGGCCTTGACGTTGCCGGCGACCGAGACGGCCTGGTCCTTCATGCCGATCGCGATCTTCAACACCGCCGGCAGGTGCTTCTCGAGCGCGGCCTTGTACTGCGCGACCGCGGCGGCGTCGGCCCCACCCTCGATGGTCACGCCGACCTTCGCCGGCGTGCACTCGATCTTCGCCGACAGCTCGGTGGTGCAGCGGGCCTGACACTCCGCGCTGACCTTGGGCGGCTCGAAGCTACCGTCGCACTTGGGCGCCTTCATCTCGACCGAACACTCGCCGTGGCAGGTGCCGCTGCACGAGCCACCCGCGTCCATCTTGCACGAGCCACTGCACGAGCCACCGCAGCTGCCCTCGGCCTGGGCGGCGCACTTGCCCTCGCACTTGCCGTTGCAGACGCCGCCCTTGTGGGCCTTGCCGTTGCACTTGCCGTTGCACTCACCGCCGCACTTGCCCGAGAAGCTGGCGTCGCAGCTGCCCTTGCAGGTGCCGGTGCACTTCGCGGAGGCCTGCAGATCGCAGCTGCCCTTGCACTGCGCGTCGCAGGTGCCCGAGAGCTTGCCGGGCTCGCACTTCACGTCGACCTTGCCGCCCTGCACCGTGGTGTCGCACTTCGCGAGGCAGTCGGCCATGGCGTCGATCGAGGTCGAGCAGTGCGGCGGCTGGATCGCCAGGGCGATCTTGGCGCCACCACCGAGCTTGCCGCGGATCTCACCCATCGCCGCCATCGCGGCCTTGCACGCGTCGGGGCCGGTCTTGTAGTCGCCAGGCTTGCCGAGGTCGGTCGCCAGGCCGCCGCAGGCGCCGGCGATCTCGCCATCGAGCTTGCCGGCGAAGCCCTTCAGCTCCGCGGCGGCCTCGAGACCGCCCTTGATCTGCGCGCCGACCTTGGCGTCGAGGGAGAATTCCTTCACCCAGTCGACCTTCGCGATCGCTTCGACGCTGGAGACGTCGGGACAACCCGCGACCGCGTTGGTCACGTCGGTGGGCGCGACGGTGGAGAGATCGCAGGAGGTGCTGACGGCGAGGCCGAGTCCGGCCCCGAGGAGGAGAGCGCGCACGGTGTGGAGCATGGGGGAGTCCTTCGCAACGGGAGCGCCGAGGGTAGCGCAAACGCGCGGGTTGCGGCTCCCCAGGCCGATGGACGTGGCCACGCCTCGATCCGGTGGCAGGGGCCCCGCGGGCCCGCTGCGTTGGACTACGGCGCGCGCTCGAGGATGATCCCCTCGAACGGCGGCGGCAGGTCGATGCTGCCCCCGACCGCGATCAGGCTGCCGTCACCGGGCCCCCACACGGCGTGCAGTGTCAGGAAGGTCGGCGCGTCCTCGATGGTCGCGACCGTGCTGCCCGGCTCGACCCACGCGATCCCGCCCTGCGGACCGACGAGGTGGGCGACGCCATCGGGCGCCATCCACGAGCCGTTCAGCCCCGGCGTCGCGACGTCGGCGACCGTCCATGCGCTGCCGTCGTAGCGCGCGAGCACACCGGCCGCGCGACCGCCCACCGCGAGCAACGTGTCGGCCCCGGTGCCCCACAGGGAGATGAGATCGGCGTCGGTCTCGATCGCGACCTGCGACCAGCCCGCGGCATCGCGGTGCAGCAAGAGCCCGGCGTCGCCGACCGCCCACAGATCGTCGGTGGCGAGCCCGAACAGCTTGAAGAGTCCGTGGCTCTCGACATCGAAGGTGGGCAGCTCCTGCAGCGTCCACGCGGCGCCGTCCCAGTGGCACAGCACCGGCGGTCGATCGAAGCCGTCGCCACCGACCGCCCACGCATCGTCGGCGTCGAACACCCACGCGCCCCACAGCGGCAACACCGTGCCGCAGCCGAACACCTCCCACGCGGTCGCGTCGTCGTCGCCCGCGCGCATGAGGATCGTGCCGTACTCGCCGACTGCCACACGGGTGTCGCCGGCGCCGTGGATCCAGTTGAGCTTGGGCGTGTCGATCGGCAGCGTCGCGCTCGACCACGCGCCCGCGCTGCGCACGAGCATCGCACCGACCGAGAGTCCGCCCTCACCGGTCTGCCCCCCGACCGCGTAGACGTGCGCAGCGCTCGGACCCCAGGTGCTCAGCAGCCCGCCGATGTCTTCGTCGGCCTCGAAGGCGATGACCCACGCGGGCTCCGACGCGGTCGTGCTGCCATCGACCGCGGCGCTGCTCGAGCTGCCGCCGCTGCCTTCGGCGTCCGAGCTGCCCACGCCCGTCGAGGTCGCCGTGCCGGCGGTCGTGCCCCCGCTGCTGCCGTCGGCGCCGCCGGTGCCGTGGCCCGCATCGTCGCGCCCACACGCCAGCGCCAGCGACGCCCCTGCGGCGCACGCCGCGATCCAATGCAAGCCCACCACGTCACGCATCCTCGAACACCCCACCCGTGGCTGCGAGGGTATCATCTCGCATGCACATGGGTTGGCTTCGAGGTGGTTGGCGGGCGCGCTGGACCGGCGTCGCGTGGTTGGGGTGTGTCGCGTGCGGTGCCCCGTCGGCCGGTGACACCGGCGGCGCGAGCAGCACGGGCGACGGCGGCGCGAGCACGACCGCGTCGGACACCACCCACGGCTCGAGCAGCGCGACGACGACGGTCGGTGCCAGCGACGACACTTCCACCAGCGCCGGCACCACCACCAGCGCGACGACGTCGGGCTCCAGCGACGGCAGCGGCAGCAGCAGCAGCAGCGATGCGGGCAGCAGCGACGGCGGCTCGAGCTCGTCGGGCGTGCTCGATACCAGCGGCTCGAGTGGCAGCGACGGCGGCATGCCGAGCCCGGCCTGCGCCGAGGGCTGCCAGGTCGAGTACGACTGCGCGATGCAATGGAACAGCGTCGAGGCCTGCATCGCGTGGTGCGACGGCAACCTCGCGATGGCGGCTGGATTCTCCGACGACTGCCACGACGCGTGGGAGGGACTCTCGGCGTGCATCGCCACCCTCGACTGCGATGGCTACGCCGAGTATCTGATGCCGACGGTGATCCCCTACCCGTGCCAGTCGGAGTCGGAGTCGCTGTCGGTCTACTGCGACGGGCAGTGATGCAGCGAACCGCGCCGCGCCCGAAGCAACGCGGACGCGCCCGGCGGTTGCGCGAGCGCTCGCGTGGATCGCCCTCGACACGCCCGCACGACGGGCAAGCACGCGCTGGAGCCGGCCGCCCTGGCCAGCCCGCAGGGCGCGGAATAAGCTGGGAGGGCACCCCGTCTGCGGGGAACTTCACGGCCACGGGGCACTCGAAGCCGACGTGCGGCGCGACGCCCCCGAAGCGGGCACACGCCAAACCCAACCGACGCACCGCACGTTTCCAGCACCCCGCCCACGGCGTCGCCGGCCCGCGCCGCACTGCTGCTCCCCTCCAAGTCCCCCATGCCCGTGTCGTTGCCCGCCCTCCTGCGTCGATGGTCCGCCGTCTCCAACCGGCGGCGCGCGCTCGAGGAGCTGGCTCGCGCGCTGGCATGGGTGGCGGCCGCCGGCGTGCTCGCGATCGGCATCGACCGTCTGCCCGCCGCGCTGGCGTGGTTGCAGTGGCCGACGCCGGGGTGGCTGGCCGATGTGGGGACCCGCGGCGCGATCACGACCTGGGGCCTCGCGCTCGTCAGCGTCGGCGTGATCGCAGCGGGCGTGCGGCGATTTCTTCGGCGTCGCACCGGCCCGTTCGCGCTCGCGCGCCGCCTCGATCGCGAGCACCACACGCAGGACCTGCTCGCGACCGCGTGGGCGATCGAGAGCGGCGCCGTGCAGCCCGACGCACCGATGGCCGCGATCGTCGTCGAGCGGGCGCGCGGCACCTCGGCGGGCCTCGGTCTGCCGGTCGCGCCGTGGGTGGGCCCGACCCGCGCGCTCGCGACCCTCGGCGTGATGGCGGCGGTGGTCGGGGTGTTGCCGACGCAGGCGCCGCTGCCGGATCTCGCCGGCACCGCCAGCGCGGCCGAGGCCGGCCCGAGCGCGCCACCGTTGCCCGAGGCCACGCGCGAGCGATTGCAGCGCACCGCGGAGGCGCTCTCGAAGCTCGAGCGTCGACCGGGGCTGCGCGAGTCCACCAAGCATGCGCTGTCGCAGGCGCGAGGGCACCTCGACGCGGTGCAGCGCGATCCCAGCAAGTCGCTGGGCGATCTTGCCCGCGCCGAGGAGGCCCTGCGCGCGGCCCAGCGCGAGGCGCAGGACAAGGGGCTGTTCGATCCGAAGCAGCTCGAGCAGCTCGACGCCGAGACGCTCGCGCGCGAAATGGTCGAGGCGATCGAGCGCGGCGACACCGACACCGCGGCCGCGATGGCCGAGGAGATCGCCCGTCGCACCGAGGACGCCAGCGATCGCGAGCTCGACACCTACGGGCGGGCAATCGAGCGCGCGCTCGAGAACACCGAGCCGAGCACGCGCTCGAGCGCGGACGCGCAGGCCCGCGAGCGCGGTGAGTCCGGCGAGTCCGGCAAGAGCGGCGAGTCGGGCAAGAGCGGCGAGTCGGGCAAGAGCGGCGAGTCCGGCAAGAGCGGCGAGTCGGGCAAGAGCGGCGAGTCGGGCAAGAGCGGCGAGTCCGGCAAGAGCGGCGAGTCCGGCAAGAGCGGCGAGTCGGGCAAGAGCGGCGAGTCCGGCAAGAGCGGCGAGTCCGGCAAGAGCGGCGAGTTGGGCAAGAGCGGCGAGTCGGGCAAGAGCGGCGAGTCGGGCACCAGCGGCGAGTCCGGCACCAGCGGCGAGTCCGGCAAGAGTGGCGAGTCCGGGGCGGGTGGCGAGGGTCCCAGCCGCGGCGAGTCCGAACGCCGCGCGCGCTGGCGCAACGAGGCCGAGTCGCTGTCCGAGCGGTTGCGCGGCGGCGAGTCCGGCAGTGCTCGCTCCGAGGCGCGCGAGCTGGCCGAGCGCATGCGACGTCGCGGCGGCTCCGGCTCGCTCGGTCGCGAGCTCGAGCGCGCCCTCGACGACGTCCACAAGGCGCGCTCGAAGCAGTTCGAAGAGATGAACCGCGGCGAGGGCGAAGGCGAAGGCGAAGGCGAGGGCGAAGGCGAAGGCGAAGGCGAAGGCGAAGGCGAAGGCGAAGGCGGCAAGCCCGGCGCCGGTTCGCGGCGCTTCGGCAAGCCCAGCGGCAAGCCCGGCCCCGGTGGTGGTCGCGGTCGCGACGAGAACTACGGCGACGTCACGCCGCCGCCCGACGCCAGCCGAGGTGGCACCGAGGAGGTGCAGACCCCCTCCGACGGCCCCGCCCGCGGTGCGGTGCGCTACATCAAGCGCTTCGCCGAGGGCCTGCGCGCCGGCCCCGAGTACGCCGACGTCCACCGCGAGTACGAAGACGTGGCCGAGGCCGCGATCCGACGCGAGAACATCCCCCTCACCCGCCGCGACTACGTGCGCCGCTACTTCGAGGCCGTGCGCCCCGACTGACGGCAACCCCATTCGTCATGAACACCGCGATTCCCACCGCTGCCCCCCTCGCCCCGACCGACGATCGCATCGCGCTCGCGCAGGATGCCCTCGGCGCGCTCAAGACCGAGATCGAGAAGCGCCTGTTCGGTCAGAGCTCGCTGGTGCTGCAGGCCATCATCGGGCTGCTCACCCGCGGCAACATCCTCGTCGAGGGGCAGCCCGGCCTGGGCAAGACGTTGCTCATCAAGGTGATGGCCGAGGCCATCGACCTCGAGTTCTCGCGCATCCAGTTCACCCCCGACCTCATGCCCGCCGACATCACCGGCAGCCAGACGTTGGTGCACGACGAGCACGGGCGCGCGCGACTCGACTTCCGCGCCGGACCGATCTTCTCGAACATGGTGCTGGCCGACGAGGTCAACCGCGCCACGCCCAAGACCCAGTCGGCGCTGCTCGAGGCGATGCAGGAGCACGCCGTCACGGTCGGCGGGGTGCGCCGGACGCTGCCCGAGCCGTTCCTGGTCGCAGCCACGCAGAACCCCATCGAGATGGAGGGCACCTACCCGCTGCCGGAGGCCCAGCTCGATCGTTTCCTGCTCAAGCTCGAGGTCGAGTTCCCGTCGTTCGCCGACCTGCGGGAGATCGGTCTGCGCACCACCGGCCGCACCGAGGACACCACCACCCGCGCGATGGATCGCGCGACGCTGCTCGACCTGCAGAACCTCGTGCGCGACATCGTGATCGCGCCCCACGTGGCCGAGTTCGCCGCCGCGCTGACGCTCGCGACCCACCCCGAGTCGCCCAACGCCCCCGCCGACATCAAGCGCTTCGTCCGCTACGGCGCCAGCCCCCGCGCGATGCAGGCGCTGTTGCTGGCCGGTCGCGCCTACGCGTTGCTGTGCGGCCGCGCGTGGGTGGCCGAGGACGACATCCGTGCGATCGCCCACCCGGTGCTGCGCCACCGCATGATCCCCAGCTTCGACGCCAAGCTCGAGGGCGTCACCAACAACCGACTGGTCGATGCGCTCATCGCCAGCGTGCCCAACGTGCACGCGGGCTGAAGCGGGCCCGACGAACCGACATGCACGTCGACCGCGCCGCACTCTCGCGCTTCGTCGCCCTGCGCCTGCGAGCCCCGGGGGCCGCGACCGCGCTGCAGGCAGGTGATCGGCGCTCGGCGTTCCGCGGCCGAGGGCTCGAGTTCGCCGACTACCGACCCTACGACCCCGGCGACGACCTGCGGCTGGTCGACTGGAACGTCTACTTCCGCCTCGGCACCGCGCTGGTGCGGCAGTTCCACGAGGAGCGCAGCCTGTCGGTCAAGCTGTGCCTCGACGTCAGCGCGTCGATGGACTTCGGGACCCCGCGCAAGGCCGACCACGGCGCGCAGCTGGTCGCGACGCTGGCGATGATCGCCCTCGCCCACCGCGACCCGGTCGTGCTCGCGTGCGTCGGTGGGCGCCAGCGTGGGCTGCGGGCCCGCGCGGTGAACCTCGACGGCATGCCCGAGCTGCTGCACCTGCTCGAGCGTGCCGAGCCCGACGGCGTCGGCGACACGCACACCCAGCTGGTCGCGCACCTCGGCCAGGGCCGCGCCGATCGCCTGGTGTTCGTGTCGGACCTGCTGCAGCCCGACGGCGAGCGCGACGCGCTGCTGCGGCTGTGCGCTGCTTCGTGCCCGCGACCGATCGTCATGCACGTGCTCGGCCCCGACGAGCTCGACCCCGATCTCGAGGACGTCGAGCGGGTCGTCGATGCCGAGACCGGCGAGCAGCTCGTCATCCGTGACGGCCGCGAGGCCAAGGCGGCCTATCGCGAACACCTCGCGCAGTGGCTGGCGGGCGTCGAGGCCCGCTGTCGCGCGCTGGGCATCCAGTACGTGCGCGCCGAGACCACCGGCACCACCGCGGACCTCGTGCACGGGCCGCTGTTCCGCGGGCAGGTGGTCGAGCACATGGCGGGGGGGGCATGAGCGCGGGCTTCCCGTTCGCGCTGGCGGCGTTGGTGCTCGCGGTGCCATTGGTCGCGGCGTACCTGCACCGGCGTCGACGCGTCGAGAAGCGCGTGCCGTCGCTGCTGCTGCTGCGCGTGATCGCCGGCACCTCGCGACCGACCCGGCGCGCGTGGTCGCGGCCGCGCCACCTGGTGTCGCTGGTGCTGGTGCTGCTGGCGCTTGTGGGGCTGGTGCTCGCGCTGGTCGATCTGCACGACGAGCACGATCGTCCGCGCGACTTCGTGGTGGTGTTCGACACCTCCGCGAGCATGGGCGCCAGCGACGGCAGCACGCGCCTGCAGCACGGCATCGAGGCGGTCGACACCGCCCTGGGCGCGCTGCGACCGGGCGACCGCGTCGCGCTGGTCACCACCGGCGCGCAGACCCTGGTGCGCGTGGGGCTGACCGAAGATCACGGCCGCGTGCGCGAGGTGCTGGGCACGTTGACGCCCGAGGGCGGCAGCCAGGGCGCCGCCGCGGCGCTGCGCATCGCCGACGCGATCTGCCGCGCGGGCGAGGACGGCTCGATCGTGCTGGTCTCGGATCTGGTCGGCGTCGACATCCCGGCGACCTCGTGCCCGGTCGAGCACATCGCGGTCGGCCGCGACGGACCCAACGCCGGCATCGTGGCGCTGTCGGTGCGCGAGGCCGACGCGCTGGGTCTGTCGGAGATCCACGTCGGGCTCACCTCGACGATGGGCCGCGTGCAGGAGGTCGAGCTCACGCTCGACGTCGACGGCGCGGTGGTCGACGTGCTCTCGCTCGATCTGCCGGCCAACGGCGAGATCGAGAAGCTGCACCGCGTGCCGTTGCCACCCGGCGAGCGGGTCGGCGCTCGCATCACGCACCTGCGCGAGGACGCACTGGTCGAGGACGACGCCGCCAGCGTCGCGCGCCAGGCCGGTGGCCGCGTCGCCGTGCTGCTGGTGGCCCAGACCCGGCTGTCGTTCACCGCCGAGGCGCTGCGTCTGCACCCGCGGGTCGACCTGCGCGTGATCGGCCCACAGGACGCGCTCGCCCCCGAGGAGCGCTTCGACCTCGTGGTGCTCGAGGCCGACTACCAGGCCGGCCCCCTGCCCTTCGCGCCGAAGCTGGTGGCCTTCGGCACCACGCCCACGCGGCTGGGCGCGCTCGCCAGCGGCAAGGTCGAGAGCCCCGAGATCCTGCGATGGTCCTACGACCATCCGCTCTTCCGCTTCGTCGATCTGCAGAACCTCGACATCACCGAGGCGCTGGTGCTGGTGCCGACCGAAGAGCAGACCTCGCTGCTCGACATCGAGGCCGGCAGCCTCGCGGTGACCGGGCGCTTCGACGGCCGCGACATGGTCTACCTCGCCTTCTCACCGGTCGCGAGCGATCTGGTGCTGCGGGTCGCGTTCGTGAACTTCATGGCGAACCTGGTCGAGTGGGCTGCGCCGCCACCACCCGAGCGCGACGACGCGCGACAGGGCGTGCTGTCGCTGACCGAGAGCCACCTCGCGCCGCCACCGAAGCACGGTGACGCCGCGCCCCGCTTCGCCGCCGGCACCCTGGCCGGCGCGCCGCTGTGGACGTGGCTGGCGATCGCGGCCCTGTTGGCGCTGGTGGTCGAGTGGCTGCTGCCGGCGCTGGTCGCTGCGGTGGTGCGTTTGCGGGCTCGAGCTTCGAGCAGGAGGCGCGCGTGATGTCGGCATGGCTGCCCCACTTCGGTCGTCCCGGCCTGCTGTGGCTCGCGATCGTGCCGGCGGCGTTGGTCGGCTACGACCTGTGGCGACGCTGGGGCGAGCAGCCCGGCCGCCGCATCGCCGCCGCGGCCACGCGCCTGCTCGGCACGCTCGCGATCGTGCTCGCACTCTCCGACCCGCGGTGGCACCGACACGAGCAGGTCGGCCACGTGGTCTTCGTCGTCGATCGCTCGGCGAGCGTGCCCGATGCCGCGCTCGCCGGCGCGATGGCCGAGGTCGAGCGCCTGCGCGGTGCGCTGTCCGACGACGTCCGCACCGGCTTGGTGCTGTTCGATCGCGACCCCGAGCTGGCAGTGCTGCCGGGCGGGCCATGGACGCCACCGAGCCCGCTGCGGGCCGAGCCCCGCGACGGCAGCGACATCGACGGTGCCGTCGCGATCGCGCTGTCGCTGGTGCCCGACGGCGAGAGCGGCGAGATCGTGTTGCTGTCCGACGGCCGCCGCAGCGGCGGCACGCTCGGCGTCGACGCCAAGGCACTCGCGGCCGCACGCGGGGTGCCGATCGACACCGTGGTGATCGATCCGGCGCGCAACGATCCCGCCGTGCTCTCGGTCGAGCTCGACGACACCCAGGTGCGGCCCGGTGCGACCGCGACCGGCAGCGTCGAGCTGGTCGGCGGCGACGCGCCGCAGCGCGGCACGTTGACCGTCACGGTCGGCGATGCCGTCGCGCTCACCCAGGCGGTGGAGCTACCGGCCGGCGAGACCATCACGGTGCCGTTCTCGAAGGCGCTCGATCCCAAGGCGCCGCCGGGGACCCAGCCGGTGCACGCCACGCTGTCGCTCGAGAGCAGCGGCGATCTCGATCCCGACAACAACGCGTCGGTCGCGTCGCTGGTGGTCGGCGAGCCGCCCAAGGTCCGCATCATCACCGGCGAGGAGGCCGACGGCGGCGCGCTGGCGCGGGCGCTGCGGGCCGAACGCATGGAGGTCGAGACCGTGCGCGCGAGCGCGATGACGGCCGACCACGCGAAGCTCGACGAGGTCGATCTCGTGGTGCTGGCCAACGCGCCCGCCGAGGCCATCGCCGGCGAGCGCGGCGTCTCCGATGCGTTCATGGCCAACCTCTCGCGCTGGGTCGACGGTGGCGGCGGCCTCATCGTGCTGGGCGGGCCGATGGCCTACGACATGGGCGGCTACGGCGACACCCCGCTCGAGAAGATCCTGCCGGTGAAGATCGATCCGGTCGAGCAGGAGATCGAGTCCGCCGCGACCATCGTCATCATCCTCGATCGCTCGGGCAGCATGTCGGCGATGGCGGGCTGGTCGAAGACCAAGATGGAGCTCGCCGACGAGGGCGCGGTGGCGTCGATGCGGCTGCTGCGACCGTTCGACCAGATCGCGGTCATGAGCGTCACCGAGGAGGTCCGCTGGGAGGTCAACCTCCAGCCGGTCGCCGACGGCAGCGACATGGAGCGCCGGGTGCTGCGGATCCGCGCCGACGGTGGCGGCATCTACGTGTACACGGCGCTCGAGGCCGCCGAGGAGACCATGCGCAAGGTCGACACGCCGCTGCGCCACGTGATCCTCTTCAGCGACGCCGCCGACTCCGAGGAGAAGGTCAAGGGCGTGCCGTTCGGCACCGGCGGTGGCACGACCGCTGAAGAGCTGGCCCGGCGCATGCGCGACGACGGCGTGACCACCAGCGTCATCGGCATCGGCTCCGAAGAGGATGTCGACACCCAGTTCCTGAAGGACCTCGCGAAGGCCGGCGGCGGGCGCTTCTACCTCACCGCCGACGCCAGCAAGCTGCGCTCGCTGTTCGTGCAGGAGACCGAGCGACTGGTCGACAGCTCGCTCAAGGAGACGCCGTTTCGCCCGATCACGCTCGCGCGTCACCCCGCGCTCGAGGGCCTCGACTACCAGCGCGCGCCGTTCTTGAAGGGCTACCAGCAGCTCGAGGCCCGCCCGACCGCCGAGATCGTGATGGCCGCCGCGGAGGGCAGCCCGCTGCTCGTGACCTGGCGCTACGGCCTCGGCCACGTGATGGCATGGGCCAGCGACGCCGGGCCGCGGTGGTCGGACGAGTGGCTGACATGGGCCGGCTACAACGCCCACTGGACGCAGCTGGCCCGCTTCGCGCTGCGCAACGGCTCGGGCACCGACACCGCGGTCGAGGTCAGCGTCGCCGGCGGCGAGGCGCTGGTCCGCATCGCGCGACGCGACGACAAGGGCCTGTCGATCGATGATGGCGCCATCAAGGCTCGCATCGTCGATGGCGACGAGACCCACGCGCTCGACCTTCGTGCGCGCGAGCCGGGCCTGTGGGACGCCGGCGTCGCGACCACGCCGGGCCGCACGTACACCGTCGAGGTGCTCGACGCGAGCGAGAAGATCGTCGCGCGTCACACCTTCGCGCCGCCGGCCTCGGCCGAGCAGCGCCATCGCACGCCCGACCGCGAGTTCCTCGCCGCGCTGGCGGCCACCTCGGGGGGCGTCGAGTCGCCGTCGACGCTGACGCCCGCGATCGGAACGTCAGCGACCTCGCAGGTGCGACGGCTGTGGCCGTGGCTCGTGGTGCTCGCGCTGCTGCTGCTCCCGCTCGATGCGATGCTGCGTCGCAGCGCGCGCGTCGTGTGATCGCCGGTCGACTTGACCGTCGATGGTGACGCCGCCGATCCTGCCGCGGGGGATCAAGGCCATGCATCGCACGCACCTTCGTCTTCGCACCGCCATCGGCGGCTGCGTGTTGTGGTTGGCGGGCGCCTGCGGCGACGCCAGCAGTGGTGAGGGTACCGGCAGCAGCAGCGGCGAGGCCGAGGGCAGCGGCACGGCGTCGGCGGGCTCGACCACCACCGCGTCGACCACCTCTGCCGGCTCGACCACCGCCGGCTCGACCACCGCCGGCTCGACCACCGCGAGCACCACCTCCGCGACCACCGGTCCCTCGGACGACAGCGGCGGCTCGAGTGACACCGGCGACCAGGGCCGCGACTACGGCAACGATCGCAGCAAGTTCTTCGGCGACGCGCGCTGCGACGTCGCGGGCCTGCAGCTGTGCGACTCCTTCGAGGACGGCGCGCTCGACCAGGCGGTGTGGCAGCAAAGCGGCACCGTCACCGTCGATGCGGCCAAGAGCGCGCGCGGTGCCGGCTCGCTGCACGTGCACACCGAGGGCAACGCGTTCTCCTTCGTGCGCGAGACCGTGACCTTCCCCGCCACCGACAACCGCTACTGGGGCCGCATGTTCGTGTGGATCGACGCGGTGCCGGTGGCGCCCGACTGGGCCCACTGGACCCTGGTCGGCGCACGCGGCTCGGGTGACACCAGCGAGATCCGCGTGGGCGGGCAGCTCAACCGCTTCGCGGGCATGACCCTGTTCGGCATCGGCAGCGACGGCGGCCCGACCGGCGACTGGACCAACCTCGACGACGATCCCGCGGGCGCGCCCCAGGCGGTGGTGGTGCAGGACTGGGTGTGCATCGAGTGGCTGCACGACGGCAGCACCAACACCACCGAGTTCTACTGGGACGCCGATCTACACCCCTCGCTGTCGACCACTGCGACCGAGCACGGTGGCAACGCAGGCGCCGACTATGTGATGCCGCAGTTCGAGTCGGTGTGGGTGGGCTGGTGGCTATACCAGGGCGGCTCGAACCCCGACCACTTCGACGTGTGGATCGACGAGGTCGCGATCGATCCGGTGCGGATCGGTTGCGTGCTGTAGTCGCGCTAGCGCGCCTCGAGATCGCACGCGTTCGCGGCATCGCGGAAGGCCCGGTTGGCGTCGCTCGACGTGGTGCTGCGGGTGACGAAGCGACGCGTCGCGCAGTCGTCGAGGCTCGGATCCCAGCTGGCCTCGCTGCCGCGGCGCCCGGTGATGCGGCCCCACACCAGCCGCGAGGCGGTGCTGTGATCGGCGAGGTACTCGAAGGCGCCGACGAGGTTGCCGTCGTCGCGCACGCCGAAGGCGAGGAAGAGGTCGAAGCGCTTGTCGTCGCTGTCGCGGGCGAACACCGCGTGGCCGACGGTGACCCACTCGGGCACGTGGCCGGCGTGATGATCGCCCATGCGGTGCAGGATGTCGCTCGAGCGCTGCACCGGATCGTGGGCGACGAAGCTGCCGTCGGCCTCGGTCCAGCCCTGCTTGACCATCTCGGCCGCGAGCGTGCACGTGGCCGCTTGTACGACCAGGTTCATCGTGTAGTGACCGACCACGTCGATGCCACCGCCGCCGGTGCTGCCATCGACGTGGGTGCGAAAGGCCCAGCTGCCCTCGAAGGGACGCAGCTCGGCGCACGGATCGACCTCGGGGTCGGCGACCTTGGGCTTGGCCGGCGCCTCGGGCTCGGGGGCCGGCACCGCGACCACGACCGGCGGCGGCGGCGGGGCCTGGTCGGGCAGCGCCGCGATCACGGCCGCAGCGGTGCCGCCTGCGACGGCGAGCCCGAGGCCGAGCGGCGCACTCCAGCGCAGCACCGCGGCGGTGCGCCCGCGACGACTGGGCCGTGCCAGCTCGGCGTCGGCGACGATGCTCGCGAGCGCGTGCTGGCCGAGCGGGGTCGGGCCGTCGCGGCCGCGATCGTCGAGCGGAGGCACGAGCCCGAGGGCGACCACCGCGGGTGGCAGCAGCGACGCGGACACCGGCCCGCGATCGCGCGTGCTCGTGAAGTAGACGCTGCGCAGCGCGAGCGCCTCGCCGCCGCGGGTCGGTGCGTGCAGCCGCCCGGTCCACGCCACCAACGCGGGCGCCAGGGCCTCGAGCGCCATCGCGAAGCGCAGCACCGTGCCCTGGGCGGCGCCGTGCAGCAGACCGACCGCGACCTCGTGGACCCGCTGCACGAAGCCCTGCACCGCCGCTTCGCTGCGCCGCGCGTCGCCGGGGAGCGGCAGCTGGACCCCGAGCGCGCTGTTCGAGCCCGCGATCGCGTGCGCGAGCTCGGCGTGGCCGGGCATGCGATCCAGCTTGGTGATCACCACGTGCACCGGCACCTGCACGCCGCAGTGCTGCACCACGAGCTCGAGTACCGTGCGCGCCGCGGCGAAGGCCGCGTCGTCGCGCAGGCCGTCGACCGCCACGCACACCAGCACGCCCGCCAGTGGGCGCGTGCGCGTGGCCTGGCCGAGCGCGCGCGCGAGTCGTGCGGTCTCACCGGCGTCGCTGCGGGCGTCGGGCGCGGCGGTGAACTCGACGAACGCCGCTTCGTCGCTGACCCGCGTGGACACCCGCAGGCCCTTGCGCGGCGACTGGAACCACCACTGCAGGCCGCAGTGATCGAGCAGCGCGGTCTTGCCGGCGTCGGCGAGACCGACCACGAGGTGCAGCGGCAGCTCCCGCGGCAGTCGACGCCCCGCCGCGCGCGAGCGCTCGATCGCACCCCGCAGCAGCGCCAGCTCGATGGCCGGCAGATCATCCCCGCGTCGCGGCGGCTGGTGGGCCAGCGCCGCGGCGGCCCCGGCCGCGACCGCGCGGGCCCGCAGCGCCGCGATCACGATCGCCACCACCAGCAGCACCAACGCCAGCACGGTGCCGGCGATCGCGAGGGTCAGCGACAGCTTGCCGAGCGCGAACAGACCCCACGACCCCGAGACCAGGGCCGCGATCGCGAGGCTGAGGAGGATGCGCAACGCCATCTTGGTCCCGGCTCCCGCTTCAGCGCACCACGAACGCCACCGCCATCGCGACGATGGCGAGCGCGGCCAAGCCCAGCGGCGCGAACGCGATCGGGCTCGGCGATGGCGCCACGATGCGCGCGTCGGGCTCGGGCGGCAGCTCGACGTTGGCCGACAACCCCAGCACCTGCGCCAGCCGTCGACGATGGCCGGCGAGGCCGACAGCGGCATCGGCCGCGAACGCGTACTGCCCCTGGAAGCCGAGCCCCAGCGCCAGCGCGAACACCCGCAGCACCTCGTGGCGCTGCTGCTCGACCAACGCATCGATGCGCGCGAAGAAGTTCACACCCGCGTTGTTGTCGTCGAAGTGGCGCAGCGACAGCGCCGCGGGCGGCCACACGCCGAACGCGTAGACCTGCTGCAGCAGCTCGTCGACCAGCGCGACCACGGGGTAGAGCGCCTGGCGGAACTCGTACTCGACCACGCCCGCGGCGGCACACGCCGACGCGGCGTCGCGGATTGCCGCCTCGAGGGTCTGCCGCAGTGCCTCGGGGTGCGGCGGCGCGGGGGCGTTGGCGATCTCGCACACCAGCTGCAGCAGCGGCGCGAAGGCGGACTCGATCGCGGATGCGGGCATCGGCGGCACGAACGGGCGTCGCGCACCCGCGACCGCACCGACCCTACCGCGTTTGCGCGCCGACGATCCCCATCGATGACGCGCGAGCGACCCGGCAAGACCGGGTGGATGCGGTGTCGTACCGTTCGCGATGACCGCTGCGACGCCTGCGACCGTCACCCTGCCCCGGCCCTGGACCCGGCGACACCCCGCCGCACGGGCGCTGCTGTGGCTGCCGCTCGCAGCCGCATGCGCCGCGCCCGAGCAGGGCGGGCCGGTGACGGGCGCATCGTCGCTGACCATCGGCGTGAGCGCAGATACCAGCGCTTCCGGCAGCGAGGGCACGAGCACGGGTCAGGCCACCAATCCCAACACCTCGGCCGACGGCGAGTCGACCATGGGCGCGCCCAAGTTCGATCTCGGCGACGGCTCGATGTGCGACGGCAAGGCTGCGGGGCTGTACTGCGACGGCAACGTGGCCGTCGAGTGTGCGGACAACGGCACGCTGGCCGACAGCCAGGCGTGTGCGCCCGAGGTCTGCGTCGAGGGCCAGGGCTGCGTCGCGTGCACCGTCGGCCAGTGGTCGTGCAAGGGCCCGCGCGTGATGTCCTGCAACGTGCAGGGCGACCCGTACTGGGAGGAGATCGAGGTCTGCGATCCCTCCGCCGGCGAGTACTGCGACGTGACCGTGCACGGCTGCTCGCCGCTGTCACCGCTGGGCGGCACCGAGCCGAGCGGCGTCTACTACTTGTACTCGACCTTCTCGCCGGTGGCCGACGGCTTCAACACCGTGTCCGACGTCGACAGC
Organism: Deltaproteobacteria bacterium; assembly: GCA_016709225.1. Lineage (NCBI taxonomy): Bacteria > Pseudomonadati > Myxococcota > Myxococcia > Deltaproteobacteria bacterium. Next base: position 644,690 of record JADJEE010000001.1, on the reverse strand, counting down.
GAGGGCAACCGCATCTGGTTCACCGCGTGGTCGGGTGGGCAGCTGGTGGTCGCCGCCTACGACGTGCAGCTGCTCGATTCCGACGGTGACAACAAGCTCGAGCCCCACCAGCACCCCGACTCGGTCGACGAGCCCGGCCCCATCGAAGAGCGCGTGTTCACCTTCGTGCAGTCGATCCCGATCAGCAACGACGGCGCAGTGCCGCACCAGATGGAGCTCTACGCCACACCGACCACGCTGATGTGGGCCGGACCCAACCAGATCACCGCCTACGATCTCGCGACCGGCACCAGCTCGCAGGTGGCCCCGAAGTCGCCGTGGATCGGCGCGATGACCTACGGCTACCTCGCGTTCCTCGGCTACGACGAGGTCAGTGACGTGTGGTACTCGGGCAACGAGTCGGGCCGGCGCGTGTTCCAGTACGACGCCGAGACCCAGCAGTGGGGCTACGCCTTCGAGTTCCCGGTGCTGTCGGGCGATCACATGGACGGCATGGACGTCGTCACCGATCCCAACACCGGCATCCCGTACGTCTACGTCTCGGACATGACGAGCAACTTCATCGGGCAGTACCGCCACGACCCGGTGATGGGCTGGGTGCAGGAGAACCTCTTCACCTACGCCGAGGACACCGGCGTGCCGGTCGAGGGTTTCGGCTTCGGCGCGCTCTACCACTTCTGGGTCGGCGGCTGGAACCAGAACTCCTTCTACGAGATCGGCGGCGGCGACCTGGTCGACTTCCTCGACCCGCCCGGTTGATCGCCGCCGCCAAAGCGGTGGGCGTCAGCCCTGCCGATGCGCGGGCGTCAGCCCGGGGTGATGTACACGAAGCCGAGGCACATCTCGTCGTAGGTGTCCTCGCCCCAGGTGACGTCGACCGGCGTGCGCGGCACGCCGTCGACCACGGCCTGGTTGGCGGGCGAGTTGTCGAAGTTGCAGCGCAGCACCACGTGGTCGCCCGCTTCGACGTGGATCGGCGCGGCCAGCCGATAGCCCAGCTGCCAGCCGAAGTCCCACCGCGGGATGTCGACGCCGCAGCTGCGGCTGCCGTCCTGGTGATCGACCGCGAGACTGATCTCGGTGCCGAGGGTGTGCATGTGCAGGCCGATCGCGTGCACGTCGAACGAACTCGGCAGGGCGCGATCGAAGACGTGCTCGCTGGCGGCATCGCCGGCGGGGATCAGCATGTTGTCGCCGACCGGCCACGTCGGATCGGCGACGAACTGCGAGACGCCGACGCGCTCGACGCTGTCTTCGACGTCGAACGCGACCGCGGTCTGATCGGGCGAAGTGTCGCCCATCACGGTGTTGTAGTGCATGTTCAGCAGCAGCTTCGATCCGGTCGGCACGAGCATGCCGGTGCCCTCCGGTAGCACCGACGCGCCCGCACCCGGCACCCACACGCCCAGCAGCGCCCCGCCGCCGCCGGCCATGCCGGTGCCGCTGCCACAGGTCCAGCCGTCGCCGGCCTCGTCGGCGTCCTGGGCCTCGAAGTCCGCGACGTCCGCGGGGTCGACCATGCGCGCGACCAGGTGGTGCACGACCTTGCGGTTGCCCGGCAGCACCTCGTAGCCGGTGACGTAGACGTCGCTGGTCGCGGGCCAGTCGACCAGGAAGCAGCGGTGCTCGTCGAGCCCGCCCATCGGTGGCGCGGGCGTGTGCGGCTCGGCCATCGCGACCGTGAAGTCGACCTCGGGCAGCGTCGCGGTGGTGACAGGCAGCGGCGCGCCGACGTCGTTCGGATCGCCCTCGGCGGCGCCCTGGTCGACCCAGTCGACGATGGTCTGGATCTGCGCGTCGTCGAGGCTCGGATCGTAGAGGTAGTCGTTGCAGTCGCCGTCGGCGGGCCACGGCGGCATCAGGCCGGCAAGCAGCGCCGACGGCAGCGTCTCGGCGTAGACCGCCGCGTCTTGATAGCTGGTGAGGGAGAACGGCGCGACACCATCATCGGAGTGGCAGGCACCACAGCGCGCGTCGAGGATCGGCTTGACGTCGCGCCAGTAGACCACCGACGCCTCGGTGCCCCCCGAGGTGCTCGCGGGTGCCCCGTCGCTGCCGGCCGTGCTCCCATCGGCGCTGCCGCCCTCGCTGCCGGCCTCGGTGTCACCACCCTCGCTGGCGCCGGCCTCGGCAGCACCGGCCTGGGGATCATCGGCGCCACACGCCAGCGCCAGCGAGAGCGCGACGAGCAAGGAGGCTGCAGGAGGAACGTGGGTGTGGGCCGAGGGTGCGCGACGCATCGTGTTGGCTGCACAGCAAGCACGGGACCGCGGTCGCGCACGCGTGATGTCGCGGGGTTGCGAAGCTGGTCGCCGTGCCGCGATCGGCAGCCCATGGACCGCATGCAAGGGGGCGGCGCGGTGCCTGACGAACAGGCTGCGAAGCGCCGCTCGAGCCGCGAGCGCTCGCGAGTCTTCCCGTACGGGACTACCTTGCGACGGGCCCTGCGACCGGCGGCATCTTCTTCCCGCTCGGTAACTTTCTCGGTTGTCTCCCCGCAGAGCGGAAGGTATCTTCCCGTTCGGGATTTTCGATGCCGAGCTCCGCAGTTCGCACGCCCGCCGAGCTGGGCGGGCTGGTCCGTGCCCACCGCAAGCGCCTCGGCGCCACGCAGGTCGAGCTCGCCGCGCTCGCGGACGTCGGACCGCGCTTCATCGTGGAGCTCGAGCGCGGCAAGCCGACGCTCGAGCTGGGCAAGGCGCTCCGAGTCCTCGAGCGCCTCGGGCTGCTTCTCGAGGTCCGCGATCGCGAGGCGCCGAAATGAACGCGCTGCACGTCCTCACCGACGAGGCGTCGATCGGCGTGCTGTCGGACGTATCGGACCGATCGAGCCCATCGAGTCCATCGAATCATCGCATCGAATTCGCGTACGCGGCCACGTGGCTGTCGTCGCCGACGCGCTTCGCGATCAGTCACTCCCTGCCCCTGCGCGCCGATCCCTTCGGGGTCGAAGCCGAGCGGTTCTTCGGCAACCTCCTGCCCGAGGGTGCAATCCGCACGGCCGTGTGTCGTCGGCTCGGCATCAGCGAAGACAACGACTTCGCGCTGCTGCGCGCGATTGGGCACGAGTGCGCCGGGGCGCTGCGCATCGTGGAGGAGGAGCGCGAGCCTGCAACGCCGCAGCCCGATCGTCGCCTGCGCGACGCGGACCTCGAGCGCTGGGCGGGCTCGGGCGCCTACGCCGGCGCGGTCGGAGTCGCGCTGCGGCTGTCGCTCGCGGGCGCGCAGGACAAGCTCGGCGTGCGCGTGGACGGCGACAAGCTGCTGCTGCCCGGGCAAGGCTCACCGTCGACGCATCTGCTCAAGTTCCCGCACCGGGACTTCGCCGCGCTACCGCAGAACGAGGCGCTCGTGCTCAGCTTGGCTCGCCGCGTCGGGCTACCGACGGCCGACGCGAGGCTGTGGACACGCCACGGCGCGCCGCTGCTGCTCGTCGCGCGCTTCGATCGCAGCGTCGGTCCACCGACCCGGCGCCGCCACCAAGAGGATTTCGCGCAGGCGCTCGGCCTCGACCGCCGGCGCAAGTACGAGGCCGAGGGCGGCCCGACGTTCCACCGCTGCCTCGAGTTGGTGCGCGAGGTCAGCGCGACCCCGCTGCCCGACTCGCGGTCGCTGCTGCGCTGGCTGGCGTTCTGCGCGGTGGTCGGCAACCGCGACAACCACGCGAAGAACCTGTCGCTGCTGCGGGACGACACCGGCCACTGGCGACTCGCACCCTTCTACGACCTCGTGTGCACGACGGCGTATGGCCGCCTCTCCGCCCGCCTGGCGATGACGATTGGTGGCCGCGCCGACGCCGGCAACCTTCCCGCCGTCGCATGGCACGACGAGGCGAGGACCCTGGGCGTCAAAGCGAGATACCTCGTGGCGGTCGTCGAGGAGGTCACGGACGCCATCGCGCAGGCGCTCGCGCCCGCGATCGGAGAGCTCGCGGAGGTGCTCGGCCGCGACGATGAACTCGTGCCGGTGCGACGCGCGATCGACAAGGGCATCCGCGCAACCCGTCGAGGGCTGCGCGCACGCGGCCCGTGACGCTCGCTCACGCACCTCGCACTCGAGCGTCGTCGTCGGCTTCGACCCGCAGCGACGCGACCGCGCGCGCGCCGAAGGCCGCGTGCAGACGTGCGCGCGCGATCGCGGCGACATCCGTCAAGCCGGCCTTGGCGGCGGCCGAGCTCGTCGGCGTCGGCTCGGGCCACTGCACGAGCACGCACTTGCGCCGGCCGCCGTCGCGGCGGTTCTGCTCGGCGACCGCCAGCGCGGTGGTGCCGGAGCCGGCGAAGAAGTCGAGCACGATGCCATCCTTGCCGCAGCCGAGCTCGACGCAGCGTCGCACCAGCTCGATGGGCTTGGGGTGATCGAACAGCGCCGCGCCGAGCTCCTTGCGCAGCTCGATGCTGCCCTGCTCCGAGCGCAGCGCGGGGTCGTCCCACAGCGCGCGGGCCTTGGTGGTCTGCTTGCGGTGCTTCTCGTAGATGTTGCAGCCGCCGTCGCGACGCCGCCGCGCGACGACCTCGCTGCCAGCCGCGTCGCCCGGCACGATCGCGGCGCGCAGCTTGGGCTGCCCCCACCGCCACACGCTGTCGGCGCCCTCGCGGTTGCGCGGCCACACCTCGAGCCAGCCGCGGCGCGGCTCGAGCGCAGTCGGGTGGCACTCGAACGCGTCGACCCGCGAGGTGTCGACCCACACCGGGTAGAAGAGGTTGGGTCGGTTGGCCGGCGTGAAGCGAGGGTTGCGGTTGCGCAGCTCTCGGAGCTCGTAGGCGCCGCGACCATCGTCGTGCGGCAGCGTGACCTCGCGCGGCAGCTCGTGCACCCGCGGTGCGTCGCCGGCGGCGTAGCACAGCACGTACTCGTGGGTGACCGCGACCGGCAGATAGTCGCGGCCGCCGCGGTTGCTGACCACCACGATCTGCGCGACGAAGCGCTCGCGACCGAAGACCTCGTCGAGCAGCACCCGCAGGTGATGGACCTCGGCGTCGTCGATGCTCGCGAAGATCACCCCGTGCGGGGCCAGCAGCGCACGCGCCCGCAGCAGCCGCGGCAGCATCATCGCCATCCACGGCGCGCTGCGGCGGGCCTCGTGCTGCCGCGCCATCGGCCCCCGGGTGGCCGCGAAGCTGCGCACGCCTTCAGCGTAGATGCCCCGGTACACGAAGTCGCGGCCGCGGTTGTAGGGCGGGTCGATGTAGATCGCGTCGATGCGACCGCGGTAGCGCGGCTCGAGCAGCGCGAGCGCGTCGAGGTTGTCGCCCTCCACCAGCGTCACCGCGGCGGCGGTGCGTCGGGTGTCGCCGACCAAGCGGCCGCGCGGTGGCGCCACCGCGGCCGCCTCGGCCTGTGCACGACCGGGGAAGGCGAAGCCGAAGCCCTCGCGCCCGGCGGGCTGCACCGCCGACGACTCGCTCGCACCACGTCGCGCCATCTAGGGGACCAGGCTGGCGGCCTCGCCGTCGTCGTGCAGGCGCGCGCGCAGTCGCTGCCCGAAGGCGTCGCAATCGCCCGGCAGCCGCACGCGCAGATCGTGATCGCTCATCGCCCACAGCGCGCCGTCGCGATCGGGCGCACGGTGGCTGACGACGTCGAGCGTGGTGCCGATCGCGGCCGCACGGAAGCGGCGCTGCTGCTGCTGCGAGAGCGCGCGCAGCTGTGCCGCGCGGACGCGGATCGTGCTCGCGGGGACCGCGTCGGGCATCGACGCGGCGGCGGTACCGGGCCGCGGCGAGTACGGGAACACGTGCATCGCCGCCAGCGGTAGCGCGGCCAACACGTCGTGGGTGCGCGCGAAGGCGTCGTCGTCTTCGCCCGGGTGGCCTGCGATCACGTCGGTCGCGATCGCGAGCCCGGGTACGCGATCGATCGCCCGCTGCACCCGCTCGACGAACGCGCCCGTGCGGTGGGCCCGTCGCATGCGCGCGAGCACGCCATCGTCGCAGCTCTGCACCGGCAGGTGCAGGTGGCGACACAGCCGCCCGCGCTCGCGCGCGAGCAGATCGATGAGCGCATCGTCGAGCTCGTGGGGATCGATCGACGACAGCCGCAGTCGCGTCGCCCCCAGGTGGGGCAGCAGTCGCTGCACCAACCCGGCCACGCCACCGCGCTCGCCGAGGTCGCGCCCCCAGGTGCCCAGGTGCACGCCGGTCATCACGATCTCGGGCACGCCGGCGGCGACCAAGCCGTCGACGTGGGCCGCGATCGCGCCGAAGGGCAACGACCGCGAGCGGCCGCGCAGCTGCGGCACGATGCAGAAGCTGCATGCGTAGTCGCAGCCGTCCTGGACCTTGAGCAGCGCCCGCGCGCGTGCGTCGACGACCGGGGGCAACACCGCCAAGGGCGGCCGTCGCGACAGCTGCACCGGCGCCGGCGCCAGCGGCTCGCGACCGGCGTGCGCGAGCACGCGGGTGACCGCGGCGTCGGCATCGCGCACATCGAGCACGTCGAGCACCCCCGGCATCGCCGCGATCGCGGCGCCATCGGCGTGGGCCCAGCAGCCGCTCGCGATCACCTGCGCGCCGCCGCGACGCGCAACCCGACGCGTCAGCGCGCGCGCATCTGCCTCGGCCGACGCCGTGATCGCACAGCCGTGCACCACCACGAGCTCGGCATCGTCGATGCCCGCAGGCGCCAGACCGCGTTGATGCAGGCGTGCCGCCATCGCCTCGGCCTCCGAGGCCGAGACCCTGCAGCCGAAGCCGACCACCGCGACGCGCACCGGCGGCGACGCTAGCAGGGGCGTCGGCGCGGCGGCAACCGGGCGCGCGCAGGTCTTGCTACGCTCGCCGACGCCGGTGTCCATCACAGCCCCACGAACCGCGCTCGCGTGGGCGCTGGCATGCGCGGCCTGCCCCGCGACGGACGACGACCGCGGCGCACAGCCGTGGACCACCGAGGCGACGACGTCGAGCGACGGCAGCAGCACCGTCGGCGCCGAGCTCGAGGCCAGCAGCCACGGCGACCCGAGCGACGGCGGCAGCTCGACCGCCGCCGGCACCGACGACACCGCCGTCGACGACAGCACCGGCGCGCCCGCCTGCGAGCCGCCGCCGCCCGATCCGTCGTGGCTCGAGGACGAGATCGTCGACGTGGTCGAGCACCTCGGCGGGGTGCAGCCCATCGACGGCGTGCTGCTCGGCGATCGCGCCAACCCGCAGCGCCGCGCGCTGGCGGCGGGCTGGCTGCAGCAGCGCTTCGTCGATCTCGGACTCGACACCGAGCTGCACGAGTACGGCTCCGGCACCAACGTGATCGCGCGCTTGCCCGCGACCGGTGCGTCGCAGGGCACGTGGGTGCTCGGGGCCCACTACGACAGCGTGCCCGGCAGCCCCGGTGCCAACGACAACGCCACCGGCGTCGCGATCGTCGTCGCCGCCGCGCGACAGCTCGCGACGCTGCCGTGCCGCAGCCACGACGTGTTGTTCGTCGCCTTCGACGAGGAGGAGCTGGGCCTGGTCGGCAGCGGCGCGATGGCGGCCAAGCTGGTCGCCGATCGCGAGCCGGTCATCGCGGTGCACACCATCGATCAGATGGGCTGGGATCAAGACGGCGATCGCCGCGTCGAGCTCGAGCGCGCCGACGCGGGGCTGTTCGAGTTCTACGACGACGTGGTCGACGAGCTGCCGGCCATCGAGGGCCTCACGCCGACCGACACCGGCTTCACCGATCACGTGTCGTTTCGCGCGCAGGGCTTCGCCGCGGTCGGGCTCACCGAGGAGTACGTCTCGGGCGACACCACGCCGCACTACCACCAGTCGAGCGACACCGTCGACACCGTCATGCCGGCGTACACGCGCACCACCGCGACGCTGGTGAACCTCGCGTTCGCCCGCGCGATCACACCGCCCTGAGAGCCGGCGTGCCCGCGTCAGCGTGGCTTGCGACGCGGGCGATCGAGGGCCGGCAACAACCGCGGCAGCACCCGCATGCGCCGGCCCAGCTCGCGCACGAAGATGCCGGTCAGCTGCCCCGCGAGCTCGAGCATGCTCGAGGCCCGCAGCTCGATCGCCACCTCGGTGTCGGTCGCGGCGTCGACCATGGCCCCCCGCGCCACCGTCCGCACCCCGTCGGAGCGGATCTCCACCGCCATGCGGGCCACCACCGGCAGCTCCTCGTCGCGGGCCAGGGCCTCGGCATCGTCGCGGGGGAGCAGTTCGGTGGCCATCGCGCTGGATCCTCTCATGGGCGCTGGGGGGCCGCCGCGGGCCCTCGCATGACCCAACGGGTGCGCCCGTGCGCTGCGTTCGCCCACGGTCTGCGCCAGCTCACGGGCCCCGCAAGGGCAGCCCCACGCCCCCGTTGCGCCCACGCGCGGCGCGGCGCGCCCCGTTGCCCCCGGGCTTGTCGTGCCCCACACCCCCCGATATGCTCCGCGCCCACTCGACGTTCTTGGGGCCGCGGGAACCCCCAAAGTCCCCAAGGGGTCGGGAGTCTTCGCTTTCACAAGCGCCAAGGAGCAATATCGCATGAAACCCAGATACCCGAGCCTCGCCTGGCTCGGTGCCGCCGGCTTGCTGGTGGGCTGTCAGGGGTCGGGATCGTTCGCCAAGCTGCAAGAGTCCATCGCTGGAATCGAGCAGAAGCAGGACGCCATCCTCGCCAAACTGGACACCCTCGAGCAGAAGATCGGCAACGCACCCGCAGCTGGGCCGCAGAAGCCCGGTGCCGACAAGGGCCCTCGCCCTGGTCAGCCCGATCCCAAGGTCACCTACAAGGTTCCAGTCTCTGGCTGGTCCAAGGGCCCCGACGACGCGAAGGTCACGATCGTCGAGTGGTCCGATTTCCAATGACCGTTCTGCGGGAGGGTCGGTCCGACCCTCAAGGAAATCGTCGACGAGTACAAGGGTGACGTTCGCGTCGTCTACCACAACAACCCGCTGCCGATGCACAACCGTGCCCAGCCAGCGGCGCAGGCGGCCGAAGCGGCCGGCAAGCAGGGCAAGTTCTGGGAGATGCACGACAAGATCTTCGAGAACATGAAGGACTTGACCGATGAGAACTTCGCCAAGTGGGCGGGGGAGATCGGACTCAACGTCGAGCAGTTCAAGAAGGACATGGAAGATCCGGAGGTCAAGAAGAAGATCGCGGATCAGCAGAAGCTCGGCATCCAGCTGGGCGCACGGGGAACCCCGGCATTCTTCATCAACGGCCGCTACCTGAGCGGCGCGCAGCCGAAGGAAGCGTTCAAGGCCCTCATCGACGAGGAAATGAAGAAGGCCGACGCACTCATCGCCAAGGGCATCGCGAAGGACAAGGTCTACGAAGAGACCATCAAGAACGGCAAGACCGCTCCCTAAGCGTGCACACGCCAAGGGGGCTGTCGCCGACGGCCCCTGACGGCACCTCCGCCGCACGCCCCTCACGACGGGCACCGCGGCGGACGACGACCCCAGGGCCTACCCAGGACCTGGGGTCGTCTCGTTTCCGGGTCTGAAACCACGAATCACCGCCGACGACAGGTCGGCAACGAAGCAAAACCACCATGAGGAGTCATGACATCATGAAGAACAAGTTCATCACCGGTGCGGTCGGCATCGGCATCGCCGCGAGCCTCTCGATCGGCTGCCAGGGATCCGGTTCGTTCGCCAAGCTGCAGGAGTCCATCGCCGGCATCGAGCAGAAGCAGGACGCGATCCTCTCCAAGCTCGACGGCCTCGAAGCCAAGATCGGTGCGATGCCGGCCGGCGGCCCCGCCAAGCCCGGCGCGGCCGACCCCAAGGCCCAGCGCCCCGGCCAGCCCGACCCCAAGGCGACCTACAAGGTCGAGGTCGGCGACGCGTACACCAAGGGCGGCGCGCAGCCGAAGGTCACCATCGTCGAGTGGTCCGACTTCCAGTGCCCGTTCTGCAACCGCGTGGTCCCGACCATGGGCGAGCTGGTCAAGGACTACGGCGACGACATCGCGATCGCGTTCAAGCACAACGCGCTGCCCATGCACAACCGCGCCAAGCCGGCCGCGCTCGCGGCCGAGGCCGCCGGCAAGCAGGGCAAGTTCTGGGAGATGCACGACCTGATGTTCGCCAACAACAAGGACCTCACCGACGAGAACTTCGTCAAGTGGGCGGGCGAGATCGGCATCGACGTCGAGCAGTTCAAGAAGGACCTCGCCGACCCGGCGCTCAGCAAGAAGGTCGACGACAACCAGAAGCAGGGCACGCAGCTGGGCGCCCGCGGCACGCCGGCGTTCTTCGTGAACGGCCGCTACCTGAGCGGCGCGCAGCCCAAGGAGGCGTTCAAGGCCCTCATCGACGAGGAGATGAAGAAGGCCGACGCGCTGCTGGCCAAGGGCATCAGCAAGGACAAGCTGTACGCCGAGGTCATCAAGGCCGGCAAGACCGCGCCGTAGCCGTCACGCCGCCTCGGCGTGCGTGTGAAGGGGGGGTCCGCGCGTCCGCGGGGCCCCCCTTTCCTGTTGGCGGCGGCATCGGGTAGAAGGCAGCCATGGGCCGCACGTTCGAGAACCGCCGCCAGCAGATCATGAAGCGAGGCGATCGCGACGCCAAGGCGTTCACGCGCTGCGGGCGTCAGATCAGCATGGCCGTGAAGGCCAGCGGGCCCGATCCCGCCGGCAACGCGGCGCTGCGACGCGCGATCCAGAACGCACGCGCGGCCAACATGCCCAAGGACAAGATCCAGGGCGCGATCGACAAGGCCGCCGGCGTCGGCGGCGGCGCCGACTTCCAGGAGGTGCTGTACGAGGGCTACGGCCCGCACGGCATCGCGCTGTTGGTGCTGTGCGCGACCGAGAACCCCACGCGGACCGTCGCCAACCTGCGCTTCGCGTTCAAGAAGGGCAACGGCAACCTCGGCTCGAGCGGCAGCGTCGCCTTCATGTTCGACCAGTTCGCGGTGTTCCGACTCTCGCCCGAGGGCCTCGACCGCGACAGCCTCGAGCTCGAGCTCATCGATCACGGCCTGGAGGCGATGGTCGACGGCCAGGACGACGACGGCAAGCCGCTGGTGGTGCTGCGCTGCGCGCGGGAGAACTTCGGCGCGCTGCAGACCGGGCTCGAGGCCAAGGGCGTCGCGGTGGTGTCGTCGGGCTTCGAGTGGGTCGCAAAGAACACCACCTCGCTCGAGGAGTCGCAGGCCGACGAGGTCATCGAGCTCATCGACAAGCTCGAGCAGGACGACGACGTCCAGCAGGTCTTCCACACCCTCGAGTAGCGGCGCCGCGCGCTACTTCGCAGCGTCGAGCGCGGCGGCCTCGTCGAGGCTGGCCGCACAGCGGAACCCGAAGTGGTGGAACGGGTCGTTGCTGGGCACGTGCGCGCGCCGGTAGATGCCGGTGGCCTTCTCGTCTTCCCAGTACCACGAGCCACCGCGCACGATCTTGTTGCGCGTGGTGGCGCAGGTCGGCTGGTCGGCGCACGGGCCCTTGGGATCGAGGCCCTCGCAGTCGGCACCGCAGCTCGCCCAGCTCTTGCTGTTCCAGTCGGCGACCCACTCCCACGAGTTGCCGACCATGTCGAAGAGATCGTAGACGCCGGCCGGACGCGAGCCGACGTCCCACGGGCGTCCGGTCTCGGGCTTGCTGAACTGCTTCTTCAGGCCGCAGCCGCGACCGCTGGCGTCGCGATAGATCGCGCGCTCGCAGGTGACCGGATCGTTGCCCCACGGATAGCGCGCGCCATCGGGGCCGCGCGCCGCCTTCTCCCACTGCGCTTCGCTGGGCAGGTGCTTGCCCATGATGCGGCAGTACTCGACCGCGTCGAACCAGCTCACGCCGGTCATCGGCATGTTCGGGTGATCGTAGTCGGTGTAGCGCGGCCGGGCCTTGGGGCAGCCCTTCTCCTTCATGCACGCGTTGTACTGCGCGTAGGTGACCTCGTGACGGTCCATGAAGAACGTCTGCGCCCACACCGTCGCCGCCGGGCGAGCGTTCTCGGGGCCATCGTCGGCGCCGCGGATGAACGGGCCGCCCGGGATGCAGGCCATGTCGTCGGGGCTGCCGGCCGGACACGGCAGCATCGCGGTGCCGTCGGGTGCGACCGGCAGCGCCGCGGGCGTGGCGGCGGGCGCCGCAGCAGCCGCGGGCGCGGCGGGTGGCGCCGGGCTGGCTTCGATCGCGATGGGTGCCGGTGCGTCGCCCTTCGCCGGCGTGGCGGCGGCGGGCTCGGGGCTCGGGGCCGAGGGGCTGCGACCATCACAGGTCGCGACCGCGAGGAGCAACGCCAGGGTGATCCGCATGCGCGCGCACGTCTTTAGCAGAGCGACACACCGCCGCGCCAGTTCCGAAGCGCGTCGGTCCTGCTAGCGTGGTGTCGTCATGGCAACTCGGGTCGGAATCACGGCGGCGTCATGGGTGATGGCGGGGGCGATGGCGGCGGCCACGGCCTGCGGCAGCGATGGCGACGGCACCAGCTCACCGTTCGACTCGGGCTCGGCGACCACCACGGCCACGGGCGGCATGACGGCGGCCGACACCAGCACCTCGGCGCAAAGCGGCACCGCGACCACCGTCGGCAGCACCGCGGCCGACAGCACCGACGCCACCGGCGGGCTCAAGCTCGATGTCGGCTCGCCCGGCACCACCGGCAACGTGACCGACGGCAACGACGGCTGCACCTTCGTGGACCTGCTGTTCGTGATCGACAACTCGCCGTCGATGGGCCCCTACCAGGAGGCGCTCGCGGCCGCGTTCCCCGGCTTCGTCGATGCGATGGTCTCGAACCTGCCGCCGGGCACCGACCTCCACGTCGGCATCACCACCACCGACTTCAACTGCGGCAGCGGCGGCTGCTCGTGCAGCGAGGCCACGCTCAACTGCCACAGCACCGCGAGCATGCAGGCGATCCTCGACCACTACGACACCCCCGACGGCGGCAACAACGGTGGCAACGGCTCGCAGGGTCGGCTGTACCAGTACATGGGCATGAACTACTTCGCGACCACGACCGACCAGGACCCCGCGGCCCTGAAGGCGTGGTTCACCGGCGCCGCGGTGGCGGCGGGCGAGACCGGCTGCTCGTTCGAGATGTCGTCGGCGGGGGCCGGCTACGCCGCGCACCCGGCCAACGCGGCCGACAACGCCGGCTTCTTCCGCGACGAGGGTGCGGTGCTGATGATCTTCATCCTCACCGACGAGCCCGACAAGTCACCCGAGGGCACCGCCGCCTACCACGACATGATCACCGCCGTGAAGGCCGGCTGCGGCGGCGACGAGTGTGTGCTGACCGCGGGCCTCATCGACAGCTGCGTGCAGGCCAACGACGATCCGGTGTGGCAGTTCTTGAGCAGCTTCGGCGAGGCCCCGACGTGGGGCGACATCGACGACACCACGCAGTACACCGACGTGGTCGGCGACGCGCTCGCGGGCATCGTCGGCGAGACCTGCATGATGATCCCGCCGGCGGGGTGACGCGGTGATCGCCGCCCCGCTCGTGGCGCACCTCGGAGGCTCCGCGAGCCCACTGGCCGCGCCCTGCAAGACCGCAGCAAGCCCGTGGAAAAGAACTCCCCCGGCCACCGCAGCACCGGCCCATGCTCGGACTCGAGGAGGCCACCCCAAAGATGACGTCCCCACCGTCGTTCGTGAGGTTCGCACTTTGCTGCGCCGTACTGCTCGCGCCCAGCGTGGGCTGTCGCGCGCCGACCGACGGGCGGCCATTCGCAGGCACGGCTGCCGACGGCAGCAGTGGAGGATCCGGCAACGCGCTCGACGCCAGCAGCAGTGGCAGCGCGGCCACGACGTCGGCCGGGGTCGAGTCGGGCGAGTCGAGCACTTCGCACGGCATCGACGTGGGCAGCTCGAGCGGCGGCGGACCTTCGGTCACTGCGATCGACCTCCACGACGTCGTGCTGCATGACAACCCGCCCGAGCTCGCCGACTGGCCGATCACGACCACGCTGACGCGGGTCGAGTTCCGCGTCGACGGCGGTACCGACGGCAACGGTGGCGTGTTTGTCGAGTTCGACAAGAAGGACGGCGACGGGCGCTGGCCCGACATCGTCCCGCCCGGCTGGGACGGCCCGCTCTACTACACACTTGGCCTGGTCGAGAACATCGGTGGGCAGTGGCACGCATCGGCCGCGATGCAGTACTGGTACGGACTCGACGTCAACGGCGGAAACGTCGGCGCCGACGGCCAAGTCGCGATGAACTGGTACTACGACGCACACTGGGGCGAGATGGCAGGCCATCAGCCCACACAGGGCAAGAGCATCGGTGTGTTCATCGTCGCCGGCAACCTTCGCGGCGTCCTCGACGGCAGTCAGTCCCCGGTGCAGGAGCGATCCGACGTGGTGGTGGTGCCGTTCCCAGGCCCCGAGGGGGCCACGCACGCGTTCTGACGCAGCCGGCGACACGGAGCCGACGACGGCATCCACCCCTCCGAGCGAAGGCAGCTCACGGGGCGAGAGAGCCGCGACGTCGTCGGGCGAAGTGCACGAGATTGTCGAGCGTGCGATCGGTGTTGGTGGCCGCGCCGACCTGCAGCAGGTGGGCGAGCTGCTCGGCCGAGCTGCAGCGGATCGTGACACGCATGCGCGTGCCCTCGGCGACGGTATCGAGCACGACGGTGCCGATCGAGCCGAGCGCCTCGAACACCAGCTTCGCCGGCGGCTCGACCCGCTCGTAGGTACCGGTGAACGGCGGGCTGTGGCCCTCGTTCACGAAGCAGAAGCTGCCGCCCGGGCGCAGATCGATCTCGCAGCGCGCCAGCTTCGCGCCGGTCGGATCCCACCACTGCGAGAGCTGCTCCGGCCGCGTCCACGCGTCGAAGACCTCCTCGCGGGAGGCGGGCACCGTGCGTTCGAAGGCGATCGTGAGGGTCGAGTGGTCGATGTGATGGTTCATGGGGTCTTGCCGGCCTTTCGTCGTGATCGTCGGGGTGCCGTGGCGGTCGTCGATGGGCGCGCGGCCGCGGTCGCACGCCCACCGAGGAAGGACTCGAGGCGATCGAGGCGGCGCTCCCACTGCGCCCGGAACGGCGCGAGCCATACGTCGGCGGCCGCCAGCGGCCCACCCACGACCAAGCTGCGTGGACGTCGCTGCGCATCGCGAGCGGTGCGGATGAGCCCGGCGTCCTCGAGCACGCGCAGGTGTCGCGAGATCGTGGGCTGCGCCATCTCGAAGGGCGCCGCGAGCTCGGCGACGGTCGCATCGCCCTGCGCGAGGCGGCGCAGGATCGATCGCCGCGTCGGGTCGGCCAGGGCCGCGAAGACGTGGTTCAGGCGCGCCTCTTCGTTCATGCTCACTTCGCTATATAGCATGTTGGCTATATTTGCAAGCACCGCGCATCACCCCCTCGCTCCCGGCCCACCGACGCGGCGGGCCGAGGCCCGCTGCGCAAGCGGGCACCGCCATGTTCCATGGTGCGATTTGGGCCGTGTCCACCGGTGCCTTGCCGAGCCCTGCCGCCGCGCGACAAGATGCGATCGAGCGATGCCTTCGACGTGGCGAGCCGACGCGCTGCAGGCCCGCACTGCGATCGCAGCCGGCCGGCTGCGCGGTGCGACGCTGCGCGATCGCATCCGCCGGCAGCCGGTCGAGCTGCGCGATGGATGGCTCGACGTCGCGCTCGACCTACCGGCCCTGCCGCCCGACTCGCCGCTGCCCCGCGGCGCGGTGCCGTACCTGCCCGCCGGTGTCGACGCGATCCTCGGTCTGGTCGAGCGCGCGCCGCTTCGCCGGCACGACACGCTGGTCGACATCGGCGCCGGGCTCGGCCGCGTGGTGATGCTGGCCGCGCTGCTGACCGGTGCGACCGCCACCGGCGTCGAGCTGCAGGCACCGCTGGTGGCGGCGGCCCGCCACATCGCGGCGTCGCTCGGCGACGTGAGGGTCTCGTTCGTGCACGGCGACGCGCGCGAGATCCTGCCCGACGGCAGCGTCTACGTGATGTACGCCCCGTGCAACGGCGCGATGCTGCAGGCCGTGCTCGCACGGCTCGAAGCGTACGCGCACCGGCGCGCGTACGTGCTGGTCACCATCG